>NZ_CAXWGV010000004.1:0-99518 GCF_964266725.1 Tessaracoccus sp. O5.2 | reverse complement strand
CGCCCGGCAACGCCGGACCGCGACCGGCTAACCGGAGGAAACAGGTGAGGCAACGACCTGGCGAACCGGAGGTTCACTGCTGAGGCAACGATCAGTTCACCCGGAGGTATTGACATGAGGCATCACGTGCCCGGTTGTGCGGCCGCCTCCGGGCCGGTAGACAGGACCGCATGCGCGACCCCCTGCCGCTCGATGCCGTCCTGCACTATCCCGACGCCGTGTCCCAGGTCACGGCCACGTCCGCCGGTGTCCACTGGCTGGCGACCATCGCCGCGGAGGACGGCCGGGTGACCGTGCGCCGCCTGGCCGACGGCACCGTGACCGACCTCACCCCCGAGGCACAGGTTCGCTCGCGCGTCATGGAGTACGGCGGCGGCGCCTACGCCGTCGACGGCCATCTGCTGGCCCATTGCGACGATCGCACCCGGCGCGTCTGGCTGGTCGACGGCGATCGCCGGACGCCCCTGACGCCGGCCGACTCGCCCTTCGTCTACGGCGGCCTGGCCCTCAGCGCAGCCGACGGAGTTCTCCTGGCGGTGCGGGAGGACCACTCCGCGTCGCCGGAGCCGCGCACCGAGATCGTCGCGCTGTCGCTGTCGTCGGACAATCCCGACGGCGGCCGCGTCCTGGTCACGGGCGCCGACTTCTACGCCGGCCTCCGCCTCCGGGCCGGCCAGCTCGCCTGGTACCAGTGGAACCACCCCGACATGAGCTGGGACACCAGCGAGGTCTGGACCGCCCCGCTCGCCGATCCCGGCCTCGCGCGCGCCGTGTCGGCCCGCCCCGGCGTGTCGGCCCAGCGGCCCCTGTGGCTGGATGACGGCAGGCTCGCCCACACCACGGACGAGTCGGGGTTCTGGAACTGGCGCGTCGAGGACGGACCCGCGTGGCGCGTCCCGCACGACTGCGACGTCCCCACCTGGGTCCTCACGCCCCCGGTGGCCGCCGTCGTGGCGGGCGGCGCCATCGCCTCCGTGGAGTTCGACGGCGGCATCGGGTCGCTGGCCGTGTGGGATCCCCGCACCGGCGCCGTCACCCACCCGCTCCCCGGGACGACGTCGATCGAGTCGGTCGCGGCACACGATGGCGTCCTCTACGCCGTCGCGGAGTGGCCGGACCGGCCCGCGACCCTGGTGGGGCTCCACCCCGACGGAACGCACCGCATCCTGGCCGGTGGCGGGTCCGGCCGGGTCGTCGCCGCCCCGCGGGCCGTCTGGGCAGACGGGCCGGCCGGCCCGGTGCACGCATGGCTCTACCTGCCCGGCACGCCCCGACCCCCGCTGATCGTGCTGACGCACGGCGGGCCCACCTCGATGACGACGGCGTCCTACGATCCCGGCATCCAGTTCTGGGTCTCGCGCGGATTCGCGGTGGTCGACGTCAACTACTCGGGGTCCACCGGCTTCGGACGCGCCTACCGTGACCGGCTGCGCGGCGCCTGGGGCGAGCTCGACGTCGCCGACGCCGCCGCGGTGGTCGGCGTCCTGGCGTCGGACGGGACCGTCGACGCCCATCGGGTCGCGATCACCGGCGGCAGCGCCGGCGGGTACACCACCTTGAAGTCACTCGTGTCGACCGACGTCTACGCCGCCGGCATCAGCCGCTACGGCATCGGCTACCTGCCGACCCTCGCCACCGACACGCACAAGGCCGAGTCACGCTATCTGGACTCGCTCATCGCTCCCTGGCCGGCCGGGCGCGAGGTGTACGAGGCCCGCTCGCCCATCAACCATCTGGACCGGCTCCGCACCCCGATGCTGATCCTGCAGGGCACCGACGACAAGGTGGTGCCCCCGGACCAGGCCGAGCGCATGGCGGAGGCAGTCCGCGCCGCGGGGCTCCCGGTGGCGCTGGTCATGTTCGACGGTGAGGGTCACGGGTTCCGCTCGATGTCGGCTCGGCGTGCCGCGTTGGAGTCGCAGGTGTCGTTCCTGGAGCAGGTGTTCGGGATGGCCCCCAGCCCTGACGTGCCGCGGCTCGCGATCGAGAACCTCTCCTAGTTCTCGCGGGGGCCGAACACCGCGGTCCCCAGCCGGACCGTCGTGGCGCCGTGCGTGATGGCGATGCGGTAGTCCCCTGACATGCCCATGCTCAGGTCGTCCCAACCGCCCCCGTCGGCGTCACGCAGCGCGTCCCGCAGCCCCGCGAGGGTGCGGAAGCAGGCCGCCACCGCATCGCGGTCCGGGCTGTTGACCGCCATGGTCATGAGGCCGCGGGCCTCGAGCAGGTCGTAGGGCCTGAGTGCGGCGGCGAACGCGGCCGCCTCGTCGGGCCGGACGCCGGACTTGGCCTCCTCTGCGGAGGTGTTGACCTGGATCAGGACCGGAAGGCGGCGCCCCGTTCCCTCCAGACGACGCTGGAGCGCCTCGGCCAGGCGGATGCTGTCCAGGGAGTGCAGTTCTGCTGCGAGCTCCGCGACCTGGCGGGCCTTGTTCGTCTGGACGTGACCGATGACGGCGAACCCGATCCCCTCCCCGTGCAGGGCCGCGTGCTTGGCGGCCATCTCCTGCACCTTGTTCTCGCCGAAGAGGACGTATCCGGCGGCGCGCGCCTCTCGGATGCTGTCAACAGTGTGGTACTTCGACACCGGCAGCAGCCGGACCTCGGCGGGGTCGCGGCCGGCCTCGCGGCAGGCGTCATCGATGTCGGCCCGGACGGCGGCCAGGCGCTCAGCGATGCTCGCCACGCCTCACCTCCCGATCGTCAGGGCCCCACGGTCCATTCAAGCACCGGCCGGGCGGGGACAGGCAATCGGGTGGGCCGTTGGCCCCCCCCCATACAGGCCAACGACCCACCCGGCCCGGATGAGTGAGCTGACCCCCACGGTAGTGCCCGTACGTGGCAGTGGCTGGCGCTGGTCCAATTCGGTACCGAACCCGTACGACCCGGTACGCCCGATCAGGGCCAACGGGCGCCCAGCGAGATGACGCCGAGCGCGGCCAGGGCGGCGAAGATGATGGCGAGCCCCGCGTAGCGGTCGGTCACCTCGGCCGGCACCCGCTCCGTCCCGACCGAGCGCCGGATGGCTTCGTACACCTCGCGCAGCTGACCGCTGTTCTCCGCCGCGTACTTCTTGCCACCCGAGAGTCGGGCGATCTCGGACAGCTCGTAGTGGTCGACGGCGACCCGCTGGCGTTGCCCGTCCTGCTCGACATAGCCGTTGTCGGTGCCGTACGCGATGGTGTAGACGGGAACCTCCTGGCTCGCCGCCAGTTCGGCCGCGCCGGCCGAGCTCCGGCCGATGTTGGTCGCGCCGTCGGACAGCAGGACGATCGCGGCGGGGGCGACGGCCTCCGGGTCGTCCGGGTCCGGGGCCACCAGCGTCAACGCCTTGAGGCTGGCGTAGACGCCCTCCCCGACCGCCGTCGAGGGTGCGAGTTGGACGGCGTCGATGGCCCGGGCGACGGCACCACGGTCGATGGTCGGGGGCACCGCGATGTCCGGCGTGCCCGCGAACGTGACCAGCGCCACGTTGAACCTCTCGGGCAGCGAGTCGATGAAGGCCTTGGCGCCGGCCTGGGCCGCCGCGAGCCGGTTGGGTTCGACGTCCTCGGCCTCCATGGACCAGGAGACGTCGAGCGCGACGACGATGGTGGCCCGGTCGCGCGGCTGATCGACGTAGTCCTTCGGCACCGCCCACGCGATGATGAGCGAGCCGAGGCTCAGGAGCGCGAGCAGGACGGCGCCGTGCCGCTTCCACGCGGCGTCACGGGGCAGGACGACCCGCAGGCGGCTGCTCATCGGTCGCTCGACGCGGCGCCCGGCGAGCAGGACGTACAGGACCGCGATGAGCGGGATGATGGCCAGCGCCCACAGCCGCTCGGGTCGCATGAACTCCAGCATGAGGGGCGTCATCGCGGCCACCTCGCGGCCATCATGACGGCCCCCAGAGCGGCCACGATGGCGAACCCCAGGGCGGCGAACGCGTACTGCGCCGTGATGGGCTTCTTGACGTCCTCATAGCCGACCACGGAGCCGATCTGTCGATACGCCGTCGCGAGGGACTCGGCGTCGTCGGCGTCGACCGAGCGTCCGCCGGTCTCGACAGCGATCCGCTCCAGCGTCGCGGCGTCGGGAGCGACGTTCTCGCGCTGGCCGTCGATGTCGACGAAACCGTTCTGGGTGCCGTAGGCGATCGTGAACACCGGGATGTCGCGGCCCTTGGCGCGGCTCACCGCCTGGTCCGGGGCTGCGCCCTCGGTGGAGGCGCCGTCGGAGAGCAGGACGATCATGGCCGGCGCCGGCTCCTCGTCGTCCTCTCCGGGGGGCGCCTGGTCCACCGCGCGCAGCGCGGCGTCGATGGAGTCGCCGATGGCCGTGCCGTCGGCGAGTTCCAGGGCCGCGATGGCGCGCTGCGTGACGCCCCGGTCAGTGGTCGGGGGGACGACGATCGAGGGGCGGCCGGACAGGGCGACCACGGCCACGTTGAAGCTGTCGGGGAGGTTCTCGACGAAGGTGCCGGCGGCGGACTTCGCCGCCTGGAGCCGGGAGGGCTCGACGTCCTCGGCCGACATGGACAGCGAGGTGTCGACCACGAGGACCACCGTCGCCCGCTCGCGGGGCTGACGCTCGGTACCGAGCGGGTTCGCGTAGGCAAGACCCAAGGCCACCAGAGACGCCAGCGACATCGCCACCGCGAGATGCCGGGTCCAGCGGCGCTGCGCACCGACGACGCGGTTGAGGACCCCGGTGTTGGTGAACCGCAACGCGACGCGGCCCTTGAGCCGCAGCAGCACGAGGTAGACGATGACGAGCACGGGCAGCAGGAGCAGCGTCCACAGCCGCTCCGGGTTCTCGAACTCCGGGATCACTTGCTCACCCCCTGGGGGGGCTGGTGCAGCATGCCCGCGATGCGCCGGTAGTTGAGGACGAACCGGGCGATGTCTGCCACCCAGTCCCGGTCCGTGCGGAGCTGGATGTGTCCGGCGCCGGCGCGCCGCAACGCGACGCGCACCCGCTCGCGCTGAGCCCGGGTGGCGGCGTCCATGCGGCGCCGGGCGGCGTCGTCGGAGGTGTTGACGTAGCGCGCGAACGAGGTCTCCGGGTCGTGGATGAGCATCTCGCCGACGTCGGGCAGCTCCAGTTCGTGTCGGTCGACGACCTCGACGCAGAGGACCTGGTTACGCACGGCCAGCCGGCGCACCGCCTTCTCCCACGGCGGCGGGACCTCGGGATCCAGCTCCGAGTCGCCCGGCGTGAGGAAGTCCGAGACGATCACGCGCATGCCGCGCCGCCGCTGGGACCGGGTCATGTGTTCGATGCCGTCGGCGAGTTCGAGGTCGCCCGGGGCGTGGTCCGGCACGATCGGCTCGACGAGCATTTTGCGCAGCAGACCGTAGAGCGCTGTGCGGCCTGAACGGGCGGGCAGGCGCTTGACCTGGTCGGGAAGCATCATCATGCCTCCGAAACGGTCGCCCATCCGCTGGCTGAGGAAGCCGATGGTGGCGATCGCCGCGATCCCCAGGTCGCGCTTGGTGACGCCCTCGGTCCCCCAGTTCATCGACGGGGTCACGTCGAGCAGGGCCCAGACCTCCAGCTCGCGGTCGGCCATGGTGTCGCGGACGTGCGGGACGGTCGTGCGGGCCGTGACGGCCCAGTCGATCTTGCGGACGTCGTCCTGGCCCGGCTGATAGACGCGCGCGTCGTTGGTGTCGGAGCCGGCACCCGGCAGCAGCCCCAGGTGGTCACCGTGGAGGAAGCCCTCCAGCCGGCGCACGATCGTCAGTTCGAGCCGGCGCAGGGCCGCCTCGGGGGCGAGCCGCGTCAGTGGGATCGTCGGCCCGGTGGGCGGCCTGAGGACCGACCATTCGGCGCCGCTCTCGTCGGGTCGGGCCACGGGGCGGTCCCTCAGCTGCGCCCGGGCTGGTGGGCATGGCTCTGGTGCGCCGCCTCGCGCTGCTGCTCGTTCCACACGGGTGTGGGTGCCGGAACCATGGCGACGATGCGGTCGACGACGTCGGTGGGGTTGATGTTGTCCGCCACGGCGTCGAAGGCCAGCACGATGCGGTGCGCCATGACGTCGCGGGCGACGGCCTGCACGTCGGTGGGGAGCACGTAGTCGCGGCCGTTGATGAGCGCCAGCGCCCGCGAGGCGGCCACGAGGCCCAGGGTCGCGCGCGGCGAGCAGCCGATCTGGATGACGCCGGTGAGGTCCGGCATGCCGAAATCGGCGGGGGTCCGGGAGGCGAGCACCAGCCGCACGATGTACTCGGCCACCAGGTTGTGGACGAACACGTTGGAAGCCATGTCCTGCAGATGGCGCACCGACGCCGGGTCGAGGACCCGGTTCGCCTCCGGCGGGCTGACGCTCATGCGGCGCAGAATCTCCAGCTCCTCGTTGCCGCGCGGGTAGGGCACATCCACCTTGAGGAGAAAGCGGTCCCGCTGGGCCTCGGGCAGCGGGTAGACGCCCTCCGACTCGATGGGGTTCTGGGTGGCGATGACGATGAAGGGCTTCGGCGCGGGGTAGGTGCGGCCCCCGATGGACACCTGCTTCTCGGCCATCAGCTCGAGCATCGCGGACTGCACCTTGGCGGGAGCTCTGTTGATCTCGTCGGCCAGGACGAAGTTGACGAACACGGGGCCGAGCTCGATCTCGAAGCTCTCCGTCCGCGCGGAATAGATGCGCGTGCCGACGATGTCCGAGGGCACGAGGTCCGGGGTGAACTGCACCCGCGCAAAGTCGCCGCCGACGACGGTCGCGAACGACCGGACGGCCAGGGTCTTCGCGACGCCGGGCACGCCCTCGAGCAGGCAGTGGCCCTTCGCCAGCAGCGCCACCATCAGCTGCTGCACCATGTGCTCCTGGCCGACGATGACCCGCTGCACCTGGCTGATCGCGTCGCCCAGCAGGCGTGCGGCCCCGGCGACGTCGCGCGGCAGATCGGTCTCGTCGATCGACGGTGTGCTCACGCGGTGACTCCTTCTGGTTCGGTCGTGACCCGCGCCCAACGATAGCGCCCGGAGGAAGCGCTCCCGCGGGCCCGAGCGCGCCGACCGGACACGCGCCCGCCCGGTGACGCGTGGTTTGATGGTACCGATGAGCACCCACGACGACGCCGGCCGCGACCCGGCCCCGATGGCCGGTCACCATCCGCTCCGCGACGACGACCCGGCGCGGGTCGGAGACTTCTGGCTCGACTCGCGCCTCACCGCGACCCCGGCCGGCACGGCGTTCGCGGCGCACGAGGACCGCGGAGACGCGGTCCTGCTCATCCTGCTGTCCGAGGGCGCGGCCGCCGACCCCGCGGCGCGCGCGCGCTTCGCCGGCGAGGTCAACGCCATGCACATCGACACCGTGGTCGCCCGCGGCGGGCAGGACCAGGACGACGGCCGCATGGCAGTGCGATTCCGCGGGGAGGCCGAGGACCCGGCCCTCGCGGACCACGGTCCGCTCGCCCCCTGGGCGGCGCTGGCCTTCGACGGCTCGCTGGCCGCCGTTCTGGAGGCCGACCGCGTGTTGCGGGCGGTCGACCTGTCGATGAGCCCGCCGCTCAGCGAGCCGTCCGGGCCCGACTACCGGCTGCACTGGATCGACCGCACGGGCACCGGACCGACCCGTGCGTGGCCGCTCCCCTGGCCCGGCCGCACGGACCGCGCCGGGTGGATCACGATGCTGGTGTCGTTCCTGCTCATGGCGCTGATCACCGCCGTCGCGATCCTGCTGGCGATCCTCGCGTTCCAGAACCAGCCGCCCGTCAACGCGCCCCAGCCGATCCCCTCGATGGGCGAGGGCAGCGGCTCCGGCTCGCCGTCCGGCTCGCAGACTGGCTCGCAGTCGGGTGAGCCCCAGTCGCCGTCGGGCAGCGGCACACCGTCTCCCGGCAGCGACCCGGGCCCCTACTCGGACAGCCCGTCGATGAACCAGCCCAGCGGAGAGCAGTCCGGTCCCGGCGCCCCGACGGTCAACCCTCGGCTCTGACCGGCCCAGCCGGCCGCGCTATGCTGGCGGCCCGTCACGGGGCGATAGCACAGCCGGTTAGTGCAGCGGACTCATAATCCGCGGGTCGCGGGTTCGAGCCCCGCTCGCCCCACTCAGGCGCCGACGCGCGACGCCACCTCCGACAACCACGCGGCCACCCCCGCCGGCCCGTCGGCCAGGACGTCGGCCCGGTCGCCGAGCGCCGGGAGCTCGGCCGAGCCGCTGACCACGCGGCAGGTGGCCAGACCGGCCGCCGCGAGGTCGTCCAGGAGATCGAACGCTGGCAGGTCGCCCAGATCGTCGCCGCACATCGCCACGACCAGCGCACCGGTCTCCTCGACGATGTCCCTGAGCGCCTCGCCCTTGGTGACCGTCGACGCGCGCAGCTCGAGGATGAATTTTCCGGGCTCCAGGACCAGGCCGTTGGCGGCAGCGATGCGCGCGACGTGCGGCTTCAGCTCGGCGAAAGCGGCCGCCGGATCCGGGCAGCGCCGGGTGTGCACCCCGACCGCCCGGCCCTTGTGCTCCAGGTGCACCCCGGGCGGGCCGACCTCGTCGAGCAGCCGCTCCAGCTCGACGGTGGCCACAGCGACGCTCTGCGGGGTCTCGGGCGGGGTGGCGACGCCAGTCGCCGCATCCCACCGCTCTGCTCCGTACTGGCCCAGGACCACCAAGCGGTCCAGGCCAGGCCGCTCCGCCAGCCGGCCGAGCCGCACCACCGTCTCGACCGGGCGGCCCGTGATGACGACGAGATGGCCCACTCGATGGCCCAACTCCGTGAGCGCGGTCGCGGCCGCGGGATGCAGCGCGGAGAGGTCCGGATCGTCGACGATCGGGGCCAGGGTGCCGTCGAAATCCATGGCGACAAGGACCCGGTCCGGGGCCGCCGCCGCGGCGTCGAAGAACTCGTGGGCTGCGTCTGAGATGGCTCGCCAAGAAGTCATGCCCACACTCTGCCACGGCGGATCGTCCCGGCCAGTCGCTAGGGTGTAGAGCAGGAGGAACCAATGTCGCAACTCGCCAGCTTCGTCGTCGTCGCCAATCGCCTGCCCGTGGACCGCGTCACCGCATCCGATGGGAGCGTGGACTGGCGGACCTCACCCGGAGGCCTGGTCACGGCGCTGGAACCCGTGATGCGCCAGCGCGGCGGGGCCTGGATCGGATGGCACGGGGCCGCGGACGAGCAGGTCGCCCCGTTCGAGCACGACGGCTATTCGGTGGTGCCCGTCCCCCTGAGCGCCGCCGAGTACGAGGAGTATTACGAGGGCTTCTCCAACGCCACCCTCTGGCCCCTCTACCACGACACCGTCGCGTTCCCCGAGTTCCATCGGGAGTGGTGGGACGCCTACGTGACCGTCAACCGTCGGTTCGCGGAAGCGGCGGCGGAGGCGGCCGACGAGGGCGCCACGGTCTGGGTACAGGACTACCAGCTGCAGCTGGTGCCGCAGATGCTGCGGGAGCTGCGGCCCGACCTCAGGATCGGCTTCTTCCTGCACATCCCCTTCCCCCCCATCGAGTTGTTCCTGCAGCTGCCGTGGCGCACGGAGATCCTCGAAGGGCTCCTCGGCGCGGACCTCGTGGGTTTCCAGGTCCCGGGCGGCGCCGCGAACTTCCTGCGCCTCGTGCGGCGGCAGACCGGCCTGAAGGTCGAGCGGGACCGTGTGAAGGTCACCGACTCCCATGCCAGCGTGGCGCGCGCCTACCCCATCTCCATCGACACGCAGGGTTTCGAGGACCTGGCGAACTCCCCTGAGGTCATCGCCGAGTCCGAGGCGTTGCTGGAGGAATTGGGCCACCCCAAGCGCATCTTCCTGGGGGTCGACCGTCTCGACTACACCAAGGGGCTGCGGCAGCGCATCCGGGCCATGGGAGAGCTGTTCGAGGAGGGCAAGCTGAACCCGGCGGAGGACGTGTTCCTCCAGGTGGCCACGCCCTCACGGGAGCGCGTGGAGGAGTACAAGCGCCTGCGCGACGACATCGATCTGCTGGTGGGACGCATCAATTCCGAGGTGGGGGGCATCGGCCGGCCCGCGATCGTCTACCGGCACGCCGGGTTCCCCCGCCAGACGATGGCGGCGATGTACCGCATCGCCGACGTCATGGTGGTGACGCCCCTGCGCGACGGGATGAACCTCGTCGCGAAGGAATACGTGGCCTGCCATCCGAACACCGGCGGAGCCCTCGTGCTCAGCGAGTTCGCCGGTGCCGCCCTGGAACTGAAGCAGGCCTATCTGGTCAACCCCTACGACCTCAACGGCATGAAGGCGGTCCTCATGCAGGCCGCCACCGATCCCCTGAAGGCGCGGGAGCGGCGCATGCGGGCGCTGAAGAAGCAGGTCAAGGCCAACACCATCGACCACTGGGCGGACGCGTTCCTCGGGGACTTAGCCGGGCTGGACTGATCGGGGGTCAAGCCGGCGTAGTGCCGGCGTCGACGCCGCCCCGTGCACCACGACCGACAGCAGGATCGTGAAGGCGACCGCCGACCAGAGCCACTGCTCGTCCGGGAGGGCGACCAAGCCACCGGCGTAGGCCAGGTAGTAGAGGGATCCGACGCCACGGACCCCGAAGAACGCCGCGACGAGTCGCTCGGCCGGCTGGAGTCCTCCGGGCTGGTCCGGGTCCCGCGGCGCCAGGGTGAGCGACACCCACGCGGCGAGGGGCCGGATGACGAACACGAGCGAGAACGCGAGGACGACGGCGCGCCAGTCCACGCCGCCGAGCAGGGTGCGGGTCAGCGCCATGCCTAGGAAGAGCAGGATGACGAGGATCAGCAGCCGTTCCAGATAGCCGACCACCTGATGCATGGCCCGATGGTGGTCGTGGTGGCGCTCGACGCTGCGTAAAGCCAGGCCGCAGGCGAACACGCCGAGGAATCCGTACCCGCCGGCGACCTCCGTCGCCCCGTAGGACAGCACCAGGGCGGCGACGGCCAGCAGCGGCTCACCGCGCTCCGCGATCCGCAGGCGGTGGTCCGCGGCCCGGAAGGCGAGCCGCCCGAGACCCCAGCCGACGAGCGCGCCGACCAGGACCCCGAGCAAGATCTTGCCGACCAGTTCCCAGGCGAGCCAGCCGGCTCCCCACTCGGAGACCGGCCCGCGGGATGCGAGGAACACGGCGGCGTAGACGAACGGGAACGCGAGGCCGTCGTTGAGGCCCGCCTCGGAGGTGAGCGCGAACTTCACCTCGTTGCGCTCGTCAGGCTCCGCTTCCTCCGCCGAGCCGCCCGTGCTCGGGCCGTCGACCTGCACGTCGCCGGCGAGCACCGGATCGGTGGGAGCGAGGCAGGCACCCAGCAGGAGGGCCGCCGGGGCGGCCACCCCCAGGACGGTCCATCCCAGGACGAAGATGGCGGCGATCGTCAGGGGCATCGCGACGAGCAGCAGCCGCCACGTCGGGGACCACGAGCGCCAGGTGTCTCTGCTCAGCGGCCGATCCAACGCGAGGCCCACGCCCATGAGCGCGACGAGCACGGCGACCTCGGTGACGTGCTCGACGACCTTCCGACCCGCGACAGGGTCGAGGGACCATCCGTCCGGCATCGGCAGCAGCCCGATGAGCATGCCGAGGAGCAGGAGCACCATGGGTGCGGACAGCGCGATCGACCGAACCAGCACCGGAGCCAGGACGGCGACGAACAACGCCAGCCCGGCTACCAGCCACACCGCATCGGCGCTCATGTCCGTGACTCCTCTGCCCTCACTCACGCAGTATGCCGTGCCAAGCCGGTGGAGGTGTTCGGCGGTCGGAGACGGCCTCAGCCGGGCTGGGCGGGACGAGGCAGACGCCCGCGGAAACAAGAACAAGCCGTTCTCACCAGCGTTCAGCTGGTCAGAACGGCTTGTCCGTCGGCTCCCCGGACTGGACTCGAACCAGTAACCCTTCGATTAACAGTCGAATGCTCTGCCAATTGAGCTACCAGGGATCAGTGGTTACCCACGCGAGGAAGAACGTTAGCAGATCATCCGTGATGCGGCGAAATCAGAAGTACTCGGTCTTCAGCCGGTCCGTCTCGGCGACCACGAGCTCCCGCGTCCGGGGATCGGCCAGGTCAGCGCCGCCCGACGGGACGGCGTACCAGTGCATGGTGGGATGGTGTCCGAGGCTGCGACGGCCGACGATCTGCACCTGGCCTCGCGGGGCCTCCACCGTGCTCTGCACCACCGTCGACGCCTGCACGCGTTCCTGGAACAGCTCCGGGAGTCGCCCCGGCTCATCCAGCCGGGCCTCGAATCGTTCGCCCTCGACAGTCCGCCACCGGAAGGTGCTGCCCTCGCCGGACCACGACCCGCTGCCGATCTCCTCCCATCCCCACACCCGCCAGGTGTCGCCCATGCGGCGGGCGAGGCCGGTTCGGGTGCCGACCAGCACCACCCCCTCGCCGATGCCGTGCGCGAGGACGTCAGCGCGGTGGCCGAGCACGGTGTCGAGTTCCTCGATCAGCTCGGGATCCAGGCGATTGAACAGCTCCATAGCACCATTGTGCTCCTCTGTGGACAACCGCGCCGCGCGTAGCGGATCCATCCACAGGCGGCGCGATCCGCCCCCCGGTGATCCCGGCGGCGGCCGAGGCTGGCGCCATGGACCTCAACACGATGCAGCTGCCCGCGGTCGATCTCCGCCCCGGGCAGGATGAAGAGCTCGCCCGCGCCGTCGAGGCCGGGGTGTACGCCGAGCAGCTCCTCGCCTCGCGGGGCGCGGATCCGGAGCTGGAACGAGTCGTGGCTCTGGGCAGGGAGGCCCAGGCCCGGATGTGGTCGGCGGGGATGCGCATCGCCATGCAGCAGGCGAGGCGCGCCGCAGTGGCCCGCGGCCTCCCCGCCGAGGACCTGTTCCAGGACGCCTGCGTCGCCGTGGCGGAGGCGATCCTCCGCTACGACTTCACCCGCGGGACCCGCTTCACGACCTTCGCGTTCGAGAGCGTGTCGTGGGCGTTGGGCGACGGCAGCCGCCATCGCACCGGCCGCCCCACCCTGACGCGGTGGGAACGCCGGGCCGCGCGGCGGCTCCGGGCCGAACTCGATGCACGGCAGTCGGCCGGTGCCGCGGCCGACCTGGGCGAGGCTGCGGCGGCCGCCGGCGTGTCGGCGGCCGCCGCCCAGCGGGCCATGGTGCGATGGCTGAGCCTCGACGAGGCGACGATCGCCGACCCCGCCACCGAGGACTCCTTCGCCGACGTCGGCCACGGCCTCGACTTCCTCGAGCTGCTCACCCCCCGGGACCGGCGGGTGCTGGAGTTGCGCTACGGCATTGGCGCCACCCCGCACACCCTGGCCGCGGCGGCCGAGCGGCTGGGCGCCTCCCCGTCGACGGTGTTCCGCTGGGAGCGCGAGGCGCTGATCGCGGCACGGGCGCTGCTCAGTGGCGACCGGACGACGGTGCCCGTCAGTGGACGATCGCCTCGCCCGCCCCTGCTCCCGTCATCGAGCGAACCTCCATCTCGATCGCGAACTCCTCGTCGCCGCGCCGGCTCGAGGTGACGGTGCCCAGGAAGCCTGCCAGGAAGGCGAGCGGCACGCTGACCAGGGCGGGGTTGTCGAGCGGGAACCACGAGAAGTCGATCCCCTCCCCCAACATCGACCCGGGCGATCCCGAGATCGCTGGCGAGAAGACGATGAGCAGGGTCGCCGACACGAGGCCGGTGTAGATGGACCACACCGACCCGCGCGTGGTGAAGCGCCGCCAGTACAGCGTGTACAGGATCGACGGCAGGTTGGCGGAGGCCGCGACAGCGAACGCCAGCGAGATCAGGAAGGCGATGTTCTGACCGTTGGCGGCGATGCCACCGAGGATCGCGAGCACCCCGACGACGACCGACGTGATGCGCGCGACGCGGACCTCCTGCGCCGGGTCGGCCTTGCCGTCCTTGAGGATCGAGTTGTACACGTCGTGGGCGAACGACGCCGACGCGGTGATGGTCAGCCCCGCCACGACGGCCAGGATCGTCGCGAACGCGACGCCGGAGATGACCCCCATGAAGACCTCGCCGCCGAGGCCGAGCGCCAGGAGGGGCGCCGCGGAGTTGGCGCCACCGGGGGCGGCGAGGATGGCCTGCTGCCCGACGAGCTTGGCGGCCCCGAGCCCCAGCACGAGAGTGAACAGGAAGAAGATCCCGACGAGGATGATGGCCCACACCGCGGAGCGGCGCGCCTCCCGCGCCGTGGGCACGGTGTAGAAGCGCATGAGCACGTGCGGCAGCCCGGAAGGGCCTGCGATGAGCGCCAGCGACAGCGACAGGAACGACAGCTTGGTGAACTCCGACGCACCGTAGCGGCCCATGGGCTCCAGCAGATCCTTGCCCGTGCCGGTGGCCGGATCCAGCGCCGCCTGCTGGGCCGCAAGGGCCAGCGCATCGAGGTTGAACCCGTCGCCCATCAGCACGAGAAGGGTCATCACCGCAGCGCCGGTGACGAGGAGCACCGCCTTGATCATCTGCACCCAAGTCGTGCCCTTCATGCCGCCGATGAGCACGTAGACGATCATCAGCACGCCCACCAGCCCGATCACCACGCCCTGCATCGACCGGTCCGAGACGCCAAGCAGCAGCGCGACCAGCCCGCCGGCACCGGCCATCTGCGCCAACAGGTAGACGAACGAGATCACGAGCGTGGAGGTGGCCGCCGAGAGGTAGTCGCCGGTGATCGCGAGTCCGTTCTGGCGGCCCGAGAACTTCGCGCCGCCCGTGTAGAAGTCCGATGCCTTGGACTTCTGCCGGCTGACGACGATGACGACACCGAGGGTGGCGGCGACGAAGACCGCGAAGACGCCGATGTTGATCAGCGGGTTGCCGTAGGCGGCGGCCTCCAGGGGGATCACAGGTCAGCTCCGTCCACGAGACGCTCACGCAGAACCGTCGACAGCGGGTCGAGTCGCCGGTCGGCGACCCGCACGTAGATGGCGGTCCACACCCACACGACGGCGAACTGGAACAGGCCGAGCACGATGCCGGTGTTGAGGCCCTCGAGGCCGAGGAAGGGGGCGGCCATGAAGTCGGTGGCGTAGATCGATGTCTCGACGTGAAGATAATGTAGGCAGGCCGATGCGGACAATGCAATACCGGACTTTGTCAGGTCGTCCCGGTCTGCCGTCTCCGGGCCGACGGGTGGCTCAGCTGAGCCCGACCGACAGCAGCTGCTTGCGACGCATCTCCAACTCGGTCAACTGCGCGAACTGGGCGCGGTGCCCGCTGGGGTCCTTCACCGGGTCCGTGCGCTGCAGGCGGGACTTGAGGTCCGCGATCTGCCGCGTCACGCGCGCCAGCTTGAGCCGAGAGCTGTGCTGCAGCGCATAGGTCTCGTCGGCCTCGCGCAGCAATGGCTCCACCACAAGGGCCACCATCAGCTGCCGCACCAGGTCCGACGGCGCGGCCGCGCGCAGCCGGTCGGTCCACGCCTCGCCCCAGGGAACCTCCGCGATGAGGCGGAAGACCGCGGCGTAGGCGGGGTGCGAGAAGTCCTCCGCCTCGACCGCGTTCCAGGCCTCGTCGAACGTCATGGGGCACTGCAACATGAGTTTGAGGGTGTCGCGCTCGAGCCTGAGGCCCGGGTCGTTCGGGTTCGGCCACGCGGGGTCCGGACGAGGAGCGTCGTCAGCCCCGTGGTCGGGCTCCGGAGACCGGTGACGGGCCCGCGACGCCTCACGGCGGACCTCGTCGACGTCCATGCCGAGCACGGCCGAGAGCTCACGCAGGTACTGGCTCACCAGGGACTGGTCCCGGATGGAGCTCAGCAGCTCCGCGCCCTCCCTGGCGGCCCCGAGCCGTCCGTCCGCCCGATCGAGGTCGTAGCTCTTGGCGATGTTGGCCATGACGAAGCGGTACAGCGGGATGCGGCGCGCCACGAGCTCCCGGACCGCCGCGTCGCCGTGCTGGAGGCGCAGGTCGCAGGGATCCAGCCCGGAGGGTTCCACCGCGACGTAGGTCTGGGCGATGAAGTTCTGGTCGCCCTTGAACACCTTGAGGGCGGCCGCCTGCCCCGCCTTGTCGCCGTCGAAGGTGAAGATGACCTCGCCGTGCAGGCCGTCGTGGGTCCCCATGAGGCGCTGGAGCAGGCGGGCGTGATCGTCCCCGAACGCCGTGCCGCACGAGGCGACGGCGGTCTCCACGCCCGCCAGGTGCGCGGCCATGACGTCGGTGTAACCCTCCACGATGACGGCCTGCGCCTTGCGGCCGATCTCGCGGCGGGCCAGGTCCAGACCGTAGAGCACCTGCGACTTCTTGTAGACCGGGGTCTCTGGGGTGTTGAGGTACTTAGCCGGCATGCGGTCGTCGTCGTAGAGGCGCCGCGCCCCGAAACCGAGGACGGCCTGCGCCGAGTCCCTGATGGGCCACAGGACGCGGCCGACGAAGAAGTCCCGGCCGCCCTGACGGGTGAGGCCGGCGGTCTGGAGGACCTCATCGGAGAAGCCCTGGGCGCGCAGCGTCTGCCGCAGCGCACCCCCGTGCCGGGGCGCGTACCCGATGCCGAAGCGCAGCGAGATCTCGCGGTCGAAACCGCGGCCGTGGAGGAAGCGCCTCGCCTCAACCGCCTCCGCGGACTCCAGCTGCGCGGCGAAGAACGCCTGCGCCGCCTCGTTGGCCTCCATGACGCGGCGGCGCATCCCGGGTGCCTGCGTCGGTCCTCCGTCGTCCTCGACGCGCAACACGATCCCGCTGCGGTCGGCCAGCACCTGCACCGCCTCGGTGAAGGACAGGTTCTGCTGCTTCTGCAGGAAGGTGATGACGTCCCCGCCCTCGCCGCAGCCGAAGCAGTAGAAGAACCCGCGCGCGGGCGTCACCGTGAAGGAGGGGGTCTTCTCGTCGTGGAAGGGGCACAACCCCTTCAGCGATCCGCCGCCGGCGTTGCGCAGCGCCACATAGCTGCCGACCACGTCGTCGATCCGGCTGCGTTCCCTGACCGCCGCGATGTCCTCGTCGTTGATCCGGCCCGCCACGGTGCCACTCTACCCGCTGCTCAGGCGCCGCGGCCGATGCCCTTCGGGAGTCGCTTCGGGTCCCAGCCCAGGAGGTGTCGGGCCTGCTCGAACGCGAACCGGTCGGTCATGCCGCCGACGTACGTGACGGCGCCCCGGACGAGATCGTCGCCGCGGTACTCGGCGGGCAGCGCCGCGGGCGACGCCAGGTAGAACTCGACCAGATCGGTGAGCACCCGCACCACCGTGTGCGACTGCGCGACGGATTCGGCGCGGGTGTAGATGCGCTCGTAGTTGAACCGGCGCAGCTCGCCGAGTGCCTCGGCGGTCACGGGGTCCATGCCGACGACGCCGGTGGCCGAGGTGGTGTCGATGACGGCGTTGATGAACGTCGCCAGCTGCTGGCGGCGGGTCACCCCCGCCACCTCTCGCACGACGGCGGGTACGTCGGCCGTGGCGACGATGCCGGCGGACACCGCGTCCTCCAGGTCGTGGGCGCAGTAGGCGATCCGGTCCGCCCACGAGACGATCTCGCCCTCGAGGGTCGCCGGCGCGGGGCGCGACCAGGAGTGGTTGCGGATCCCGTCGAGTGTCTCCGACGTCAGATTAAGGTCACGTAGAACGACGTCGGCCCCCCACGGGCCGTGGTCGTAGCCGCCGGCGATGAACCGGTCGAACGCGTCCTCCGACGCGTGGCCGCCGGGCCCGTGGCCGCAGTCGTGGCCGAGCGCGATCGCGTCGGCCAGCGTGACGTTGGCGCCGACCCCGCGGGCGATCGCGACCGCCGCCTGGGCGACCTCGACGGCGTGCGTGAGCCGGGTCCGCTGATGGTCCGTGGGATACACGACGACCTGGGTCTTCCCGGCCAGACGCCGGAAGGCCGCCGAGTGTACGATGCGGTCACGGTCGCGCTCGAAGCAGGTGCGGAACGGGTCCGGTTCCTCGGGTCGTTCCCGGGTACCGGCACCGACGGCGAAGCTCGCCTCCGGCGCGAGCGTCAGCCGCTCGATCTCCTCGCGCTGCTCCCTGCGCCGCGGCTCCCGGGCGCCGACCCGCGCGGTCGACGAGGCGTGCGCGGTGACGACGTCGTCGCCATGTCCGTGCATGGTCGACGCCCAGAGCCGGGTGCGCGGGAGCGGTGTGTCCATCGCTCCCAACCGTAGCCGAGGTCAGCGCTCCGACCGCGGCATCCACTGCGACAGTGGGTTGCCGACGTAGACCTGGCGGGGCCGGTAGATGCGCTGGCGAGGGTTGTCGGTGACCTCCTTCCAGTGCGCGATCCAGCCGGGGGTGCGCCCGATCGCGAACATCACGGTGAACATGTCCAGCGGGATTCCGATCGCGCGCAGGATGATGCCGGAGTAGAAGTCGACGTTCGGGTAGAGGCGTCGCGACGCGAAGTAGTCGTCGGCCAGCGCCGCCTGCTCGACCTCGCGTGCGATGTCGAGCAGGGGGTCCGTGATGTGCATGGCGTCGAGCAACTTGTCCGCCGCGTCCTTGAGGATGCGGGCGCGGGGATCGAAGTTGCGGTAGACGCGGTGCCCGAATCCCATGAGCTTGACGCCGGACGAGCGGTCCTTGACGCGGGCCAGGTAGGCCTCGGGCGTGATGCCGGTGGTGCGGATGTGCTCGAGCATCTCGATGACCGCCATGTTCGCGCCGCCGTGCAGCCGGCCCCACAGGGCGTTGACGCCCGCGGAGACCGACGAGTACATGTTCGCGCCCGACGATGCGACCATCCGCACCGTCGACGTCGAGCAGTTCTGCTCGTGGTCGGCGTGCAGGACCAGGAACATGTTGAGCGCGTGCGCCACCTCGGGGGTGGGCTCGTAGTCCCGGTACGGCACGGAGAACATCATGTGCAGGAAGTTCTCGGCGTAGTTGAGGTCGTAGCGCGGATACGCGATGGGCTGGCCGATGTGCGACTTGTAGGACGCCGCCGCGATCGTGCGGGTCTTGGCGATGAGGCCCGCGGCCGCGTACTTGAAGTGCGCCGCGTCGGTGGTCTCGATGTCGTGCAGCTCGTGCGTCTGCAGCGCGTTGATCATGGCCGACAGGATGGCCATGGGATGGGCGTCGGCGGGGAAGCCGTCGAAGTGCTTGCGCATGTCGCGGTGCAGTGCGGCGTTCTCGCTGAGCAGGTGGCGGAACTCGGTCCGCTCCTCCTCGTCGGGCAGCTCACCGAAGATGAGCAGCTCCGCGGTCTCGATGAAGCTGGACCGCTCCGCGAGATCCTCGATCGGAATGCCGCGATAGCGGAGGATGCCCTGCTCGCCGTCGATGAACGTGATCGCCGACTGGCAGGACCCTGTGTTGCCGTAGCCGTCGTCGAGTGTGATGAGCCCGGTGGTCGAGCGCAACGACGAGATGTCGATGGCGCGCTCCCCCTCGGTGCCGGTGACGACGGGCAGTTCGTAGCTGGTGCCGTCGATGATGATGGTTGCCGTCTCGCCCATGGAACCTCCTGGGACAGGGCCGGCCCCGGCCGGGCCGGCGCTGCGCTCAGAATAACGACGGCACGCCGCCGCCCCCGGGCGGCCCCTACTTACGCGTCTGGGCGCGGCCCATGAACAGCAGGGCGACCCCCATCACCGCGATGCCGAAGGCGCTGCTGCCGATCCGCTCCCAGGTGAGGACCTCCTGCGGTGTCCCGATGGAGACGAAGTAGGCGCTCACGAACAGGACGAGCACTGCAAGGAGCGCGACCGCGCGCCCCGCCTGCGCCCAGATCGGCAACTTCTTGCGTTCCGCCATCGTCATCCTCCGCTCACGCCGATCTCGGCGTCCGACAGGTCAAGTTCACACCCGGAGGTGTCGTCGTACCAACCGTAGGGCAGGACCACGCGCCCGCGGGGCGACCCCTGCCGACCGCGAGGCGTGCCGAGTTCCGCCACCGGGAACTGCGCCTCCGCGTCGAGAAGAGACACCAGCTCGCGCAGCTCCGCCAGGGACGACACCATGGCGAAGCGACGCCGCAGCTCCCCCACCGGATAGCCCTTGAAGTACCACGCCATGTGCTTGCGCAGATCCGTCAACCCGTGCCGCTCCCCCATGAGCTCGGTGAGGAGTTCGGCGTGCCTGATCAGCATGCGACCGACCTCCCCCAGCGCCGGCCGGTGCCGGAGCTCCTCGCCCGCGAAAGCGGCCGCCAGGTCCCCGAAGAGCCACGGGCGGCCGAGGCAGCCACGGCCGATCACGACACCGGCGCAGCCCGTCTCGTCCATCATCCGCAGCGCGTCCTCCGCCTCCCAGATGTCGCCGTTGCCCAGGACGGGGATGTCGACGGCGGCGACCAGCTCGGCGATCCGGGACCAGTCGGCCTCACCCGAGTAGGCCTGCTGGACAGTGCGGCCGTGCAAGGCGACGGCGGCGGCGCCCTCCTCCTGCGCGATGCGACCGGCGTCGAGGAAGGTCTCGTGCTCGTCGTCGATCCCGATGCGGGTCTTGATGGTGACGGGAACACCGAACTCGTCGGCAGCCTGCACGGTGGCCCGGACGATGGCCCGGAGCCGGTCTCGCTTGTAGGGCAGCACCCCGCCCCCGCCCTTGCGGGTGACCTTCGGCACCGGGCAGCCGAAGTTCAGATCGATGTGGTCGACGTCGAAATCGCGGATGAGGATGCGCGCCGCGTCGGCCATCACATCGGCGTCGACGCCGTAGAGCTGCACCGAACGAACGGTCTCGCCCGGGTCGAACCGGAGCATGTCGCGCGTCTTCGGGTCGCCGACGACGAGGCCCCGCGACGTGATCATCTCGCACACGTAGAGTCCGGCGCCCTGCTCCCGGCACAGCTGCCGGTAGGCCGCGTTCGTGACCCCAGCCATCGGCGCCAGCACCACGGGCAGGTCGACGACGACGGCGTCGGGACGGCTGGGGGCGTGCAGGCGCAGCGGCTGGACGGTGGGCATCGGGCTCCTGGGGGTGATGGGCGGCCCCCCAGCCTACGTCACGCCCCCGACGTCAGCCGAAGCCTGATCGCGGCGACGGCCGCTCCCCTGGCGAAGTCGCGGAAGTCCAGCGGCTGCAGCGCCAGGTCGGGCAGGTTCAGGTCCTCGCGCCAGTCCTCCGCCATCACCTCGCGGACGGCGTCCAGGGAGCCGCCGAGCAGGTCGATGCCCTCGCCGGTCAGGAGGATCCGGGCGGGGGCGAAGGCGATGGCGGCGGCCGCGGCCAGGTGGCCCATGGCCCGCACCGCGTCGTCGACAGCCCCGGCCGCCCGCGGCTCCGCCAGCGCCTCGCGGAATCCGAGCCGTCGCCCGACCGCCTCCGATGCCGCGGCGGCGACTGCGGGCTCCGACAACACGTCGCCGAAGATGCGGCCGTCGGGCAGCCACAACCGGCCGAGGATCGCCGCCGCCCCCTGGCAGCCGAGCAGGAGGTTGTCGTCGACGACGGCGCCGCACCCGACGCCCAGCCCGAACGTCACCACGACGAAGTCGGTCAGCCCCCGGCCCGCCCCGAACCAGTGGTGGTACAGCGTCAGGCCGTCGATGTCGTTCGCGGTGGCGCACGGCAGCCCGGTGAGGGCGCTGATCCGGCCGGCGAGGTTGCCACCGCCGGGCCAGCCCAGCATGCGGGTGGCGTGCAGCACCCCGTCGGGCTCGACCGACGCGGGGAGACACACCCCCACCCCCGCGGGGGTCGGGAACCGGGCGATCACCTCGACGAGACCCTGCGCCGTGGACTCCAGCGTGTCGGTGTCCAGACCGATCTCCTCGGAGTGCCACACCTGGCCGGCAAGACCGGTCTGCACCACCCACGCGTGGCCCGGCACGATCTTGACCCCCAGGAACTGCGCGGCCTCGTCGACGATCCGCAGCGGCACCGGTGGCCGGCCGATCTCCAGCGCCGACGGCGGCCCCTGCTCCAGCAGGCCCTGCTCGATGAGCGGCTTGGTGATCCGGGTCAGCGACCCCGAGGAGAGCCCGAGCATGCGGGCCACCTCGGCGCGGGAGATGGGCCCGTGGCGGAGCACGGCCAAGGCCACGCTCCTGGTGGTGGGGTCCATAAGGATCGGGTGCATCTCAGATCCGGTCGAGCTCGAAGATCACCGCGGTGTCGGGCAGCATCTGGGGGGCCCTGAGGCCGGTGTGCATCAGGACGTGGCCCGGCAGCTCGAGCGGTCCGGGGGCCGCCTCCCAGGGAACCAGGTGGATCGCGGGGATCCTCTGGTGGTCGATCACGGTGACCCGGTAGGTGGCGTCGGGGTCGAGGCCGGGGAAGCGCAGCATCCCGAGGCTGACCGCCGGGGACACACTCAGCATGGAGAGGGAGAAGATGGCCTTGTCATCGGCGACGACGCCCTTGAAGTAGCACTGCGGTTCGCGCATGTCGACGCGGACCTGACGGCCGCCGAGGAGGACGCGCCGGTTGTGCTTGTACCAGTCGATCCACCACCGCAACCGGGCCAGTTCGTCCTCCGTGGCCTGGGCCAGGTCCCATTCGATGCCCAGATGCCCGAAGACGGCGGTGGCCGCCCTGAACTCGATGTCGTGCCAGCGCGCCGTGCTGTGCGAGCGGCCGGAGGCGATGTGACTGCCCATGAACTCGGGCGGGAGGAGCTGGCCCGTCCACGGCAGCAGACGCTGCCGCTCGGCCGGATCGATCACGTCGGACACCCAGACGCGCTCCA
The DNA here is from genome assembly GCF_964266725.1 of Tessaracoccus sp. O5.2. Lineage (NCBI taxonomy): Bacteria > Bacillati > Actinomycetota > Actinomycetes > Propionibacteriales > Propionibacteriaceae > Tessaracoccus > Tessaracoccus sp. O5.2. Next base: position 77,055 of record NZ_CAXWGV010000004.1, on the reverse strand, counting down.
CGCGGTTCATCACCTCAAGGTCGATCCGGGCCCCGCCGGACGAGCAGGACTCGAACTCGACGTCCGGGTGCCGGTGCCGGAGCGCGTCGAGGAGTCGGTAGTACGCCCGGGTCTGAGCGTGCACGGCGGGCTCGCCGTGCGGCGCGGTGCCGGCGTCGATGAGGTCGCGGTTGTGGTCCCACTTGACGTAGTCGATCCGGTACTCCGACAAGATGGCGTCCATCTGGTCGAAGACGTGGCGCCACGCACCCTCAACGGACAGATTGAGCACGTGCTGGTAGCGCGACTCCACGGGCAGGCGTCCCGCCGGCTGCATGATCCACTCGGGGTGGGCGCGCGCGACGTCGGAATCAAGGTTGACCATCTCGGGTTCGAACCACAGTCCGAACTCCATCCCCAGGTTCTGCACGTGGTCCACGAGCGGGTGCAGTCCGTCGGGCCACACGTCCCGCGCGACGACCCAGTCACCGAGGCCGGCATGGTCGTCGCGGCGGGCGCCGAACCAGCCGTCGTCGAGCACGTAGCGTTCCACGCCCAGCGCCGCGGCCCGCTCGGCCAGATCGATCAACCGCGACGCGTCGTGGTCGAAGTAGACGGCCTCCCAGACGTTGAGCGTCACGGGGCGCTCCGGCGACGGGGCGTGCGGCAGCGCGCGCAGCCAGCCATGGAAGCGGTCAGCCTGGGCGTCCAACCCGTCGGCGTAGTTGAAGTACACCCACGGGGTGGCGTAGCTGTCGTCGCGGCCCAGGCGCACCTCTCCGGCGAGCAGGAGCTCGCCGCCGCTGAGGACCTGGTGTCCGATGAAGTCGCGTTCCGCCACGTGGAGGTGGTTACCGCTCCAGGCGGTGTGCACCGACCAGACCTCCCCGGAGCGGAAGCCGAAGCCGGGTGTGCCGGCGTGAAGGACGAAGGAGGAGTCCGCCCCGGTGCGGCCGTGGCGCCCCTCGCGCCGATGCTGGCCGACGAGGAACTCACGCCGCTGCGCGAAGCGCTCCACACCCCACCGGCCGGCGAAGTCGAGCAGCTCCGACGCGGCGCTGGGCACCGGCAGGCCAACGGTGAACTCGTCGACCGCGAACGGCGCGTCATCCAGGTTAGTCAGCCTGCCGCGGACCCGGATGAGACCCTGGTGCGTCAGATGGAACGTCAGGAGGAGGTCGAGCCGCGACTCCTCGGAGCTGGCGCGGAACTCGACGGTGGCGGCCCCCACGACGACCATCTCCCCGGCCGGTCGTCCGTCGACGGTGACCGACGTGACCGCCCAGTCCGGTGTCCAGTCGCGGCCAGCACGTGAGCCGATGAGTCCCGGACGGCCCGTCCAGCCGTAGCGTCCCTCGAGCAGCAGCCCGAAGCGGGGAGGCTCGTCGGGATTGTTCGGCCCGGCCTGGTACCGGTGGGCCAGGACCAGCGCATCGAACTGGTCCGACGTCAAGGGCGACAGCTCGTGACCCCAGTGGACGACCTCTGGCAGCCGCGCGCCGTCGACGACGAGCGCGACGGACACGCCCGCGGTGGTGAGGAGCAGTCTGCTGGTCATGGTGTCCTCTCGTTCAGTCGGTGTCGCGGGGAACGTTGACGCTCATCTCCTCGACGGGCAGGTAGGCGCTGGACTCGTCGACGGCGCGTGACAGGAGAGGAGTGAGGATCATCTTGGCGTCATAGCCGTTGAAGGAGCGGCGGTAATCCCCCACCGAGGCCCACCGACCCACCAGGGCGAAGAGATCCGGGTCGTCGAGGTTCTGCACCAGGTCGATGCCGAGGCAGCCGGGACGGGCCGACCACCAGTCGACGACGGCCCGGGCCTCCGCCAGGAAGCCGGGGCCGGGGGACGCGAATCGGGTGATGACGAGCATGGGACGGAAGGCTACTCCCGGGCCCGTGGTGGTCACGGACCCGGGATCACCGAGCGTCAGCCCTTGACGGCGCCCGCGGTGAGTCCGCGGACGAAGTACCGCTGCAGGGCGAAGAACACGACGAGCGGCAGGACCATGGACACGAAGGCGCCTGCGGTCAGCAGGTGCCAGTTCTCGCCGCGCGTGCCCAGGACGCCGGCCAGCGCGATGGTCAGGACCGCGTTGTCACCCTGGCCCAGGAAGATCAGCGCGACCAGCAGGTCGTTCCAGACCCACAGGAACTGGAAAATGGCGAACGACGCGAGCGCCGGCGTGGACATCGGGATGATGAGCCGCCAGAAGGTCTGCCAGTGGGACGCGCCGTCGATCTCGGCCGATTCGACGACCGATTTCGGCAGCGACGCCATGTAGTTGCGCAGGATGTAGACCGCCAAGGGCATTCCGAAGCCCGTGTGGGCCAGCCACACGGTGGCGAACTGCCCGTTGATGCCCATCTGCTGGAAGATGATCGACAGCGGCACGAAGGCCACCTGGTTGGGCACCACCAGCAGCCCGACGATGATGATGAACAGCACGTCGCGGCCGGGGAAGTGCATGAACGTGAACACGTACGCGGCGAACGCGGCGATGAGGATCGGGATGATCGTCGCCGGGATCGCCACCGTCATGGAGTTGACGAACGCGTCCGCGAACGGGATGGCGCCGGTGGTGAGCACCTCGCGGTAGTTGTCGATCGTGATCTGCGTCGGGTTGGCGAAGACGTTCCACCACCCGTTCGAGTTGGACTCGGTGCGGGGGCGCAACGACGTGATGAGCAGGCCGATGGTGGGGATGAGCCAGAGGAGGCACAGAATGACGACGACGGCCTCGATGAGCCAGAGCATCTTGCCGGAGCCGACGGAGCGTGCCTTGTCCTCACCACGCTTGGCTTTGATCGTCTTGGTGGGGGCTGCGACGGTCATGCGTTCGCCTCCTGGAGCCGGAACTGACGGACCTGATAGACCAGGACCGGGATGATCGCGATGATGAGAATCACAACGATCGCGGACGCGACACCCGGGTCACCGGCGCGGAACAGCGACGCATAGAACGCGTTGCCCAGCACGTTGGTGTTGTAGTTGCCGTTGGTCATCGCGTAGACGATGTCGAAGACCTTCATCACGCCGATGAGGACCGTGATGAAGACCGTGACCACCGTCGGCCAGGCCTGCGGCAGGATGATCCGCCAGAAGATCCTGCTCTCGGAGGCGCCGTCGATGCGGCCGGCCTCGATGGTGTCCTCGGGCACGCCCTTGAGGGCCGCCGAGAGCAGCACCATGGCGTAGCCCACCTGGGTCCAGATGTAGACGACCATGAGCAGGAAGGAATTAAACCGCAGCATGTCGATCTGCAGCCAGGTCTGGGGAGATCCGCCGAGTGAGACGATGATCTGGTTGAGCAGGCCGATCTGAGAGGAGCCTTGGGGCTTCCAGGCGTAGACCAGATTCCAGATCGTGGAGGCGCCGACCATCGAGATGGCCATGGGCAGGAAGATGATCGACTTGGCCACCTTCTCGGCCGTGGGGCGGAGTTTGTCGACGAGCACGGCCACGAGAAGGCCGAACGCGACGATGGCCGCCGGGGCCACGATGATCCACAGGACGTTGTTGATCAGGGTGTTGATGAAGTTGGGGTCGCCGAAGAGGCGCGTGTAGTTGTCGAAAGCGACGAACTCCAGCAGCCGGCCGCGGCGGCCGCGGCGGAAGCTGGCGATGACGGTCTCGGCGGCGGGGTACAGCAGGAAGACGGTGATCGCGGCCATGGCGGGCAGCAGCAGTGCGTAAGGCTTGAGCCGGAGTTCCCATTTCTTCGGGAGAAGCTCGACGGCTTTGTTGAGTAGCCAGAACAGCGCTACTGCGCCCAGGACACCGACCACGACCGCGCCGAGTGCGAGGCCGAGTTTCTCAATCATGAGGTGCTCCTAGGGATGGGGCTGGCGGTGGCCCGGGATCCGGTCCACCGCCAGCCGTTCACGGGGTCGGGACTAACTCGCCGGCCAGCTGGCGTCGATCGCCTGCAGCGTCGCATCGAGGTCGGTGCGGCCGCTGGTGTAGTCGACCATGCCGGTCCAGAAGCTGCCGGAGCCGACGGCGCCGGGCATCTGGTCCGACCCGTCGAAACGGAACACCGAGGCGTCGGCGACGGCGGCCGCGACGTCCTTGAGCACCTGGTTGGGGTACTTCTCCGCGTCGAAGGTGGTCAGCGGCGACAGCCACGCGCCGGTCTGGACCTGGTTGTCACCGAACTCGGGGTCGGTGGTCATGAAGGCCATGACCTTCTTGACGTTGGCGTCGTTCTTCGTGAAGGCCGCCGCCAGGTCGCCACCGCCGAGGACCGGGCTCTCACCCTTGACGCTCGGGGTCACGAACATGCCGACGGTCGTGTCGAGCTCAGCGAAGACGTCGTCGGGGAAGAATCCCTTCTGCGTGATGAAGTTGCCCTGCTTGCCGAGGTAGCACTTCGGCTCCTCATCGAACATCGGGTTGAGAGCCGTGGCGAAGGCGTTGGACGGCGCGTTCTGGATGCCACCGTAGACGTTGCCCTCGGTCATCAGCAGCTCGTCGTAGATCGCGAAGGCCTCGCGCACCTCGGGGCTGTCGAACTTGATCTCGCCGGAGACCCACTTGTCGTACACCTCGGTGCCGCCGGTCTGCAGGACGTAGTCCTCGATCCAGTCGGTGCCGGGCCACCCGGTGGCCGAGCCGGACTCCATGCCGTAGCAGATGGGGGCGACCCCGTCGGCCTTGATCTCCTCGACGAGGGCCAGCAGCTCCTCGTGCGTGGTGGGCACGGTGTAGCCCGCCGCCTCGAAGGCCGGCTTGTTGTACCAGTAGAACGACTTGCCGTTCATGGCCATCGGCGCGCCGTAGACGGTGCCGTCGACGGTGGCGGCGTCGAGGAAGCCCGGGATGATGTCGGCCTCGAGCTGGTCGAGATCGACCTGCGTGCCGAGCTCGGCGAGTTCGCCCTCTTCGGCCAGGGCCCGGAGGATGCCCGGCTGCGGGAAGATGGCGATGTCGGGCGCGTTGCCGGACTGGACCTTGGAGTTGATCTGGACCTCGAACTCGTTCGACTGGATCCAGTCGAACGTGATGCCGTTCTCCTTCCCCCAGGTCTCCATGTCCTTCTGGAAGGCGGTCGACTGGTCGCCGGAGAAGGCGTACATGATCTGGATGGTCTCCTTGGCCGTCTCCTCGCCTCCGCCGTCCGTCGCGTCCGGCGTCGAGTCTGCGCCGAGACATCCGGTGGCCAGCAGGCTGACGGCCGCGATACCGGCGAGCCATGAGTACTTCTTGCGCATGAAGGTTCGCTCCTTTGCACTGGAGATGACTGACGCCTGACGGTCCTTGCCAGGCTGCTCCTATCGGTGATCCTGCCACTCGGGCGCAGCGTCGCGCCTTAGTTTTGCCCCAAAGTTATCAAACTGTGACGTTGTGCGGCCGACTTGCGTCGAGCCTGGCGCTAATTGATAATGGTTCTCATGTCACGTTTGATGCGCCTGCTCCCCGCCGGACTCACCGCGCTCGCCCTCGCCGCCTGTGGCTCCCCCGCCGCTGAGGAGGACGGCGCAGCGCCGCGCGTCGTCGCCGCCTTCTACCCGCTCGAGTGGGCGGCCGGCCAGGTGCTGGGCGAGCACGGTTCCCTGAGCGGGCTCACGACGCCGGGGACCGAGGCACACGATCTCGAACTCACCGCGCAGCAGATCGCGTCGCTCAGCGACGCCGATCTCGTGCTGCACCTGGCAGGGTTCCAGCCGGCCGTCGACGACGCCATCGCACAGAGCGGGCCTGCCTCAGTGATGGACGCGGCGGACGTAGTCGGGCTGATCCCCGCCGCGGCGGCACACGACGACGAGCACGCCGACGACGGTGGCGAGCACGCCGACGACACCGATGAGCATGCCGACGAGGCTGATGACCACGCAGACCTGGATCCGCACTTCTGGCAGGACCCGGCACGCATGGCCACCCTCGTCGAGGAACTGGGGGCGCGGCTCGCCGAGGTGGACCCGGACAACGCGGCGGACTACACCGCCAACGCGGACGCGGCCGCGGAGGAGCTGCTGGCCCTCGACGAGGAATTCACGACCGGCCTCGCCACCTGCGAGCGTCGGGAGTTCATCACGACCCACGCGGCGTTCGGTTACCTGGCCGACCGCTACGACCTCACCGAGATCGGCATCTCCGGCGTCAACCCCGACGCCGAGCCCTCCCCCGCCCGCATTGCGGAGATCCACGAGGAGGCGGCGCGCCACGGCATCACGACGATCTTCTTCGAGACGCTCACGTCGGACGCCGTCGCCACCTCCATCGCGGGGGACCTCGGCCTGGAGACCGCGGTCCTGGACCCCCTCGAGGGCCTCACCGACAACTCCCCGGGAACGGATTACCCTTCGATCATGCGCGCCAACCTCACCGCACTGCGCTCCGCCAATGACTGCGCCTGACCCGCTGCACGCGGAAGGGGTGTTCGTCTCCCTGGGTGGCCTGCCGATTCTCCGCGACGTGTCCATCTCCGTGGCAACGGGCGAGGCGGTCGCCCTCCTCGGCGGCAACGGCTCCGGGAAGTCCACGCTGGTCCGCACACTCATGGGACTGGTCCCGCACCAGGGGGGGAGCATCTCTCTGTTCGGCGAGCCGCTGGCCACCTTCCGCGACTGGTCGCGCATCGGGTACGTTCCGCAGCACTCCGCCGTCGCCGTGGCCAACGCGACCGTCCGCGAGATCGTGTCGTCGGGCCGGTTGGCGCACCGCCGGCCCTTCCAGTGGCTCCGCTCCGCAGACCACGCGGCCATCGACTGCGCCCTCGACCAGGTGGGTCTCGCTGGGCGCGCCGGATGGCCATTCGCGGCGTTGTCGGGCGGGCAGAAGCAGCGCACGCTCATCGCCCGCGCGCTCGCCACGCAGCCGGAGCTGCTCGTCATGGACGAGCCGCTGGCCGGCGTGGACCTGCACAGCCAGGGCGGCCTTGCCGACTTGCTGGGCCGGCTGGCAGACGAGGGGCTCGCCCTCCTGGTCGTCCTGCACGAGCTCGGCCCGATGGCACCCGTGCTGCACCGAGCCGTGACGCTGTGCGACGGGCGGGTCGTCGATCAGGAGACCACAGGGGCCCACGAATGCCAGCCGGGCCCGCCGCTGCCGTCGCTCACCGGCCTCGCGGATCCGATCTCGGGGGTGCGGTCGTGATCGAGGCACTCACCTTGCCGTTCATGCAACGCGCCCTGCTGGCGGCCGTCCTCAGCGGCCTCATCGCGCCCGCGATCGGCACCTTCATCGTGCAGCGCCGGATGAGCCTGCTCGGCGACGGCCTCGGCCACGTGGCGATCATGGGGGTCGGATTGGCGCTCATGACCGGCTGGGCTCCCCTGCCGGTGGCCGTGGTCACCTGCGTCGCAGGCGCCGTCGTGGTCGAGCTGCTCCGGCAGCACGGCAAGGCGTCGGGCGACCTGGGCCTGGCCATCCTCTTCTACGGAGGGCTCGCGTCGGGCGTCCTCATGGCCGGCGTCGCCGGCCAGGGCGCCGGCGGCCTGTCGGCGTACCTCTTCGGATCCCTCACCTCCGTCAGCACGCAGGATCTCTGGATCATCGCCGGCCTGGCCGTCGTGATCCTCGCGCTCACCGTGGGGCTGGCGCCGCGGCTGTTCGCCGTGTCGGTCGACGAGGACTACTCGCAGGTCCTCGGTATCCGGGTGCGGTTGCTCAACCTGCTGGTCGTCGTGCTCGCGGCCGTCACCGTCACCATCTCGATGCGCACCGTCGGCCTGCTGCTCATCAGCGCCCTCATGGTCATTCCCGTCGCGACGGCACAGCAGTCGTTCATCGGGTTCACGGCCTCCTTCTTCGGCGCCATGGGTATCGGCGCGGCTGCCGCCGTCACCGGCACCGTCGGCTCGTTCTATCTCGACACCGCCACCGGCGCGACCATCGTCGTGACCGCCATCCTCCTGCTCGGGCTCAGTTGGCTCGTGGGCCGGCGGTTGCGCGGGGCGGAGCGCTTCATCCCCTACGTCGAGGACCACGGCACCCACACGCACGTGCCCGCCGAGGGACACGACGACGCCTTCGCCCACCGGCCCGGGATCGCCGTGATCCAACACGGCGACCACGTCGACTACGTCCACGACGGGCACCGCCACGCCCGGCACGGCGACCACTATGACGAGCACTAGGACCGGGGCCCGCAACACGTGGCAGCGGGCCGCCATCCGCGACCTGCTCGAGGGGTGCGAGGAGTTCCGCACGGCGCAACAGCTGCACGACCAGCTGCGGGAGTCGGGCGCGAAGGTGGGGTTGGCGACGGTGTACCGCGCGCTGCAGGCCATGACGGAGGCCCGCGAGGTCGACATGCTGCGCAGCGCCGACGGCGAGGCGACCTACCGGCGCTGCTCGTCGTCGCACCACCACCACCTGGTGTGCCGGGAGTGCGGCTACTCCGTGGAGATCGTCGCCCGACCGGTCGAGGAGTGGGCCGCGGAGGTCGCCGCCTCCAACGGCTTCACCGAGGTCGGCCACGAGGTCGAGGTGTTCGGCCTGTGCCGCGCCTGCTCGGGGCGGGACGACTAGCGCTCGAAGAACGGGAGCGACCGCAGCGCGTGGTCCAGATGCCACGTGGCGTAGGCCACCACCATGCCGTCGACGCGCCTGGCCGTGGCGACATCGGTCGCGGTCACCGTGTCCCACTCACCGCTGAGCAGGGCGCCGAGGTGCACAGCCTCCGCGGGGCCGAGCTGCCCCGAGCCTGATGACCGGCAGCCGGTGCACACGGCCCCGCCGCCCATGGGCGAGAACCAGCGGATGTCCGCGCTGCCGCAGCCCGCACAGCGAGCCGTCGCCACCGCGTAGCCCGCGACCGCCAACGCCCGCAGGAGGTACGAGTCGACGACGAGGGGCGCCGCCCTCTCCCCCGCCTCCAGCGCGCGCAGCGCCCCCAGCAGCAGGCGGTACTGCTGCAGCGAGGGGCTGTGCTCCTCCGCCACCAGCCGGTCGGCGGTCTCGACCAGGACCTCGGCGGCCGTGAACCGGGTGTAGTCCTCGGCGAGGCGGCTGACGTGCAGCGCCTCCGCCTGCGTCACGACCTCCAAGGATCCGCGGCCCTCCGCGAACTGGATGTCGATGTGCTGGAAGGGTTCCAGCCTGCCCCCGAACTTGCTCGACGTCTTGCGCACGCCCTTGGCGACCGCCCGGATCTTGCCGTGCGTGCGCGTCAGCAGCGTGATGATGCGGTCCGCCTCACCGAGCTGGTGGGTCCGCAGCACCACGGCCTGGTCGCGGTAGGTGGGCACGCCCCCGAGTGTAGGCCGGTACGCTCATAGCCGTGCCCACGCCCCGCCGCCACCCCACGCCGCACCCCAGCGGAGCCGTCCCCCCACAGCTGCCGGCCAAGGCCAAGCCCCGGCACGTCGCGATCGTCATGGACGGCAACGGCCGTTGGGCCAAGGAGCGGGGACTCAAGCGCACCGAGGGACACGCGCGCGGCGAGGCGTCCTTGCTGGACGTGATCCATGGGGCCATCGAGATCGGCATCCCGTATCTGTCGGCCTACGCCTTCTCCACGGAGAACTGGAAGCGGTCACCCGACGAGGTCCGCTGGCTCATGGGCTTCAACCGCGACGTCATCCACCGTCGCCGGGACGAACTCAACGAGCTGGGCGTCCGTATCCGGTGGGCGGGACGGCGGCCGCGGCTCTGGGGATCTGTCATCCGCGAGCTGGAGACGGCCGAGGAGATGAGCGCCGGCAACGACACGCTCACGCTGCAGTTCTGCGTCAACTACGGGGGACGTGCCGAGATCGTGGACGCGGCACGGGAGATCGCCAGGCTGGCCCGAGCCGGCAAGCTCGATCCCGACCGGCTGACCGAGGAGCGCTTCGCGCGGTTCCTCGACGAGCCCGACATCCCCGACGTCGACCTCTTCGTGCGCTCGTCGGGCGAACAGCGCACCTCGAACTTCCTCCTGTGGCAGTCCGCCTACGCCGAACTGATCTTCCTCGACCGGCTGTGGCCCGATTTCGACCGCCGCGACCTGTGGGCCGCCGTCAGCCAGTACGCGACGCGCGAGCGCCGCTTCGGCTCTGCCTGATCAGAGGTCTGGCGGCAGCTCACGCGGCATCGGGCGCAGGAGACGCTCCCGGATGTCGATCATGGCCCGGGCATGCTCCGCCAGTGCCACGTCGCCGGGCAGGACCGGCCGCCACGGCGGCACCGGACGCTTCCGGCCGAGCTCGTCGACGCCGCAGTAGACGATCGTGCAGTGCGTCGTCTCACGCAGGTCCCGGGTCCGCGGGTCGCCCGAGCGCACATGCACCGAGATGTGCATGCTCGTGGTGCCGGTGTACAGCAGGCGCGCGTCGACCTCGACGAGGTCGCCGATGAACATGGGGCGGTAGAAGCGCACCCCGCCGGCGAACACCGACGCCACCGGGCCGGCATGCCAACGTTCGGCCACCACCTGCGCGGCCTGGTCGATCCAGCTCATGACGTATCCGCCGTGCACCTTCCCGCCCCAGTTGACGTCGGTGGGCGCGGCGAGGAAGCGCAGCGTCTCGCGGCAGGCGCCGGTGTCACCGGCGTAGTCCTGGTGCTGCATCTCCTCCTCGATGGCGCGCCGGGCCACGTTGATCTCGAGCGCCCGCTCGTGCTGGCCGAGCTCCCAGTCGTCACGCGGCACGAACGACGGCACCGGCACCGGCCTGCCGTCCTCCATGGCGACGAACTGCAGCACGCACTGGGTGTTGAGGACGCGCGACGACGACCGCGGGTCGCCGCTGGAGACCGTGCACACCACCTGCAGGGAGGTGCGCCCCGTCAGGACGACCCTGGCCTGGATGACGACCAGGTCGCCCACGTTGATCGGGCGGGTGAAGTGGATGTTGCCGACGTACCCGGTGACGGCGTACGTGCCCGCCCATCCCACGGCGGCGTAGCCCGCCTTGTCGATCCACTCGAGCACCTTCCCGGCGCTCATGACCCCACGCACGTTGGCGTCCATCGGCTCCGCCAGGAAGCGCAGGGTCACGCCGCGTTGAGTCCCAGGCACCGGTGTCTCCCCTCGATCAGTCCATCCGGGCGAACGCCGCGGCCCGCACGACGGCGGTGCCGGCGGCGTCGCTCGCCGCCAGGTCCGCCTCCGCCCGGATCATCCAGTCGTGATTGCCCTCCGGGTCGTGGACGACCTGGAGGATCGTCCACCGGTCCCGGCCCTTCTCGATGCGGAACAGGCCCGGCCCGCGGGCGTCACCGTCGGTGAGCAGGTCGTCGTGTTCGTCCCAGTATTCGCCCAACGACTCGTCCCAGGCGTCGGCGTCCATGAGCACGGGCAGCGGCGGGTCGGCGAGCGCGGACGCCGCCGCCTCGAGCGCGGCCAGAGCGTCGACGTCGTCACGGGCCGCCAGCTCGATCCGGCGGAACATCGCGGTGCGGATCATGGCGGTGAAGGCGCGTTCGTTGCCGGTCACCGGTCGCGGTGGCGGCGGCGGGGCGCCCTGAGCGGCGGCCTCCGCGGCGGCGGCCACCTTCTCCGGGTCGGTCAGCGCCTCCCACTCGTCGAGCAGCGACGAGTCGGTCTGGCGCACCGTCTCCCCCAGCCATTCGACCAGGTCGTCGAACTCCTCGCTGCGATGCTCGTCGGGGACGGTGTGCCGCAGAGCGCGGTACGCGTCGGACAGGTAGCGCAGCAGGCCGCCCTCGGTGCGCTGCAGCTTGTAGAACGACACGTACTGCGTGAAGCTCATGGCCCGCTCCCACATGTCGCGGACGACCGCCTTCGGCGACAGCGCCGCCGCCTCGACCCACGGATGGGACTGTGCGTAGATGCCCATGGCGTGGTGGAGCAGCTCGTCGAGCGGCTTGGGCCAGGAGACCTCCTCGAGCAGTTCCATGCGCTCGTCGTACTCGACGCCGTCGGCCTTCATCTGCGCCACGGCCTCGCCGCGCGCGAGGAACTGCTGGGCGAGGAGGACCTGGAACGGGTCCTCGAGCACGGCTTCGATGACGGAGACCACGTCCAGGTGGTAGGTGGGCGAGTCCGGATCGAGCAGCGCCAGGGAGGCCACCGCGAAGGGGGCGAGGGGCTGGTTGAGGGCGAAGTCGTCGCGGACGCCTTCGGCCATCGCGCACCAGCGGCCCTCCGGGTCCGGCGCGGCCAGCTTGACCAGCACCCCAGAGCGCAGCAGCGCACGGGTGAGGGCCAGCGCCCGGCGGGTGAGGGCGCGCTTGCGGTCGCGGGACTCGTGCGAGGACTCGATGAGGCCGCGCATCGACTCGGCGCCACTGCCGGGGCGCTGCGCGATGTTGAGCACCGTGGCGTGCGTGACCTGCATGCGGGAGATCAGCTGCTCGGGCTGCGCCACCACGATGCGCTCGAACGTCTCTTCGTTCCAGCCGACGAAACCCTCCGGCGGCTTGCGGCGGACGACCTTGCGACGCGCCTTGGGGTCGTCGCCGGCCTTGGCCAACGCGCGCTCGTTCTCGATGACGTGCTCGGGCGCCTGGACCACGACGAAGCCGACGGTGTCGAAGCCCGCGCGGCCCGCCCGGCCGGCGATCTGGTGGAACTCCCGCGATTTCAGCCGCCGCACCCGCGTCCCGTCGTACTTCGTCAGGCCCGTGAACAGCACTGTGCGGATCGGGACGTTGATGCCCACGCCCAGCGTGTCGGTGCCGCAGATCACCTTGAGCAGGCCCGTCTGCGCCAGCTGCTCGACCAGGCGGCGGTACTTGGGCAGCATGCCGGCGTGGTGGACCCCGATCCCCCTGCGCACCAGGCCGGAGAGGATCTTGCCGAAGCCCGGACCGAACCGGAACGCCCCGATCTCCTCGGCGATGCGACCGGCGTCGATCTTGGTGATGAGGTTGAGCGACAGGAGCGCCTGTGCCCGCTCCAGCGCCTCGGCCTGCGTGAAGTGCACGATGTAGACGGGCGCCTTCTGCTCCTGGATCAGGTCGACCACGCGCTCCTGCAGCGGCGTCATCGACCACTCGAACAGCAGCGGCACGGGCCGCTCCGCGTCGCTGATCAGGCTGGTGGGGCGCCCCGTCCGGCGGGTGAGGTCGTCGGCCAGTGCCGAGACGTCACCCAGCGTCGCGCTCATGAGCAGGAACTGTGCCTGCGGGAGTTCGAGCAGCGGCACCTGCCACGCCCACCCACGGTCGGGCTCCGAGTAGAAGTGGAACTCGTCGGCGATGACCAGCCCGACGTCGGCGTGGCGCCCCTCGCGCAGTGCGATGTTGGCCAGCACCTCGGCCGTGCAGCAGATGATGGGCGCCGAGGCGTTCACGGACGCATCGCCGGTGATCATGCCGACGTTGTCGGCGCCGAACACCTGGCACAACGCGAAGAACTTCTCACTGACCAGGGCCTTGATGGGCGCGGTGTAGAAACTCACCCGGTCCGTGGCCAGCGCCGCGAAGTGCCCCGCCAGCGCCACCATCGACTTCCCCGAACCCGTCGGTGTCGACAGGATGAGGTTGTTGCCCGTGAACAGTTCGATCGCGGACTCGTCCTGGTGCGGGTAGAGGGAGATGTTCTCCCCCGCCGCCCAGGACGAGAACCGCTCGTACAGCGCGTCCGGGTCGGTGCCGACCGGGTCGGTGAGTCTCGGCACCGGTCAGGCCGGCGCCATGGTCCAGGACGCGGCCCGGTTCAGCGCGCTCAGGATCGCCTTCATCGAGGCGCTGGTGATGCTCGTGTCGACGCCCACGCCCCACAGGACGGTCGTGTCGTCGCCCTCGCCGACCTCGCACTCGACGTAGGCCGCGGCCTTGGCGTCGCCGCCGGCCTCGAGGGCGTGCTCGGCGTAGTCCAGCACGCGCACATGCGCACCGGCCTGCACCAGGGCGTCCACGAACGCCGAGACTGGTCCGTTGCCCTCGCCGTCGACTTCGACCCCCTGGCGGGTGGGGCCGTCGACGACCGCCGTGACGTGGAACTGCCCGTTGCTCGATGTCGAACCGGCCGACGTCAGGCGCCACGGCCCCTGGCCCAGGTACTCACGCTCGAAGATGGAGTACATCTGCGACGGGGTGACCTCGGTGCCCGACTCGTCGGTGTGGGCCTGGACGACGCGGGAGAACTCGATCTGCAGACGCCGCGGCAGGTCCATCTTGTACTCGGACTTCATGATGTAGGCCATGCCGCCCTTGCCGGACTGCGAGTTGACGCGGATGACCGCCTCGTAGGTGCGGCCCACGTCGTGCGGGTCGATCGGCAGGTACGGGGCCTCCCAGTCCACCTCGTCCAGCAGCTTGCCCTGCCGGGCGGCCTCGGCCTCCAGGTACTCCAGGCCCTTCTTGATGGCGTCCTGGTGCGAGCCCGAGAAGGCCGTGTAGACCAGGTCCCCCGCGTACGGGTGCCGCGGGTGCACGGGCAGGCCGGTGCAGTACTCGACGGTGCGTCGCACGTGGTCGATGTCCGAGAAGTCGACCTCGGGGTCGACGCCCTGCGTGTACAGGTTCAGCGCCAGCGTGACCAGGTCCACGTTGCCGGTGCGCTCGCCGTGGCCGAACAGACAGCCCTCGACGCGGTCCGCGCCCGCCATCTGCCCCAGCTCGGCGGCGGCGACGGCGGTGCCGCGGTCGTTGTGGGGGTGCAGCGACACCGCCACGTGCTCGCGGTTGCGCACGTTGCGGATGAAGTACTCGATCTGGTCCGCGTACGTGTTGGGGGTGGAGCGCTCGACGGTGGCGGGCAGGTTGAAGATGATCTCGCGACCCTCGCCCGGCTGCCACACGTCGGCCACCGCGTTGCAGACCTCGACAGCGAAGTCGGTGGGCGTCTGCGTGAAGATCTCGGGCGAGTACTGGTAGCCGAATTCGACGTCGCGCAGGTGCATGTCGGCGTACTTCATCACCAGCTCGGTGCCGCGGGTGGCCAGCTGCACGCACTCGTCCTCGGAGATGCGGAAGACGACCTTACGGAACAGTTCCGCCGTCGCGTTGTACATGTGGATCGTGGCGCGGTTGGCGCCGATCAGCGACTCGGCGGTCCGGCTGATCAGGTCCTCGCGGGCCTGGGTCAGGACCGAGATCGTGACGTCGTCGGGGACCTTGTCGCCCTCGATCAGCTGCCGGACGAAGTCGAAGTCCGTCTGGGAGGCCGACGGGAACCCGACCTCGATCTCCTTGTATCCGATGTCGACCAGCAGCTCGAACATCCGCATCTTGCGCGACGGCGTCATGGGATCGATCAGGGCCTGGTTGCCGTCGCGCAGGTCGGTCGACAGCCACCGCGGCGCTTTCTCGATCCGCCGGGCGGGCCAGGTGCGGTCCGGGACGTCGACGGGGACGAAGGGGGTGTAGCGGTGCACCGGCATCGGCGTCGGCTGCTGAACGGGAACGGGCTGCGGGCGGGTGGTGAAGGTGGTCATCTGAGTCTCCTGGGCTGTGCTGGTGCGCCAGACGCGACGAAGCACCGCAGCGAGGTTTCTGGCTCAGAGATACTGGGCCTCGCTGCGGCAGCCAAGAAGGAGGGTATGCCGTGCCACGTCGGCCACTGTAGCACCGCCGCTGCGGGATTCCACTACTTGACCGAACCGGCGGTGAGGCCGCCGATGAGCCGCTTCTCGATGAAGCTGAACAGGATGACCACCGGCACGATCGCGATCATCGCGACGGTAAACAGGTACTGCCAGTCCTTGATGTAGAGGCCCAGGAAACGCGGCATGGACACGGTGAGGGGCTGCAGGTTCGTCTGCTGCACCAGGATGAACGCGGCGGAGAATTCGTTCCACGAGTTGACGAACACGAAGACGATCGCGGTGACGATCCCCGGCCACACCAGCGGCAGCGAGATCCTGAACATCGTCTGGAGTCGGCCCAGCCCGTCGATGAGGGCGGCCTCGTCGATCTCCTTGGGCACCGAGGCGAAGAAGGCCTGCATGATCCAGATGGCGAACGACAGGTTGAAGGCGGCGTTGATGAGGATGAGCGCAGCCCACACCGCGTACCCCTGCCAGCCCTTGAACTCCTGGAACAGGCCGACGGCCAGGACGGTCGGCTGCAGCATCTGCGTGCACAGCACGAGGAGGAGGAACACCATGCGGCCGGGGAAGCGGAACCTCGCCACGTAGTAGGCGGCGGGAGTGGCCACGAGCAGCACCAGCAGTGTGGCGCCGAGCGCGATGACCGCGGTGGCCAGCAGCGACGACGCCGGGTCGACCTCCGACGCCCACACGGTGAGGTAGTTGTCGAAGCGGGGCGCCGCCGGGAAGTAGTCCGGTGGGATGTTGGTGATCTCCAGGCGCGTCTTCAGCGACGAGATGAACATCAGCGCGTAGGGGAAGCCGAAGAACACGACGATGGCGATGGAGCCGAGGGCGATCACCCACGGGCTGGGCGGCTTGTTGATGCCGCCGCGGACGGACCGGGTGCGTGCCATGGCTCAGGCCACCTCCTTCGTCGGCTGCACGATCGCTAGGTAGATGGCGATGATCACGAGGCAGAAGATGAAGTTCAGCACCGACAGCGCCGACGACACACCCGGGCCCAGTGCCCGCTGGTACTCGAACATCAGGGTCGTGGTGATGTGACCGGTGTGATAGCCGGGGGTCTCCTGCAGCAGGCGCAGGATCGGCAGCGAGTTGAACACGTTGATGATGTTGATCAGCGCCGCCACCGCGATCGCGGGCCGAAGCAGGGGTAGGACGATGAACCAGTAGCGGCGCAGCCCGTCGGCGCCGTCGACGTGGGCGGCCTCGCGCACGTCGTCGGGCACGGCCTGCAACCCGGCCAGGATCGTGTAGGTCGTGAAGGGCAGCGAGACGTAGATCGCCACGAACACCGCCACCCAGAAGGCGCTGGTGGGGTCCTTGGTCCACGCCTGCGCGCGCTGGAGGATGCCGGTGTCGACGAGGAGTCGGTTGAACAGGCCCACGTTCTCCTGCAGCCCGTAGCGGAAGACGGTCGCGGTCATGACGACCGAACAGGCCCACGGGAGGATCACGAACAGGCGCAGCGCCTTGCGGCCCCGGAACTCGAGGTTGAGGAACTGGGCCAGCGCCAGTGAGAGCACGACCGTGATGAGGACCACGACGGCGACCCACAGCACCGTGTTGAGCAGGATCCGCCCCACGGGCACGCCGGGGAACGTCAGGGCCCCCGCGGTGCCGATGTAGTTGTCCAGGCCGACGGGGGCGTCGCCGCGCTGGATGCCCCGGTTGTTGTACTTGAAGAACGAGGTGTAGATCATCAGCGCCGCCGGGTAGAGCACGACGCCGAGGATCAGGACGAGGGTGGGCACCAGCCAGGGCAGTGCGGTGAGGACGGCGTGGGTACCGGAGCGCTTGCGGCGCCGCGTGCTGTCCCGGACCATCGACGGGGTGGCGGTCAGTGACACGGTGGCTGTGTCCTCCTCGGATCGTCATGGATCGGGGTGGCACCGGATCCTACCGGCGCCACCCCGCGACGGGTGTCAGCTCTGAGCGTCGACCTGGGCCTGGATCTCGGCCAGGACCTCGGCCGGGTCACCACTGCTGACCTTGTAGGCCGAGCCCTGGAGCGCGGTCTGCAGGACGTCCCACGCCGGGTTGCCCACGGGCAGGAACTTGACGATCGACAGCGCCTCGAGGAACGCGGCGCCGTTCTCGTCCGACTCCGCCTTGCCCTTGTCGATCATCGACGTGGTCACGGGAAGCAGCCCGGTGCCCTTGTACCAGCCCTCGTACATCTCGTCGGAGTACATGAGGTCGAGGAACGCGGACGTGGCGGCCTTGCGGTCGGCGTCACCGTTGTCGAACGCGACGATGAAGTCGGTGACGCCCAGCGCCACGCCGTCGCCGCCGTCCTTGGCGGGGATCGGCGCCAGCGCCACGTTGACGCCCTTCGCCTCGGCGTCGGCGACGATCGCCGAGTGGGCCATCATCATGCCGAGCTTGCCGGCCTGGAAGAGATCGGCGATGTCGACGCGGTTGTCCTCGAGGTTGGACTGCGTGTAGCCGGCCTCGTACATCTTCTTCATCTGCGCGAACGCCTCGGTGGCCTCAGGCGTGTCGGCCTTGAGCCCCTCGCCGTCGGCCCAGTCGCCGCCGGCGCCCCACAGCCAGAGCGACGACTCGACCTGCGCCTCCTCGCGCCCGAGCGGCATGCCGTAGCCGCGCACGTCGTCGCCCAGTGCGACGAGCTTCTCCGCGGCGGCCTCGAGCTCGGCCCACGTCTTCGGCGGCTCGGTGATCCCGGCTGCCTCGAACAGGTCGACGTTGTAGGCCATCATGCGCGCCGACGCGATGTCGGGGGCGGCCCACTGCGTGCCGTCGGTGCCGACGCCGTTGGCGAGCAGCGACGGCTCGATCGCGGCGAGAGTGTCGGCGGAGAGGACCTCGTCCATCGGGTACAGGATCCCGGCGTCGGCCGAGGCGGCGAAGGCGTTGTCGTTGAGGATATCGGGGTAGTCACCGGCCTGGATGCGCGCCGACACCTTGTCCGTGAACCCGTCCCAGCCCTCGATCTGCAGCTCGACGTCGACGTCGGGGTAGGTCTCGTTGAACTTGTCGATGATGGCCTGCCAGTCAGCCTGCGACGAGTCCGAGTACGACGGGGCGAGGATCTTGATGGTCGTTTCGAGCGAACCGGGATCAGCCGGCTCGCTGTTCGTGGCGGCGGGCTCGCTGCCGCCGCAGGCGGACAGGGCGAACGCGCCGGCGAGGGCGACCGCGCCGAACTTCAGGACACGCTTGTTCACGTGCACTTCCTTCCTAGGTGTCCTCCGCCGGGCGGAGGGGGTGTGATGCCTGCGATCCTAGGAGTGTGCTCGCTGCGCGCATCGGGCGCGCGCTGGTCGTGACCAAATAGTTACCGGCGAGACATATTCGCGCAGCCAGAGTGCGCGACTCGTCAGAATCCGAGCCGGTTGAGGTGCTTGGCGTCGCGCTGCCACTCCTTGAGGACCTTGACGTGCAGGTCCAGGTGCACGCGGGTGCCCAGCAGCCGGTTGATCTGCTCCCGCGCCTGTGTCCCGATCTCCCGGAGGCGGGCGCCGCGGTGGCCGATGATGATGCCCTTCTGCGAATCCCGCTCCACGACGATGGACGCGAAGATGTCGGTGAGCGGCTTGTCCTCGGGCCGGTCCGCCCGCGGCATGATCTCGTCGATGACGACGGCGATGGAGTGCGGCAGCTCGTCGCGCACCCCCTCGAGGGCCGCCTCGCGGATCAGCTCGGCGATGAGGGTCTCCTCCGGCTCGTCGGTGATCTCACCGTCGGGGTAGTACATCGGTCCCTCGGGCAGCAGCGACAGCAGCACGTCCCGCACGGTGTCGATCTGGTCGCCGGCGGTCGCCGAACACGGCACCACCTCGGCCCACTCGATGCCCAGCTCCTCGGCGACGTGACCGATGTCGACCAGATGCGACAGCTGTCGATCCCGGCTCACCAGGTCCGTCTTCGTGGCCAGCGCCACCAGCGTGGGGCGGTGGCCGAGCTTCGCGATCTCGCCGATGATGAACTTGTCGCCGGGGCCGATGCGCTGGTCGCAGGGCAGGCAGACGCCCACGACGTCGACCTCGGACCACGTCTCGAACACCAGGTCGTTCAGGCGCTGCCCCAGCAGTGTCCGCGGCCGGTGCAGCCCAGGGGTGTCGATGAGGACGAGCTGGCCGTCATCGCGCGTGATGATGCCGCGCACCGCGTGCCGCGTCGTCTGCGGCTTGCTCGACGCGATCGCGATCTTCTGCCCCACGAGCGCGTTGGTGAGGGTGGACTTTCCCGCGTTCGGGCGGCCCACGAAGCAGGCGAATCCGGAGCGGTAGGGGGTGTCAGTCATCGTCGCCTCCAGTGGCGTCATCGGTGGGCAGTTCGTCCTGGGTCAGGCGCCGGGCGAGCACGGTCCCGATCTGGTGGCGGCGACCGACCGCGCGGTCGGCCACCAGTTCGATGTCGCCGACGGTGGTCCGCGCCCCGGGGATGGGCACCACGTTGAGCTGCTTGGCCATGAGCCCACCGACGGTCTCGACGTCGTCGTCGTCCAGGTCGACGTCGAACAGCGCGCCAAGCTCGTCGACCGGCAGCCGCGACGAGATCCGGTAACGCCCCTCCCCCAGGTCCACGACGGCGGGCTGATCCTGGTCGTACTCGTCGACGATCTCGCCGACGATCTCCTCCAGGATGTCCTCGATGGTCGCCAGGCCGGCGGTGCCCCCGAACTCATCGACGACCAGCACGAGGTGGGAGTGGCTGAGCTGCATGTCGCGCAGCAGGTCGCTCACCGGCTTGGAGTCGGGGCAGAACACGGCCGGCCTCATGAGGTCTGCCACGGTCTCCTGGCGCTCGGCATCGGGGAAGTCGTAGACCCGCTTGGAGACGTCCTTGAGATAGACGACGCCGAGGATGTCGTCGAGGTCGGTGCCCACCACCGGGATGCGGGAGAAACCGGAGCGCAGGGCGAGCGAGAGGAGCTGACGCAGCGTGCGGTCACCGGTGACGTAGACCACGTCCGTGCGCGGGACCATGACCTCCTTCACCAGGGTGTCGCCCAGCTCGAAGACCGAATGGATCATCTTCGACTCCCCGGCCTCGATGAGCTCCTGTTTCTCGGCGATGTCGACCAGGTCGCGCAGTTCGGCCTCGGTGGCGAACGGGCCGTCCGCGTAGCCCCGACCGGGGGTGAGGGCGTTGCCGAGCAGGATCATCAGTTGGGCGATGGGCCCGAAGATCGTGGTGAGCCCCGACACGAGCGGGCCGAAAGCGCGCATCGTGCGCTCCGGGTTCTGGCGCCCGAGGGTGCGCGGCGCGACTCCCCAGAGGATGAAGGACACCACCAGCATGGTCACGATCGTGACGGCCGCGCGCTGCCAGTCCAGGGGGAACTGCGTGAACACGACGAGGCCGGCCAGCACGATGGCGGTGATCTCCAGGGCCATGCGCGCGAACATGACGGCGTTGATCGAGGGCGCCGGGTCCTCGGCGATGAGCTTGATGCGTTCCGCGCCGCGCACGCCCTGGTCCACCATGCGCTCGGCCCGGGCCCTCGTCGTGACGCCGAGGGCGGTCTCGACGGCCGCGAGGAGAGAGGCGGCCAGCGCGCACGCCAAGGCGATGCTGAGTTCGATCCACTCGGACTGGGTCACTGGGGGTGTTCAACTCGCTCAAGTCGGGGACGCTGTGGCGCCCGAGTCTATCGCAGCGGGGCCGGCGCGAGGCGCCGCCAGAAGACGCCCGCGGCCAGCACGGCCACGCCCCCGAGGATCGACTGCCACGGGAGCGTGACGATCAGCAGCAGGCAGAGGGCGAGTCCGATCACCTGCCAGGCCTTGGGGTAGCGACGCTCGGGCGGTTCCTGCGTGAGGGCGGCCGCGTTGGCCACGGCGTAGTAGAGCAGGACTCCGAATGACGAGAACCCGATGGCGCCGCGCAGGTCGGCGACGAGCAGGATGACGGTGAGGACGGCGGCGAGGGTGAGGTCGATGCGGTGCGGCACCAGGGTCCGCGGGTGGGTGTGGTCGAAGAAGCGCGGCAGGTCGCCGTTGCGCGCCATGGCCAGCCATGTCCGCCCGATGCCGGACAACAGGCCGAGCAGCGCGCCGCCAACGGCGGCGGTCGCCCCGATGACGAGGACGACGCGGGCGCCGGGCCGGTCGTCGACCAGCAGGGCCAGTGGTGCGCTGGTCGTGGCCAGGCGATCGCTGCCCACGAGCAGCAGCAGGCTCACCGCCACCACGGCGTAGACGACGAGCACGACGCTCAACGCCACGACGATGGCGCGGCCGATGGTCCGCCGGGGATCGCGGACCTCCTCCCCCATGGTCGCGACCCGCGCGTAGCCCGCGAACGCGAAGAACAGCAGTCCGGCCGATTGCAGCACCCCGTACCACCCGGCCGGTCCCGCGGGAAGGGCCAGCAGCGTCCCCCCGCCCGTGGACCCCGCCTGCCACCCGACAATCAGGGCCGCCGCGAGCGACAGCAACGCCACCGATCCCAGCACCATCGCCGCCCTGGCGGTACGGGTGACGCCGAGCAGGTTGATGGCCACCATCGCCCAGACCGAGGCGATCGCCACGGGCACCCGCCACGCGTCGGGCGCGAGGTAGGCGGCCAGCGTCATGGCCATGGCGGCCACGGACGCCGTCTTGCCGATGACGAAACTCCACCCGGCGAGGAAGCCGGGCCAGTCCCCCAGCCGCTCGCGTCCGTACAGGTAGGTCCCACCCGCCGAGGGATACTGCGCGGCGAGCTGGGCCGACGACGTGGCGTTGCACCAGGCCACGAGCGCCGCGAGCGCCAATCCGATGAGGAGTGCACCCCCCGCCGCGGCGGCGGCGGGGGCCCACACGGCGAACACGCCGGCGCCCACCATGGAGGCGACACCGATGGCGACGGCGTCAGCCAGGCCGAGGCTGCGGCTCAGCTGCGACCGCACACCTGATCCCAGGCCGCGATGATGCGGTCGTTCAGGCCGAACATGACGGCCTTCTCGTCCGGCTCGGCGTGATCGTGGCCGAGGAGGTGCAGCAGGCCGTGGATGAGCAGGTACTCGGCCTCGCCGTCGGCGCTGCGGCCGTTGTCGGCCGCCTGGCGGGCGGTGACCTGGGGGCAGAGGACGATGTCGCCCAGCAGCCCCAGCGGCGGCTCCTCGTCCTCCGCGGGTTCGCGGAGCTCGTCCATCGGGAAGCTCATCACGTCGGTCGGGCCCGGGAGGTCCATGAACCGCTCGTGGTACTCGGCCATCGTCTCCTCGTCGACCAGCACGATCGACAGGTCCGCCTGGGGATGGATGCGCAGCTTGTCCAGCGCGAACCTCGCGAGTTCGACGAGGCCCAGCTCGTCGGCCTCCATCCCGGACTCGTTGTTGATGTCGATCATTGGCGGCGTCCCTTGCGCTCGGAGGTGAGGCTCTCGAACTGATCGTAGGCCGCGACGATGCGCCCCACCAGGCGGTGCCGGACGACGTCGCGGCTCGTCAGCGTGCAGAACTCGATGTCGTCGATGCCGTCGAGGATGTCCATCACGCCCCTGAGCCCGCTCTTGACACCGCCGGGCAGGTCGACCTGCGTGATGTCGCCGGTCACGACGACCTTCGACCCGAAGCCGAGGCGGGTGAGGAACATCTTCATCTGCTCCATCGAGGTGTTCTGCGCCTCGTCGAGGATGATGAACGCGTCATTGAGGGTGCGGCCGCGCATGTACGCCAGCGGGGCCACCTCGACGGTGCCGGAGGTGAGCAGCTTCGGCACCGAGTCGGCGTCGACCATGTCGTGCAGGGCGTCGTACAGCGGCCTGAGATACGGGTCGATCTTGTCGTTGAGGGTGCCCGGCAGGTAGCCGAGCCGCTCCCCGGCCTCAATGGCCGGCCGCGTGAGGATGATGCGGCTGACCTCCTTGGCCTGGAGCGCCTGGACGGCCTTGGCCATCGCGAGATAGGTCTTGCCCGTGCCCGCCGGGCCGATGCCGAACACGATGGTGTGCCGGTCGATGGCGTCGACGTAGCGCTTCTGGTTGAGCGTCTTGGGCCGGACGGTCTTGCCGCGCGACGACACGATGTTCTGGGTGAGGATCTCCGACGGCGTGGCGTGCGGGTCGTCGGCGAGCTGGATGACCCGCTCCACCGTCTCTCCCGTCAGGCCCTGGCCGGTGCGCAGGATGGTGATGAGCTCGGTGAGGACCTCCGTGGCCTTCGCCACCTCGGCGGAGGGGCCCGACAGCGTGATCTGACCGCCGCGGACGTGCAAGTCGGCGTCGAGCTTGTCTTCAAGGATGCGGAGGAAGTCGTCGCGGGGGCCCAGCAGGTTGACCATGTCGATCGAGGCCGGCACCGAGACGGTGCGCGTCGCGTGCTGCTCCGGATGGTTCGTGTTCAGGGTGTGATCCTTCTGTGGTGCGGCGGCGCCCTCCGCCACCGGCCGCCCAGTCTAGGCGCGTCGCGGGAGCGTCAGCTCTCCAGGACGGCCAGGTCCTCCTCGTCGTCCTCGGAGATGATGTGCATCGCGGCCTCTTCCGCGCTCGCAGCACCCCCGCCGTAGCCGACGTCCACCCCGAGGGTGTGCTCGACGCCGCCACTGCCCTGCACCGCCATGAGACGACCGGCGCGGGCCGCTCCGACCTGACGTGGCTCGTGCGTGGGGTTCCACTCGACCTCGTCGCCCGTCGGTTCGGGCTCCTCCTGGGCGATGCGCATCTCCAGCGTCTCGCCCTGGCGCATCTCTGCGACCGTGTTGCCGAAGCCCTGCGCCGGCGACCACTTCTCGGGGGTCACGTACCCCTCGTCGAGCACGTCGTCGACGCCACGGTCGATCAGTGAATCGCCGGGTTGCAACTGGTCGAGCTGCTCCGACTCGTCCGGCACATACTCAACTGCGCTGTCGTCCATGCCTGAATCTTGCCACCGTCCCGGCCTTGTCGCGCGTTTACTCGCAGGCTCCCGCTGAACTGGCCCGCGCCCAGCGAGCCGTCGATGCACCCCGCATTGACGGCGTACAATGCCGCGGTGCAACAGACGAGCCCACGCCCCGAGGCCACACCGCGTCCGTCCTTCGCCGACCGTCCGCAGGGCGTATTCGACGTCGTCGTCGCCCTGTTCTGCGCTCTCCTGCTCATCAGCAACGTGTCGGCGGTCAAACTGATCCAGTTCGGACCCGACTGGACCCCCCTGGGGATTCCTGTGCTGCCCATCATCACCGACGGCGGCGCGTTCCTGTTTCCGCTGACCTATGTGCTGGGCGACGTGCTGGCGGAAATCTACGGGCTGAAGGGTGCGCGGCGCGCCATTCTGCTCGGATTCGCCGTGTCGATCCTCGCGTCGGTGACCTTCCTCGCCGTGGGCGCGGCGCCCGCCGCCGCCGACTGGCCGAACCAGGGCGCCTTCGACGCCATCCTGGGCTTCGTGCCACGGATCGTGATCGCCAGCCTGCTCGGCTACGTCGCGGGCCAGTTCCTCAACGCCTGGGTCCTGGTCAAGCTCAAGGCCCGCAGCAGCGAGGGTTCCCTGTGGGCACGCCTCCTGGGCTCCACCGTCGTGGGTGAGGCGGCGGACACGACCATCTTCTGCGTCGTGGCCTTCGCCGGCGTCATCACGGGCGGCACGCTGCTCAACTACATCGTGGTGGGCTACGTGTACAAGGTGCTGGTCGAGGCGCTCTTCCTGCCCGTCACGTACCGCATCATCGCGCTGGTGAAGCGCCACGAACCGAGCTACGCGCCGGCGCCCCTGCGGTAGAACCTGCCCAGGAACTCGTCGCGGAAGGCGTGGAAGTCCCCCGACTTCAGGGACGCGCGGATCCGGTCGACGAGGCGCACCGTGAACCGCTCGTTGTGGATGGTCGCCAGCGTCGACGACAGCATCTCCTTCGCCTTGAACAAGTGGTGGAGGTAGGCGCGCGTGTAGTGCGTGCAGGTGTAGCAGTCGCACCCCTCCTCCAGGGGGATGAAGGAGCGCCGGTGCCGCGCGGTGTTGACGTTGTAGCGTCCGTCCGCGGTGTAGATCGCCGCGTTGCGGGCGACCCGCGACGGGTTGACGCAGTCGAAGGTGTCCGCGCCAGCCTCGACCGCGGCGAAGAGGTCGTCGGGCTCGGAGATGCCCAGCAGGTGTCGCGGTTTGCGCTCGGGCAGTTCGTCGACCATCCAGGTGATGATCGTGCCGAGGTTCTCCTTCTCCAGCGCCCCGCCCAGCCCGAAGCCGTCGAAGCTCCGGCCGTCGACCTCCAGCTCGGCCAAGCCCCGGGCGGCCCCGCGGCGCAGGTCCTCGTACTGGGCGCCCTGGACGACCCCGAACAGGGCCTGATAGGGCCGGCCACCGCGCTCACGCGTGAGGCGCTGGTGCTCGGCCAGGCATCGCTCGGCCCACCGGTGGGTGCGTTCCACGGACGCCTCCTGGTAGGCGCGGGTGTTCATGAGCGTGGTGAGTTCGTCGAAGGCGAAGATGATGTCGGCGCCCAGCTCATGCTGGATCCGCATGGAGACCTCGGGCGTGAAGCGGTGTGACGTCCCGTCCAGGTGGGAGCGGAACGTGACGCCGTCGTCGTCGACGTGGGCCATGCGGGTCTTGCCGTCGGCGATGACGTCGTCGTCGGCCAGGCCGGCGGTGTCCATCGCGAGCACCTTCTTGAATCCGGCGCCGAGGCTCATGACCTGGAAGCCGCCGGAGTCGGTCACCGTGGGGCCGGGCCAGTTCATGAAACGGCCGAGGCCACCCGCCTCGTCGACGAGGTCCGAGCCCGGCTGGAGGTAGAGGTGGTAGGCGTTGGCGAGCACCGCCTGCGCCCCGAGGTCGGCGACGGCCTCCGGCAGCACCGCCTTCACGGTCGCCTTGGTGCCGACCACGATGAAGGCCGGGGTCTCGATATCGCCGTGCGGGGTGTGGATGACGCCGGCCCGGCCCCGGGCGCCGTCGAGATGGTGCGTGACGTCGAAGGAGAAGCCGCCGGTCACGGGCGTCTCGCCAGCACGTCCAGCTGGCCGAGCGCGACGGCCGCGGCGGTGGACGTGCGCAGCACGCCGTCGCTGATGGCTACCGGGACGGCGCCGGCCTCGACGAACCGGTCCAGTTCCTCGGGCGCGATGCCGCCCTCCGGTCCGACGATCACCAGGCCCGTGCCCTCCTCGGGGAGGTCGATGTCGGCGATGTGCTGGGGCGCGTCCTCGTGCAGCACCAGGGCGATGTCGACCGCCGCGATCGCGTCGGCCACGTCGGCGGTGCTGACCGCCACGACGTCCGGGACGAGGAACCGGCGCGACTGCTTGGCCGCCTCCCGCGCCGTCGCCCGCCACTTGTCCAGGGCCTTGTCGCCCCGCTCCCCCTGCCAGCGCACGATGGACCGTGCGGCCTGCCAGGCCAGGATCTCCCGGGCACCGAGCTCGGTGGCCATCTGGACCGCCAGCTCGCTCCGGTCGCCCTTGGCCAGCGCCTGCACGACGCCCCATCCGATCGACGGGGTGGCGGCGGGGATGACGTCGAGGACGCGGGCGGCGAGTTCGCGCCGTTCGGCGGAGATCACCTCGGCGCGCACCCCGACGCCGTCGCCGTTGGCCAGCAGGACCGTCTCGCCGGGCACGATGCGCTTGACCGAGACCGCGTGGTGGGCCTCCTCGCCGGTGACCGTCACGAGGTCACCGGGGCCGACGGCGGCGTCGAAGCGGGCGAAGAACAGCGGGTCAGTCACGAGAACCACTCGGAGAGCTTGCCGAACACGCCCTTGTGGCCCTGGGCGGCGACGCCCTCCGGCGCGGACTCATCTCGGGCCTCGGCGAGTTCCCGCAACAGCTCGCGCTGCCGGTCGTCGAGCTTGGTGGGCGTCTGGACCAGCAGCGTCACGCCGAGGTCGCCCCGGCCGCCGCCGCGGAGGCGAGGCACGCCGCGGCCCTTGAGCGGGATGCGGGTGCCCGACTGCGTGCCGGCCGGGACCTCGACGGCGACCTTGCGGTCCTCCAGGTCGGATCCGTCCCACTCGGCCTCGAGCGTGGCCACGTCGATGCTGGTGCCGAGGGCCGCCGCGGTCATCGGGACCTTGACCACCACCTCGAGGTTGTCCCCCTCGCGGCGGAAGGTCTCGTGGGCCTCGACGGCGAGCTCGACGTACAGGTCGCCCGCCGGACCGCCGCCCGGGCCGACCTCGCCCTGGCCCTCCAGATGGATCCGGATGCCGGTGCTGACGCCCGCCGGGATGCGCACCTGCAGCGTGCGGGTGGTGCGGACCCGTCCCTCACCCGAGCATTCCCCACAGGGCCGGGGGATGATCGTGCCGTAGCCGCGGCAGGTGGGGCAGGCCTGGGACGTGCGGATGTCGCCGAGGAAGCTGCGCTGGATCTGCGTCACTTCGCCGGAGCCCTGACATGTGGTGCAGGTCACGGGTTCGGAGCCGGGCTCTCCGCCGTGTCCGGAGCACTTGGGGCACAACACCGCGGTGTCGACCTTCACAGGCTTGGTGGTGCCGAAGACCGCCTCGTGGAGCTTGAGGGAGACCCGGACGAGGGCGTCCTGGCCCTGACGGACGCGTGAGCGGGGCCCGCGGGTGCCCGCGGCCCCGAACATGGCGTCGACGAGGTTGGAGAAGTCGAACCCGCCCGCGAAACCGCCGCCGAAACCCGAGAACCCGGCGCCCGCCGAGGACATGGGGTCCCCGCCGCGGTCGAAGACGGCGCGCTTGTTGGGGTCGCTGAGGACCTCGTACGCCTCGTTGAGTTCCTTGAACTTCTCCGCGGCGTCGGCCTCCTGGGCGACGTCCGGGTGCACCTTCATGGCCCGCCGGCGGTACGCCTTCTTGATGGCCTCCGGGGAGGCGTCGCGGTCGACGCCGAGGATTGCGTAGTAGTCCTTGCTCATGGGTTCTTTCTGTCGATCAGCCTTGGCTCAGGAATCTGCTGACGTAACGGGCCACGGCGCGCACCGCGGCGATGTGGGAGGGGTAATCCATGCGGGTGGGGCCCAGCACGCCGAGGCTGGCCGACAGGTCCGCCCCGTATCCCGCGGCGATGACGCTCGCGCTGCGGAAGCCCTCGGTGGTGTTCTCCTCGCCGATGCGCACGGTGACGTCGTCACCGGCCGCCTCGCCGAGCAGCCGCATGAGGACCACCTGTTCCTCGAGCGCCTCGAGGAGCGGCCGCAGGTTGGTCTCGAACGTCTGACTGGCGGCCAGGTTGGGCAGCCCCGCGACCACGACGTGCGCCGCGGGCTCCGCCGCGATCGCCTCGAGGACGGCGGCCACCACCGGCGCGGCGTACGGCCGCTCGTCCGGCGCCAAGGCGTCGACGAAGGTGCCCAGCGCAGCTGCGGCGTCGGCCGTCGCGCGGCCCACGATGGCCTCCGCCACGCGGTTACGCAGCGCCTGGAGCCTGCCCTCGTCGGACGACGGGGACTCCAGGACGGTCTGGTCCACCCGCCCGGAGGACTGCACGACGATGACCATGAGCCGCTCGGGGGTGAGCAGGAGCAGGTCCACGTGGCGCACCACCGTGCGCTGCGCGATCGGGTACTGGACGATCGCGACCTGCCGCGTGAGTTGCGCGAGCAGCCGCACCGTCCGGGTCACCAGGTCGTCGACGTCGGCCGTGCCGTTGAGGTAGGTGGTGATGGCGCTGCGCTCCGCCGGCGACAGCGGCTTGATCTGCGCCAGGCGGTCCACGAACAACCGGTACCCCTTGTCGGTGGGGATCCGGCCGGCGCTGGTGTGGGGCTGCGCGATGTAGCCCTCTTCCTCCAGCACCGCCATGTCGTTGCGGACGGTCGCGGCCGACACGTCGAGCTTGTGGCGCTCGACGAGGGCCTTGGAGCCGACCGGCTCGCGGCTGGCCACATAGTCGGTGACGATGGCCTTGAGGACGTCGAGCTTGCGGTCGTCGAGCATGTCACCTCCTGGCTGGCACTCGTGGCGGTCGAGTGCCAGTGTACCGGCATCTATGCTGGCTGCCATGACGCTCGCCTGGACCCCGGTCACCGACCGCGTGTACGTGACCGCGCTCGAACCGCACCGAGTCAACGTGGGGCTGGTCGTCGGGCGGGACGCAGCCCTGCTGGTCGACGCCGGCAACACCCCCGCGCAGGGAGCCGACCTCGTGCGCTCCGCGGCGGACCTGGCCGGCGTCCCGGTCACGCACGTGGTGCTGACCCACGGCCACGCGGACCATGTCGGCGGGCTCTCGGGCATGGCCGGGCTGATGTCCATCGGGCACGAGGATCTGGCGGGCGCGGAGCCGACGGAGGTGTTCTCGATGGCCCGCGCGGTCGATCTCGGCGGCCAGCGGGTCGAGCTGCTGCACTTCGGACGCGCGCACACGCAGGCGGACGTCGTCGTGTTCGTGCCCGGCGAGAACGTGGTGTTCGCCGGCGACCTGCTGGAGGAGGGCGCGGATCCGCAGGTGGACGAGTCCACCTCCCTGGCGAACTGGCCGACCGTGCTCGACGGCGTGCTGGGGGCCAGCAACGCCGGGACCCGGTTCGTCCCGGGCCACGGTGCGGTGGTGGACCGCGACTTCGCGTTCGTGCAGCGGGCCGAGGTCGCGATGCTCTACAGCTCGAGCGAGATGCTGATCCAGCAGGGCGTGACCGCCGAGCAGGCGGCGACCGCGGTCGAGTGGCCGTTCAGCGCCGAGACGCTCGCCGTCGCGCTCCCGAAGGCGTACGCGGAGCTGGCCGAGAAGGGCGTCGTGCCGAAGCGGCAACTGCCGATCTTCGGCATCTGACCTCAGCGCGCTGGCCAGGCCTCCTGCGCCGCCGCCCACGTCTCCGGGTCCGAGGCGATGAGCAGGCCCCTGGCGCGCGACGCGACCGTGTAGTCCTCGCCGGCGAGGGTCCGGCTGACGCCGCCGGCCTCCGTCACCATGAGCGACCCGGCGAGATGGTCCCACGGGTGGACGGTCGTGTAGACGAGGAAGTCGACGTCGCCGTGCAGCACCTTGGGGTAGTCGAAGGCGCAGCACCAGGCGCTCTCGACGACGGGACTGAGCCGGCCGTCGGCCGTGAAACCGTGCACGGAGCGCTTGGAGGTGGCGCCGAGCGGTGCACGGTCGGCGCGGGTCCGGTCGATGCGTGATCCGTTGAGGGTGACTCCGCCGCCCAGCTCGGCGATGTACATGCGCTGCGCCTGGGGCTGCAGGATCCAGCCGCGCGTCGTCACGCCGTCGCGCACCTCGGCCAGCATCACGCCGAACTCGTCGCGGCCGGCGACGAAGTTGCGGGTCCCGTCGATCGGGTCGATGACGAACGCGTGCTCGGCCGTGGCCAGGCCGTCGAGCAGGCTCGCGTCGGCGAACACGCCTTCCTCCCCGACGATGACGGCCCCGGGGTGGGCCTCACGGAGCAGGCCCGTCAGGTAGTCCTCGGCCTCGCGGTCGGCGATGGTGACGAGGTCGCCGGGCTTCTTCTCGATGACGTCGCCGTGGGCGAGCTGTTGGAAGCGCGGAAGGATGATCTCGGCGGCGGTCTGTTCGAGCAGGCGCGCGATGCCCTCGGTGTCCATGGCCCCACCCTATCGGCGCCGCCTCAGGCGTCGTCGAGATGGTCCTGCGTGACGAAGTCGATGAGGGTCTCGACCACGGTGTTGAGCTGCGGTTCGAGGTCGCGCCAACTCGTGACGCGCGCGAGGATCGCCTGCCAGCCGCGGGCGACGTCGGCCTGATCGGCGTGGGGCAGCCCGAGGGCTGCGAGGGTGCCCTTCTTGAAGTCGATGTCGCGGGGCACGTCTGGCCACGCCTTGCGCCCGATCCGGTCCGGGCGGACGGCCTGCCAGATGTCGATGAAGCGGTGACCGGCGACGAGGACGGTGTCGCGGTATCCGGCGCGGTACACCTCCTCGGCGATCCGGCTCTCCTTGCTGCCCGGCACCAGGTGGTCGACCAGGACGCCGAGGCGGCGGCCGGGCTCGGGTCTGAAGTCGGCAACGATCGCGGGCAGGTCGTCGATGCCGCCGAGGAACTCGACGACGACGCCGACGTGGCGGAGATCCTCGCCCCAGACCTTCTCGATCAGCTCGGCGTCGTGGCGGCCCTCGACGTAGATCCGGCTGGGCAGGGCCACGCGGGCCTTCGCCGGCTCCGCGGACACCCGCGATCCCGATGCCGTGTAGGCGGGTCCCGCGGGCGTGCCTCGCAGCGGCGGCCGGAGCGCGACGGGCTGCCCCTCGAGGAGGAAGCCGGGGCCGAAGGGCGCGGCCCGCCGCTTGCCGCGTCGGTCCTCCAGGAGGACGAGGCCGTTCTCCCAGCCGACGACGGCGCCGCAGAAGTCTCCGAACTCGACGACGACGTCGAGTTCGACGGGCACGTCGCGGGTCTTCTTGAGGTGCGACTTCTGCCACCCGGGGGCGAGGACGTCTCGTGCGTAGCGATCCACGATCGGCGACGCTATCAGCGCCGCGCCGCCCATCCGGCCAGCGACACCGCCTCCTTCCGCAGCCGGAGTTGAGCCTGATTCCCGACTCGTTCGGCCTGCAACCGATTTCAGAGGCCATACGCGCTGTCGAGGCCGGGCGCAGGCTCAACCTCCTCTGGCGAGCCGCGTGTCAGGCTCAACCGGCCTCGGCGAGCCGCGTGTCAGGCTCAACCGCGGTCAGTCGAGGAGGTCGCGGATGACGCCGTCGGCGAGCAGCCGGCCCTCCCGCGTGAGGCGCAGCCTCGGCCCCGGCTCCAGCGCACCACCGTGCTCTCCCCCGAGGCTGTGGACGACGGCGGCGAGCCCCCGCTCGACGATGCCGTCGATCCGCGACCCCTCCGACGGCGTCAGCACCGACAGCGGAACGCCGTGCGCCAGCCGCAGTTCCAGCAGGACGCGCTCGACCCGGCGATCCTCCTCACCCAGCACCTCGCGGGCCAACGCCGGCGACTCCCCCGCCGCCAGCGACGCCGCGTAGCTGCGCGGGTGCTTGCGGTTCCAGAACCGCACCCCGCCGATGTGCGAGTGTGCCCCCGGCCCGATCCCCCACCAGTCGGCGCCGTGCCAGTAGGCCAGGTTGTGCCGGCACTCCCCGCCCGGCATGGCCCAGTTGCTCACCTCGTAGTTCGCCATCCCCAGCGACGTCAACAGGGCGTCCGCCAACTCGTACTTGTCGGCCAGGTCGTCGTCGTCCGGCATCGGCAGCTCCCCGCGACGGACCCGGGCCGCCAGCCGCGTGCCCTCCTCCACGATCAGCGAGTAGGCGCTCACGTGGTCGACGGGCGCGCCGGCGACGGCATCGAGGCTCGCCCGCCAGTCGTCGAGGGACTCCCCCGGCGTGCCGTAGATGAGGTCCAGGCTGATGTGCTCGAAGCCGGCGTCGCGCGCCCAGCCGGCCGCGTCGAGCCCACGCCGGGGCGTGTGCTGCCGGTCCAGCACCGCCAGCACGTGGGGTACCACCGACTGCAGACCGAGCGACAGGCGCGTGAATCCCGCGGCGCGCAGGGTGACCAGGTAGTCCGGGGTGAGCGTCTCCGGGTTCGCCTCGGTCGTCACCTCCGCGTCGGGCGCGAGATCGAACCGCTCCCCGACCGCCCCCAGCAGCCCGGCCAGTGCGTCGGCCGGCAGCATGGTGGGTGTCCCGCCGCCGAAGAACACCGTCGACACGCGCCGCCGGCCCAGGACGCGCGCAGCCAGGTCCAGCTCGGCGACGGCCGCGCTGAGATAGGTGCCCGGTGCCAGGTCGCCCAGCTCCGACGGGGTGTAGGTGTTGAAGTCGCAGTACCCGCACCGCACCCGGCAGAACGGCACGTGCACGTAGAGCGAGAGCGGGCGCGCCGCATTCAGCGCCGACGCCGGCAGGGCGCCGTCGGGCGGGGCGGGGTCGCCGTCGGGGAGCTGGGCCACCGCCCCAGCCTACGCAGCCCCGCGCGGATCAGCCCAGACGCCGCAGCAGCAGGACCAGGTCCTCGCGGCTGGGACGGACCGGGTTCGTGGCGGTGCAGCCGTCGTCCAGGGCGGTCCCGGCCATGGCGTCGACGACGGCCCGGTACTCGGCCGTCGACACGCCCGCCTCGGCGATGAGCGCGGGGATGCCCAGCGCGCCGTTGAGTCGGCGCACCGCCGCCACCAGCGACGTCACGGCCGCGGCGCCCGTGGCCGACGGCGTCACGAGCCGCCCCAGGCGCGTGTAACGGTCCGCGGCTGCCGGGCTGCGCTCCGCGTTGAACGCGATGACGTGGGGAAGCAACATCGCGTTGAGCCGGCCGTGCGCGATCGGGAAGTGGCCGCCCACGGCGTGCGCGAGGGAGTGGGTGATGCCCAGCCCCACGTTGTCGAAGGCCATGGCGGCCAGGCAGGAGGCGTTGTGCATGTGCCCGCGCGCGTCGCGGTCGTCGCCGTGGGTGTAGCAGCGCACCAGGTGCGCGACCACCAGCTCGACCGCCTTCTCGGCCAGGGCGTCGGAGAAATCACAGGCGCCCACGGACACGTACGCCTCCACGGCGTGCGTCAGCACGTCCATGCCCGAGTCGGCGGTGATCGCGGGCGGCACCCCCACGACCGCCTCGGGGTCGAGGATCGCGACGCGCGCGACCATGTCCGGGGACACCAGCGGGATCTTGGTGTGCGTCCGCTCGTCGGTGAGGACCGCGAACGACGTCACCTCGGATCCGGAACCGCTGGTCGTCGGGATCGCCACCAGCCCGTGGACCGCGCCGAAGCCCGAGTCGAGGGCCGCCTTGTGCATGGCCTTGGCCGCGTCCATCACGGACCCGCCGCCGTAGGCGACGACGACGTCGGGGCGGGCGTCGAGGTACGCCGCCGTCCCCCGGCTGATCGTGCCGATCGTGGGATTGGGCTGCACGTCGCAGAAGATCGTCACGTGCTCGCCGAGCCGGCCGGCCACCGAGGCGAACAGGGGCGTCGTGGCGAGGAAGCCGTCGGTCACCAGCAGCACGCGCTGCCCGGCGTGCTCATCGAGCGCACCCAGCGCGTCTGGCCCGATCCGGACGTGGGTGGCGAGCCGGAACTCCCTCATGGCCGGTCCTGGCGGGTGTGCTCGTCGCGGAACTCGCTCGGCGTGACGCCGACGAGCTTCTTGAAGGTGCGGGAGAAGTAGTTGGCGGGCTGGAACCCCAGCTCGGTCGCGATCCGCAGGACCGGCTTGGGGGTGTGGATGAGCATGAGCTTGGCCCGCTCCAGCCGTTTCGCCGTGACGTAGTGGATGAAGCTCTCGCCCGTCTTGTCCTTGAACCGCCGCGCGAAGTGCGACTCCGACCACATGAGGTACTCGGCCGCCTTGCCGCACGTGAGGAAGCTCGTGGGGTCCTTCTCGATCTCGTTCAGCAGCGTCGCGATGGTGCGCTGGCGCGGCAGCAGCTCCGGCTCGACCAGGGTGTGCAGGAGGATCAACAATCTCTCGCAGTACAGCTGACACTCGTAGCGGTTGAGGTCCGGGCGACGCCGGTTGCGGTGCCGGATCACGACCTGCGACACCTCGCGCCCGTGGTGCACCCCCTCGCCGGAGGCCAGGCCGATCAGCACGTCCTCGTACTCCGCCAGCCGCGACGGCGGCAGCTTCTGGCTCCATCGCGGAAGGAGGCGGTCCAGGTAGTCGCTGAGCAGTTGGAGGTTCGCGCCGACGTCGGCGGCGTGCAGGTTCCGCGCGATGCGCTCGGCGTCCAGGCTCTCGTCCGGGGCGAGCGCCTGGAGCGGCACGAGCGGCAGCTGCTTGACCTTGCCGGCCAGGAGCGGGGCCAGGACCTCGTCGCTCGCGGGGTCCTGCGGCGGCAGGGGCTTGAGGCGCCCCAGGTAGGGGCCGGTGGACGCCGGCAGATGGTAGGTCGCGCTGCGTCCGCTCAGCGTGCGGTTGGCCAGCGTGACGATCGCATCCGCGGCGGATTCGATCTTCGACAGCTCGACGACCCGCACCTGGTCCATGAGCTCGGCCACCGCCCCGGGGTCGCCCAGGTCGTCGCTGGTGGCGAGGATCTTCGACAGCGAGCCCTGTCCGCGGGTCAACAGCACCTGGCCCGCGAGGATCGCGCCCAGGTAGTGCGGGCCCATCATGATGCCGACCGAGAAGTCGACCAGGCCGGCGTGGCAGCGGTAGACGAACGGCTTGCCCTCCAAGGCCGACTGGAACCCGCCGTGGGCGTCGCACGAGAAGCAGCGGCGCCGGATCTCCGGGTCCTGCCGCAGGAACCGGCACAGGGCGCTGAACTCCGAGGCGCGGGTCACCGGCGTGCCCATGGAGTCGACGGTGATCATGGCCAGGCCGGTGTCGGCCGCGAAGTCGTCCTGGATGCGCTGCAGTTCCTCCAGATCGATCAGCGTGCGCAGGTCCACCGCGGCCAGCCGCGCGTCGCTCACTTCGACGACGGACATCCCAGTACCTCTCTCACGTCGTCGAATCCCGCCCCGGTGACCGAGTCGACCGCCAGCACCGGGTCGGCCCCCGCCGCTCGCAACCGGGCCACCGCGTCGTCGACCTGCGCCGGGGTGGCCAGCATGATCTTGGTCACGACGCCGAGCACGCGCCGGTTGAACGCCCCGGCGAAGCCCGGCGGGATGTAGGACTGCTCCTCCGTCGGATCGAGGAACAACACGACGGCGTCGGCGTCGAACGCCACGACCTGCAGCGCCCGCTGGAGGCGGCCGTGCTGCAGGAACTCGCCGGGGGTGTCGATGACGCCGTCGAACGACTCGACCGCCTGCGTCTTGACGTACTCGATCTCCGTGGCCGCCAGCCGCTGCCGGAAGGTCGTCTTGCCGCAGCCGACGGAGCCGACCAGCAGCAGCGTCCCGGGCGCGGTGTCGACTGCGCTCATGTCCGCGTCAGAGGGGCCGGAGTGAAGCCGAGCACGGTCTCCAGCGTGTCGACGACGCCGCGGACGGCCGACTCGACGTCGGCCAGGGTTCCCACGATGAGCAGCGAGCCGGAGAAGCGGTCGACGAATGCCAGCTCGACCCCGGAGGCCTTCGCCGCCGCGTCGGCGGCGATGACCGCGGCCTCACCCGGCGTGATCGTCAGCACCCCGACGGCGCCGCGCGTCTTGGCCGTGAGCCCGATCTTCGCGTACAGATGCTCGTCCGGGTTGGCGATGATGTGCGCGAGCGTTACCTGCTTGCCCGGCACGAACTCCTGGATGATGCGCTGCTTGTCCTGCACGTCCATGAACCACCTCGTCCCCGTGTGCGTCACCCACACTAACCCGGGCCTCCCGGGGAGGAAATAGCGCCCCCCGGCGACAGCAGGAATGTGTAACAAGTGGCCTGATCCGTGTAGCGGAAGCCGCCCTATCGTGACGGACGAGTGACCAGTGACGGCCACTTAGTCACGACGAAGGAGTCCTGTGATGCAAGAAGCACTCGGCATGGTCGAGACCAAGGGATTCGTCGGCGCCGTCGAGGCGGCCGACGCCATGGTCAAGTCAGCCAACGTCCAACTCATCGGCAGCGAGAAGATCGGCGCGGGTTTCGTGACCGTCTTCGTGCGCGGTGACGTCGGCGCGGTCAAGGCCGCGGCGGACGCCGGCGCGGCTGCCGCCAGCAAGGTCGGCGAACTGGTGAGCGTGCACGTCATCCCGCGCCCGCACACCGACGTCGAGAAGATCCTCCCCTCCAGCGCGAAGTAGGCGAGCATGTCGGATGAACTGATCACCAAGGTCATGGCCGAAGTCATGAAGAAGATGGGCGACTCCGCCCCCGCGGCCGCCGGCGGCTCCCGCCCCGCGGCCACCGAGTTCGTGGGCACCAACGCCCTCGGCGACACGATCGGCCTGGTCATCGCCAACGTCGATCCCCAGCTGCACGAGATGATGAAGCTCGACGGCCGCTACCGCTCCATCGGCATCGTCGGCGCCCGCACCGGCGCCGGCCCGCACATCTTCGCCGCCGACGAGGCCGTCAAGGCCACCAACTGCGAGATCCTCACCATCGAGCTCCCCCGCGACACCAAGGGCGGCGCCGGTCACGGCTCCCTCATCGTGTTCGGCGCGGAGGATGTCTCCGATGCCCGCCGGGCCGTCGAGGTCACCCTGTCCGAGCTGGACCGCACGTTCGGCGACGTGTACGGCAACGAGGCCGGCCACCTGGAGTTCCAGTACACCGCCCGCGCCTCCCACGCGCTCGCCAAGGCGTTCAACGCCCCGCTCGGCAAGGCCTTCGGCATCACGGTGGGCGCCCCTGCGGCCATCGGCGTCGTCCTGGCCGACACCGCGGTGAAGGCCTCGACCATCGACGTCGTCGGCTACGCCAGCCCCGCCGCCGGGACCAGCTACTCCAACGAGGTCATCTCGTTCTTCAGTGGCGATTCGGGTGCTGTCCGCCAGGCGATCGTCGCCGCCCGCGACGTCGGCCGGGCCCTGCTCGGTGCCCTCGGCACCTACCCCGAGTCCAGCACCCATCCCTACATCTGAGGACGCAACCCCCATGAGATCCAAGAGATTCGAGGCGCTGGACGCGCGTCCGGTCAACCAGGACGGGTTCGTCACCGAGTGGCCGGAAGTCGGCCTCATCGCGATGGACAGCCCCAATGACCCCAAGCCGTCGCTCCGCATCGAGAACGGCAAGATCGTAGAGCTCGACGGCAAGCAGTGTGCCGACTTCGACATGCTCGACACGTTCATCGCCACCTACGGCATCAACCTGGAACGCGCCGAGGAGGCCATGGCGATCGACTCGCTGACCTTCGCCCGCATGCTGTGCGACATCAACGTGCCGCGCAGCCAGATCATCCCGCTGTCGACGGCGATGACCCCCGCGAAGGTCACCGAGGTCGTCGGCAAGATGAGCGTGCTCGAGATGATGATGGCGGTCACCAAGCTGCGCGCCCGCAAGAGCCCGGCCAACCAGTGCCACGTCACCAACGTGCAGGACCATCCCGTCCTCATCGCCGCCGACGCGGCCGAGTCCGGCATCCGTGGGTTCGCCGAGATGGAGACCACGGTCGCCGTCGTCCGCTACGCGCCGTTCAACGCGCTCAGCCTGCTGGTCGGGGCCCAGACCGGGCGCCCCGGGGTCCTCACCCAGTGCGCCGTCGAGGAGGCCACCGAACTCCAGCTCGGCATGCGCGGACTGACCGCCTACGCCGAGACGGTGTCCGTGTACGGCACCGAGGCCGTCTTCATGGACGGCGACGACACGCCCTGGTCGAAGGCCTTCCTCGCCTCCAGCTACGCGTCGCGCGGCCTGAAGATGCGCTTCACGTCGGGCACCGGCTCCGAGGTCCAGATGGGCTACGCCGAGGGCAGGTCCATGCTCTACCTCGAGGCGCGCTGCCAGTTCATCACCAAGGCAGCGGGTTCGCAGGGAACGCAGAACGGCTCCGTGAGCTGCGTCGGCGTCCCCGCCGCGGTCCCGCAGGGCATCCGCGCCATCCTGGCCGAGAACCTCATCGCCATGATGATGGATCTCGAATGCGCCTCCAGCAACGACCAGACGTTCACCCACTCGGACCTGCGGCGCGTCGCCCGGTCGCTCATGCAGTTCGTGCCCGGCACCGACTTCATCTGCTCCGGCTACAGCGCCACCCCGAACCTGGACAACATGTTCGCCGGGTCCAACTGGGACGCCGAGGACTACGACGACTGGAACATCATCCAGCGCGACCTCCACATCGACGGCGGGCTCGTGCCCGTCCTCGAGGAGGACGTCGTCACCGTGCGCCGCAAGGCCGCCCGGGCCCTCCAGGCCGTCTTCGCGGAACTGGGCCTGCCGCCGATCACCGACGAGGAGGTCGAGGCCGCCACGTACGCGCACAGCTCCAACGACATGCCCAAGCGCAACGTCGTGGAGGACCTCAAGGCCGCCGAAGAGATGATGAAGCGCACCGTCACCGGCTTCGACGTGGTGCGTGCCCTCATCAAGGGCGGTTTCGAGGACGTCGCCAAGTCCGTGTTCAACCTCCTGCGGTGCCGGGTCGCCGGCGACTACCTGCACACGTCGGCCATCTTCGACGAGCAGTTCAACGTCAACTCCGCCGTCAACTACCCGAACGACTACGCGGGCCCGCAGACCGGCTACCAGATCTCCGACGAGCTCTGGAACCGGATCAAGGACATCCGCCAGGCCGTCAGCCCGGAAAGCATCTGAGGTGACCGCAATGAGCATCGACCAGAGCACACTCAAGCAGCTCATCGAACAGGTGATGCGCGAGATGGCCGCCGAGTCCCCCTCGGCGCCTCCCGGCACCGCCCGCTCGGACGCCGCCCCCGCGGGCCGGATCCGCCTCACGGAGTCCGGCCCCGCCGAGCGCGGCACCGACCCCAAGGAGGTCGTCATCGCGCTGTCGCCCGCCTTCAGCTCGCAGATCTACGAGACGATCATCGGCCTGCCGCACGGCGACGTGATCAAGCAGATCTGCGCGGGCATCGAGGAGGAGGGCCTCCACTACCGGATCGTCAAGGTCTACCGCACCGCCGACGTCGGCTTCATCGCACACGAGGCGGCGAAGCTCAGCGGATCCGGCATCGGCATCGGCCTGCAGTCCCGCGGCACGACGGTGATCCACCAGAAGGACCTGCCCCCGCTCAGCAACCTGGAGCTGTTCAGCCAGTCCCCGCTGATCGACCTGGACGCCTTCCGCGCCATCGGCAAGAACGCCGCCAAGTACGCCAAGGGCGAGTCCCCGAGCCCCGTCCCGACCCGGAACGACCAGATGGCGCGCCCGAAGTACCAGGCCATCGCGGCCCTCCTGCACAACAAGGAGACCCGGCTGTGTGACCTCACCAAGAAGACACAAGCGCTGCAGGTCAGCCAGGCCTGAGGAGACGACATGGATCAGGAACAACTCATCCGCCAGATCATGGCCGAGGTCATGGCGAACCTCGGCAAGGAGCAGGTGACCTTCGCCAAGGCGTCCACCCCGTCCAACGGGTCGGCGTCCGGGCGGATCGGACAAGCGCAGTACCCGCTCGCTGAGAAGCACCCCGAGCTGGTCACCACCAACAACGGCAAGCCGTTGGCCGACCTCACCTTCGAGAAGCTGCGCTCGGGCGAACTCAAGCCCGAGGACTTCCGCATCTCGTCGGAGACGCTCGAGCTGCAGGCCCAGGTCGCCGACGATTCCGGCCGGCCCACGCTGGCCCGGAACCTGCGCCGTGCCGCCGAGCTGGTGAAGGTGCCCGACGAGCGGCTCCTTGCCATCTACAACGCGCTGCGTCCGTATCGCTCGACCAAGGCGGAGCTCTACGACATCGCCGCGGAACTCGAGGGCTCCTACGGGGCCACGGTGTCGGCCGGTTTCGTCCGGGAGGCCGCTGACGTGTACGAGAGCCGCGGCCGGCTGCGCGTCGACTGACCAAGTAAGGGAGATCCGTAATGGGGATGGTGGCCGGCATCGACATCGGCAACGCGACAACCGAGGTCGCGCTAGCCGAGCGACACGGCGGGGAACTGCGGTTCCTCGCGAGTTCCACGATCCCCACCACCGGGATCAAGGGCACCGAGGCGAACATCAAGGGCGTCGTGCATGCCCTGCGGGTGGCGCTCGACAGCGCCGGCCGAAGTCTGCGCGACGTCGATCTCATCCGCATCAACGAGGCGGCCCCAGTCATCGGGGACGTCGCCATGGAGACCATCACCGAGACCATCATCACCGAGTCGACGATGATCGGGCACAACCCCGCCACCCCCGGCGGGCTCGGCATCGGCGTCGGGAAGACGATCCGCATCGACGACCTGCCCGGCACTTCCACCGCCGAGCCGCTCATCGTCGTGGCGGACCGGCGGCACGACTACGACGACGTGGCGCGCCGCATCAACGAGGCCGCGGACCGCCTCACCATCGCCGGTGCCATCCTCCAGGCCGACGACGGCACCCTGGTCCACAACCGGCTCCGGTCGAAAATCCCGATCGTCGACGAGGTCTCGCTCATCGACAAGGTCCCGATCGGGATGCTGGCGGCCATCGAGGTGGCCGAGGTGGGCCGCATCGTCGAGACCCTCTCGAACCCGTTCGGCCTGGCCACGCTCTTCGGGCTCGACGCGGCGGACACCAAGCAGGTGGTACCGCTGGCCCGGTCGCTCGTGGGGAACCGGTCGGCGGTGGTCATCAAGACGCCGAAGGGCGATGTCAAGGAGCGGCGCATTCCCGCCGGCACCCTGACCTTCCGCGGGGAGAACCGCAGTGTCGAGGTCGACGTCGACCGCGGCTCCGAGGCCATCATGGCCGCCGCCCAGCAGATACGAGCCATCGACGACATCGTCGGCCAGCCGGGCACCAACGTCGGCGGCATGATGGAGAAGGTCCGCGTCACCATGGGCGGCCTCACCGGCCAATCGCCCCGCGACATCCGCATCACCGACCTGCTCGCCGTCGACACGCAGGTCCCCAAGCAGGTCTCCGGCGGCATCGCCAACGAGTTCTCCATGGAGGCCGCCGTCGGGATCGCCGTGATGGTCAAGACGGACAGGCTGCAGATGCAGCGCATCGCCGCCGACATGGCGGCGGAACTCGGCATCCGCGTCGAGGTCGGCGGCGTGGAGGCCGACATGGCCATCCGCGGCGCCCTCACCACCCCCGGGACCGCCGCCCCGATCGCCATCCTCGACATCGGAGCAGGCTCCACCGACGCGTCCGTCATGCACGCCGACGGCTCCGGGACCTCCATCCACCTGGCCGGCGCCGGCAACATGGTCACCCTGATAATCCAGTCCGAGCTCGGCCTGGACGCCTGGGACACCGCCGAGGACATCAAGCGCCACCCGCTGGCCCGCGTGGAGACCGTCTTCAACATCCGCCACGAGGACGGCACGGTGCAGTTCTTCGACGAGCCGCTGCCACCCCACACCTACGCGCGCGTCGTCGTCCTCAAGCCCGAAGGGATGGTCCCGCTCGAACTGGACCTGCCCCTGGAGACCATCCGGCAGGTGCGCATCCGCGCCAAAGAGCGGGTCTTCGTCACCAACGCCGTCCGCGCGCTGCGAAAGGTCAGCCCGACCGACAACGTCCGCGACATCGACTTCGTGGTGCTCGTCGGCGGCTCCGCCCTCGACTTCGAGATCCCGCAGCTCGTCACCAAGGCGCTCGCCGAGTACCGGGTGGTCGCGGGGCGCGCCAACATCCGCGGCACCGAGGGCCCGCGCAACGCCGTCGCGACCGGACTGGCGCTCAGCTGGGCCGCCGAAGGCGGTGCATCGTGATGGACTCCCCGCCGGCCATCCTCGTGCACGTCCACCAGGCCATCGACGGGCGGCACCTCACCGACCTGCTGCTCGGCATCGAGGAGGAGGGGGTGCCGGTCGAGGTCACCAGGCACGACCACCTCAACCCCCTCGTCCTGGCCCACGACGCTGCCGTGACGTCCCGGCTGGGCATCGGGCTCGGCATCGCCCTGGACTTCGTCGTCATCACCACCGAGAAGCTGCCCGAGTCGCGGCCCTACATCGCCCGCACCTTCCACCGCGGGGGCCCGGCCGACCGCATCCTCGGCTCCAACGCGGCCCGCCTCGTCAAACGC
The DNA here is from genome assembly GCF_964266725.1 of Tessaracoccus sp. O5.2. Classification (NCBI taxonomy): domain Bacteria; kingdom Bacillati; phylum Actinomycetota; class Actinomycetes; order Propionibacteriales; family Propionibacteriaceae; genus Tessaracoccus; species Tessaracoccus sp. O5.2. Next base: position 34,422 of record NZ_CAXWGV010000004.1, on the reverse strand, counting down.
ATCCCGCTCCGGGATCACCCCTCAGCACCCTGAACCGCCGTGAACGAAAGGAAGTGACCGCTATGCAAGCGCTCGGCACCATCGAGGTGGTCGGGCTCGTCGCCGGCGTGGAGGCCGCGGACGTGGCCTGCAAGGCCGCCGACGTGCAGCTCGTCGGATACGAACTGGCCAAGGGCGGCGGCTACGTCACCGTCAAGGTCCTGGGCCAGGTCGGCGCCGTCACCGCGGCGATCGACGCGGCGGCCGTGGCCGCGGCCCGGCTCACCCGCGTGGTGAGCAAGCTCGTCATCCCGCGTCCCTCAGACCAGATCGCCGCACTCGTGGCGAACTCCGCGACCGTCGGATACACGCCCAGCCCCGCGACACCCCCACCCGCTCCGGCAGCACCGGACGCCCCCACCGCACAGCCCACCGCCGCTGCACCAGCCGCGGACGTGTCCCCCGCCGCCACGGAACCCTCCGTGTCCCCGGCCCCTGAACCCGTCGTGGCGCCCGCCCCGACGTCGGCGGATCCCGCCACCCACACCACCACCAGGAGGAAGCACCCATGAGCCAAGCGCTCGGTCTCGTCGAGACCAAGGGACTGGTCGGGGCCATCGAGGCCGCCGACGCGATGACCAAGTCCGCCAATGTGACGCTGCTCGGCAGCGAGAAGATCGGTGCCGGGTTCGTCACCGTCATGGTCCGTGGTGACGTCGGCGCCGTGAAGGCCGCCGTCGACGCCGGCGCGGCCGCCGCCGCCAAGGTCGGCGAGCTCGTCAGCCAGCACGTCATCCCGCGCCCGCACACCGACGTCGAGAAGCTGCTGCCGAAGGCCTGAGCCATGACCGAAGCCCAACTGATCTCCACGATCGCGGACCGGGTCCTCGCCAGGATCGGCGAGAACGACCCGGAACGCGTGATCGTCGGCATCTCCAACCGGCACGTCCACCTGTGCGACGCCGATTTCCGGACCCTGTTCGGCTACGACGCCCCGACCGTGCGCACCATGGTGCGGCAGCGCGGAGAGTTCGCCGCGGAGGAGACGGTGACGTTGCACGGGCCGCGGGGTGCCATGGAGCGGGTGCGGGTCATGGGGCCGAACCGGCCTGCGACGCAGGTCGAGCTCAGCCGCACCGACTGCCGCCAGCTCGGCGTCGATGCGCCCATGGCTCAGTCCGGCCACCTGGACGATGCCGCACCGATCGAGATCTCCGGGCCGGCCGGCCGCGTTGCGCTCGACCACGCCGTGATCGTGGCGGGCCGGCACATCCACATGGGGCCGTCCGACGCGGCCGCTCTCGGGCTCGCCGACCAGGACCGGGTCAGCGTGCTGTTCGAGGGCGACCGCGGCGGGCGCCTCGACCACTTCCTCATCCGGGTCAAGGACTCGTACCTGGCCGAGCTGCACCTCGATACCGACGAGGGCAACGCGGTCGGGGCGAAGACCGGCGACCGCGTCCGGATCGTCAAGGACTGACCCGTGCACGCCCTCCCAGCCCGCCGCCTGCACCGCTTCGCCGGACTCGTCCGGTCCGGTGACGTGGCCCCCGCCACCGGACCGCTCCGGCTCGGCGTCGACCTCGGCACCGCCAACATCGTGCTGGCCGTCGTCGACGGCGGCGACCAGCCGGTGGCCGGCGCCTGGCGCGGCGCCACCGTCGTCCGCGACGGAGTGGTGGTGGACTGGCTGGGAGCCGTACGCGTCGTCGGCGAGCTCAAGACGCAGCTCGAGGACCGGCTCCGCGCCAGGTTCACCGCCGCCGCCGTCGCGATCCCCCCGGGGATCGACGCCGGAACGACAAAGGTCTTCGGCAACGTGCTCGAGGCGTGCGCTCTGGCCGTCGACGAGATCGTCGACGAGCCCGTCGCCGCGGCCACCGCCCTCGGCGTCACCGACGGCACCGTCATCGACGTCGGCCACGGCACCACCGGGGTCTCGCTGCTCGACGACGGCGCCATCGGCTTCTCGGTCGACGAGGCCACCGGCGGCCACCACATGACACTGGTGATCGCCGGCGCGCTCGGCATGGACTACGACGCCGCCGAGGCCTTCAAGCGCGACCCGGCCAACAGCGAGCTCGTCTTCGGGCTCATCCGGCCCACACTGGAGAAGATGGCGACCATCGCCCGCGACGCCCTCCGCGGCACGGCCGACCCCGGCACGACCCACCTGGTGGGCGGCTCCAGTTCCTTCCCGCGCGCCGTCGAGGTCTTCACCGAGGTCCTGGGCCACCCCGTCGTCCGCCCCGCCGACCCCCTCTTCCCCACGCCGCTCGGCACCGCCATGCGAAGGAGCCAGCCATGACCGAGGCCCAGCTGCGGGACCTGATCCGCGAGATCCTCGCCGACCTCCTCCCCGGAGCCCGGCCCGCGCCCGCGCTCCCCCAGCACGCCCTCGTGCTGTTCACGGGCGCCCTCCTCGGGTTCGAGGAGGCGTGCACGTCCCTGACGAGACTGCGCGCGGACCTGCCTCTCGACTGGATCCAGACCGGCTCCGCGCGCCGCATCCTCGACCAGCCGACGATCGAGGCCATCGGCATGACGCCGGCTGACAAGTCGCTGGTCGCCAGCCACGACCTGCTCATCGTCCCCACCCTCACGGTCAACATGGTGGCCAAGGTGGTCCACGGCGTCGGCGACTGCCTCGCCTCCAACGTCATCGCCGAGTTCATCATGAGCGGCAAGCCGGTGGTCGTTGCGACGAACGCCGCCTGCCCCGACAGCGCCGGCAAGCGCGAGTGGTTCCCCCGCATGCCGGCCGGCTACCAGGCCATGCTGCGCGAGAACCTCACGCGGCTGCGGTCGTTCGGCGTACACCTGGCCGACGCCTCCCGCCTCGACCGCGCCGTGCTGCGCCAGGTCCGCGGCGATGCGCCCACCCCGGGCGCCGCGCCCGTCCTGGACCGCGTCGTCACGGAGGCCACGATCGCCGGGCTCCCCGATGGCGCCGACGTGCGGCTCGCGCCCCGGGCCATCATCACCGACCTGGCGCGCGAAGCCGCCGCCAGGCGTCACATCACGCTGAGAGAAGGATCCTGACATGTACCTCGCCAAGGTGGTCGGCACCGTCGTGTCGACGAGCAAGGACGAACGGCTCGTCGGGTTCAAGCTGCTGCTGACCCGCCGCGTCGACGAGGCGGGCCGCGCTACCGGCCAGCCGGAGGTGTGTGTCGACACCGTCGGCGCCGGCGCCGGCGAGGTCGTCATCGTGACGAAGGGCTCGTCGGCCCGGTTCGCGGCCGACCGACAGACCGCCCCCCTGGACGCCACGATCGTCGGCATCGTCGACACCGTCGAGATCGAGGACCAGTAACCCCATGCCCGCCATCTACACCCGCACCGGCGACAAGGGCGACACCGGCCTGTTCGGCGGCTCGCGCGTCGCCAAGCAGAGTCTGCGCGTCGAGGCCTACGGGTCGGTCGACGAGGCCAACGCGGCACTCGGCGAGGCCAAGGCCCGGCTCCGGGACGGGTGCCCCTGGCGCGAGCGGCTCCACGCCGTGCAGCACCGGCTGTTCGTCCTCGCGGCGGAACTCGCCAGCGACGCCGAGGGCGCGGCCCGCCTCGGCGGCACCATCGACGAGGCCGACATCGCCGATCTCGAGCGGCTGATCGACGACTGCCTCGCGGTGACGGGGCCCCAGCGGTTCTTCGTCGTCCCCGGCCGCGACGAGCGCTCGGCCGCCTTCCACACCGCCCGGACCATCGTGCGCCGCGCCGAGCGACGCACGCTCACGCTCGCCGACCACGAACCGGTGCGCGCCGAGCTCATCCGGTACCTCAACCGACTCTCCGACGCCGTCTACGCGCTGGCCCGGCTCACGGAGACGTGGGCGGACCGCGACCGCATCGAGCGCATCGTGCGCGACGCCGTGACGCGCAGCGTCACCGGCGCCACCGCCGCCGCGGCCGACGACCCGTGCCTCCGCACCGCGACCGCGCTGGCCGCCGCGGCGGAGCGACGAGCCCGTCAGCTGGCGGTGCCGGTCGTCATCGCGGTCGTCGACGCCGCGGGCCACCCCGTGGTCCTGCACCGCATGACCGGCTCCTTACTGGCGTCGATCGACATCGCGTCCAACAAGGCCTGGAGCTCGGCCGCCTTCCGCAAGACCACCGCCGAGCTCGGCGAACTCGCCGCGGCTGGCGGTCCGCTGCCCGGACTCGCCGACGGCAACGCCGGGAGAGTCGTGCTGTTCGGAGGCGGCGTGCCGCTGCTCGACGGCGACCGCCTGCTGGGCGGCTTCGGCGTCTCCGGCGGCACCGTCGAACAGGACATCGACATCGTGCGTCACGCACTGGACGAAGTGATGGGAGAACAATCATGAAGGTGGATCCGTCCCTGCTGGAGGCGACGATCCGTCGGGTGCTCGCGCAGCTGCCGGTCGAACGGACCGGCGACGGCGTGTTCGCCGACATGGACTCGGCCGTCGCGGCCGCCGCGGCCGCGGAACGCGAGTACCTGACCCGGTCCATGGCCGACCGGCGCCGCTACGTCGCCGCGATCCGCGAGGTCATGCTCGACCCGGACAACCTCGACTACATGTCCGTCCAGGCCGTGCAGCAGACCGGCATGGGTGATGTCGGACACAAATACCTCAAGAACAAGGCGGCCGCCGAGCTGACCCCCGGCGTCGAGGACCTGGTGACCGAGGCCTACTCGGGCGACGACGGGCTCACCACCGTCGAGTACTCGGCCTTCGGCGTCATCGGGGCCATCACCCCGACGACGAACCCGACCGAGACCATCACGTGCAACTCGATCGGCATGCTCGCGGCCGGCAACGCCGTCGTGTTCAGCCCGCATCCGCGGGCCCGCGACCTATCCCTATGGCAGGTGCAGCAGATCAACCGGGCGCTGCGGGCGGTGGGCGCCCCCGACAACCTCGTCGTCACGGTGGCCGAACCGTCGATCGAGAACACCACCGCCATGATCGCCCACCCGGCCGTGCGGATGATCGTCGCCACCGGAGGTCCCGGCATCGTGAAAACGGTCCTGGCCTCGGGCAAGAAGGCTATCGGCGCGGGAGCCGGCAACCCGCCCGTGGTGGTCGACGAAACGGCCAACATCGACCACGCCGCCAAGTGCATCGTGGACGGCGCCTCCTTCGACAACAACCTGCCCTGCACGGCCGAGAAGGAGATCATCGCGGTCGACGCCATCGCCGACCTGCTGAAGTTCTCGATGGTCAAGCACGGCGCCTACGAGCTGACCGCCGACGAGCAGGCGCGGCTCGAGGGCGTCATCCTCACCGCCGAGCGCCGCCCGGTGGTCGAGTGGATGGGCAAGCCCGCCTCCGCGATCCTGGAGGCGATCGGCGTCGAGCCGCCGCCGGGCGTGCGGCTCCTGGTGTGCGAGGCGACCGCTGATCATCCGTTCGTCGTGCACGAGCTGATGATGCCGGTGCTCGGCCTGGTCCGCTGCCCCGACGTCGTCAGCGCGATCGATCTCGCCTGCGAACTCGAGCACGGCAACCGGCACACCGCGATCATGCACTCGCAGGACGTCAGCAACCTCACGCGCATGGGCAGGCTGATCCAGACCACGGTCTTCGTCAAGAACGGGCCCTCGTTCACGGGGATCGGGATCGGCGGCGAGGGGTTCTGCACCTTCACGATCGCCGGGCCGACCGGAGAGGGGCTCACCCGGGCGCGGAACTTCGCCCGCTCGCGGCGGTGCGTGCTCGTCGGCGACCTCAACGTCCGCTGACATGCGCCCACTGAAAGTCGCCGTCACCGGGGCGGCCGGGCAGATCGGCTACTCGCTGCTCTACCGGCTCGCCGCCGGCGACGCCTTCGGCGACCGGCCCGTCGAGCTGCGGCTGCTCGACCTCCCCCAGGCGCTGCCCGCCCTGGACGGCGTCGCGATGGAGCTGGTCGACTGCGCCTCGCCCCTGCTGGCCGGCGTGGAGGCGGGAGCCGATCCGCGCCGGATCTTCGACGGCGTCGACGTGGCGCTGCTGGTCGGCGCCTCCCCCCGCAAGGCGGGGATGGAGCGGGCCGATCTGCTCGCCGCCAACGGCGCCATCTTCGCCGAGCAGGGACGGGCGCTCGCCGCATCGGCCTCGGCGGACCTGCGGGTCGTCGTCACCGGGAACCCCGCCAACACCAACGCGTGGATCGCGATGCGCCACGCCGACGGCGTCCCCGCCGAGCGGTTCACCGCGCTCACCAGGCTGGACCACAACCGCGCCAGGTCGCTGCTGGCGCGCCGGGTCCGGCGTCCGGTGTCCGACGTCACGCGCATGACGATCTGGGGAAACCACTCCACGACCCAGTACGCCGACGTGCACCACGCCCTGGTGTGCGGCAGGCCTGCCACGCAGTGGGTAGACGACGGATGGGTGACGTTCGACTTCCTGCCCCAGGTGGCCAGGCGGGGGGCCGCGGTCATCGCCGCACGCGGCAAGTCCAGCGCGGCCTCGGCGGCCAACGCGACGATCGAGCACGTCCGCGACTGGTTCTCCAGCACCGCCGCGGGCGACTGGACCTCGATGGCCGTGCCGAGCGACGGCTCGTACGGCATCCCCGAGGGCCTCGTGTGCTCCGTCCCCGTCACCACGGAGGCGGGGCGCTTCAGCGTGGTGCCGGACCTGCGGCTCAACGCCTTCGCCCGCTCCCGGATCGACGCGTCGGTGGCCGAGCTCCGGGCCGAGGTGGCGGCGGTGCGCCGGCTCGGTCTGGCCTGAAGCTCAGACCTTCTTGGTGGGCTCGGAGGTGGACAGCGCCGCCACGAAGGCCTCCTGGGGGACCTCGACGCGGCCGACCATCTTCATCCGCTTCTTGCCCTCCTTCTGCTTCTCGAGCAGCTTGCGCTTGCGGGTGATGTCGCCGCCGTAGCACTTCGCGAGGACGTCCTTGCGGATGGCGCGGATGGTCTCGCGGGCGATGACCCGCGAGCCGATGGCGGCCTGGATGGGCACCTCGAACTGCTGACGCGGGATGAGCTCCTTGAGCTTCGACGCCATGAGCAGCCCGTAGGAGTAGGCCTTGTCCTTGTGCACGATCGCCGAGAACGCGTCGACGGGGTCGCCGTGGAGGAGGATGTCGACCTTGACCAGCTCGGCCGCCTGTTCGCCGTCGGGTTCGTAGTCCAGCGAGGCGTAGCCCTTGGTGCGCGACTTGAGGGCGTCGAAGAAGTCGAAGACGATCTCCGCCAGCGGCAGCGTGTAGCGGATCTCGACGCGGTCCTCGCTCAGGTAGTCGAGGCCCCGCTGCACGCCGCGACGCGTCTGGCACAGCTCGAGGATGGTGCCGATGTACTCCGACGGGGCCAGGATCGTTCCGCGCACCACCGGTTCGTAGACCTCGGCGATCTTGCCCTCCGGGTACTCCGACGGGTTGGTGACCGTGTGCTCGGAACCGTCCTCCATCACGACGCGGTACACGACGTTGGGGGCGGTGGAGATGAGGTCGAGGTTGAACTCGCGCTCCAGGCGCTCGCGCACGATCTCCATGTGGAGCAGGCCGAGGAACCCGATGCGGAAGCCGAAGCCGAGGGCGCCGGACGTCTCGGGTTCGTAGGTGAGGGCAGCGTCGTTGAGCTGCAGCTTCTCGAGCGCCTCGCGCAGCTCGTTGAAGTCGTCACCGTCGATCGGGTACAGACCGGCGTAGACCATGGGGTTGGGATGGCGGTAGCCGCCCAGGTCGGTGGTCGCGGGCCGGGCGTCGAGGGTGACGGTGTCACCCACGCGGGACTGGCGGACGTCCTTGACGCCCGTGATGAGGTAGCCCACCTCGCCGACGCCGATCGCGCCGGCCTTGACCGGTTCGGGTGAGATGACGCCGACCTCGAGCAGGTCATGGGTGGCCTTGGTCGACATCATGAGGATGCGCTCGCGGTGCCGCAGCTCGCCGTCGACCACGCGGACGTAGGTGACCACGCCGCGGTAGGTGTCGTAGACGGAGTCGAAGATCAGGGCCCGGGCCGGGGCGGCGGGATCGCCCTGCGGCGCGGGGATCTGCTCCACGACGGCGTCGAGGAGTTCCGCCACGCCCGCACCCGTCTTGCCGGAGACCCGCATGACGTCACTCGGATCGCACCCGATGATCCCCGCGAGTTCGGCCGCGAACTTGTCGGGGTTGGCGCTCGGCAGATCGATCTTGTTGAGCACCGGGATGATGTGCAGGTTGGCCTCGAGCGCCAGGTAGAGGTTGGCGAGCGTCTGCGCCTCGATGCCCTGCGCGGCGTCGACCAGCAGGATCGCCCCCTCGCACGCCTGGAGCGACCGCGAGACCTCGTAGGTGAAGTCGACGTGGCCCGGCGTGTCGATCATGTTGAGGACGTGCACGACACCGTCCTTCGTCCACGGCATGCGGACGGCCTGCGACTTGATGGTGATGCCGCGTTCCCGCTCGATGTCCATCCGGTCGAGGTACTGGGCCCGCATCTGCCGGGCGTCGACGACCTCGGTCAGCTGCAGCATGCGGTCGGCCAGGGTGGACTTGCCGTGGTCGATGTGCGCGATGATGCAGAAGTTACGGATGATCGCCGGGTCGGTCTTGCCGGGGCGCGGAGCGGGCATGCGTCTCCTCGTCGATGAACATGTAGACAGGCCATCTTCTCATGGCCGGTTCACTTGTCGAAACGCCGGCGCGGGCCGGGCCCGGAGGGGGATTTTGCGGCTTCGGACGCGCTCGGGTAACCTAGAGCGTCGCGTGTTCACACGCACGCATGACCGAATCTTTTCAAGTTTCCACCCGTAAAGAGGCTTGCCCAGTGGCGAACATCAAGTCCCAGAAGAAGCGCATCAAGACCAACGAGATCGCGCGGCAGCGCAACAAGGCCGTGAAGTCGGCCCTGCGCACGCACATCCGCAACGTCCGCACCGCGGTCGCGGCCGGCGAGTCCGACAAGGCCGCCGAGCTCGCGAAGGCCGCGAACCGCGCCCTCGACAAGGCTGTGAGCAAGGGCGTCATCCACAAGAACCAGGCCGCGAACCGCAAGTCGGCCATCTCCACGGCCGTCGCGGCTCTCTGAGCCACCAGCCGTAGCGTTCGCAGACAGCGCCTTGACCCTCGGTCGTCAAGGCGCTGTTTCGCGTCCCCGGCGACGGGTCAGCGGCGCCGCAGCCGCAGGACGCCCAACACCATGTGCTCGAGGGCGTAGTCCGCGTCCGTCGCGGCCCCCTTCACTGCGGCGTCGGCCGTGGCGATGAGCTGCATGGCCTCGGCCACCGCACCCGTCTGCCAGATGCGCGACGACTTCGCGTAGTCCTTGATCTTCCACGGCGGGATGCCCAGCTGCCTCGCCAGGTCCGCGTCGCTCATCCGCAGGCCCTGCGCCTCCAGATACCTGCCCATGCCGCGGAACGCCGACGCCATGGCGCTGGTCACGAGTACCGGAGCCGCGCCCGTCCCGAGCGCCCAGCGCAGCCGCTCGAGGGCGAGGCTGGGATTGCCGCCCATGACCGCGTCGGCGACGGCGAAGCTCGTGACCTCGGCCCGGCCGGCGAAGTACCGCTTCACCATCGCGGCGTCGATCTCGCCTGAGTCGGCGTCGGAGGCGAGCTGGCTCACGGCCGACGCGAGGCTCCGCAGATCATGGCCCACCGCGGAGACGAGCTCGCCGGTGGCGTCCTGGCCGATGCGCACGTGGTGGCGCCTGGCCTCCTCCGCGACGAACTTCGGCAGTTCCCACGCCTTCGGTGCGGTGACGGTCTCGGTGCGGACTTTGCCCTTCTTCAGCTTGTCGATCAGCCCCTTGCCCTTCATGCCGCCGGGGTGCACGAGGATCAGGCACAGCTCGGGCGGCGGGGCGAGCGCGGCGGCCAGAAGCTGATCCACCGCGGCGGGCGGGCAGGCGCCGACGTCGTCGATGACGGCGATGATGTACTCGGTGAACAGCGAGCCCCCGATCACCTCGGCGAGCATGGCGTCCTCGAGCTGATCGGCCGAGATCTCGTTGACGTCGGCCTCCGGGTGCGCCGCCAGCGCCGCGGCCTTGGTCTGCGCCACGATGCGCTGGGCGAGGAGGGCCTCCGGCCCGGTGATGAGGAGTGAGGTTCCGAAGGGCGATGACGTCACGGACCCAAGCTTGCCAGGCTCTGCCGACTGTCTCCTCACTCCTGTCCGCGCCGCTGCGTCGTCACGACGACGGCGCCTTCCCGACGGTGGACCGCCACCGCCCCCTGGGTGTCGGTTCTCGCCGTCGCCATGCCGTGGTCCGCCGCCAACCGCAGGGCCGCGGCGGACGGGTGCCCGTAGTCGTTGTCGACGCCCGCGCTCGCCACCGCGACCACCGCGTCGGTCGCGTCGAACAGGCGCGGCTCCTGCCGGGACGATCCGTGGTGCGGCAGCTTGAGCACATGCGCGCGCAGGTCCACGCCCGCCCGGGCGGCCGCACGCAGAGCCACGGCCTGCCCGGCCGGTTCCGCGTCCCCGGCCAGCATCAGCCGCAGCCCGTCCCCCGTCTGGGCCACCGCCACGACGGAGGCGTCGTTCTCGGCTGATCCCTCCCCCTCCGTCTCGACGGAGGGATCCCCTGGCGGCTGCCAGGCGGAGACCACGGTCCAGACGAGGTCCCCCACACGGACGACGTCACCGGTCTGCGCCGCCCTCACCTGGCTCCCGGCGGCGCCGGCCGCATGCCGCAGCCACTCGGGTGCCGGCCCCGAACGGGTGAGGATCAGCTCCGGCCGGTATCGCTCGACGACCGCGGCCGCGCCCCCGGTGTGGTCGGCGTGCCAGTGGGTGAGGACGAGGAGCGGCACGCGGCGGACCCTCAGGTCCTCGAGGCAGGCCAGCGTGGGGCCCGGCTCCGGGCCGGTGTCGACGAGGGCGGCTCCGCCCCCGCCCGTGGTGAGCACCGTCGCGTCGCCCTGCCCGACGTCGCAGAAGACCGCCGACCACGGGCCGGGCCACCCGGGGGTCACGGGGCGCATGAGGGTGACGGTCACCAGGACCGCGGCCATGCCGAGTGCTGCCAGCCGCTTCGCCAGCAGCACCGGAAGCACGACGGCGAGCGCGCCGGCGGCGATCGCGACGCCCGTGACGCCGAGTGCGGTGGGAGGCCAGCGCAGCGAGGCGCCGGGAAGCGCCGCACCGCCTTCCGCGAGCCAGATGATCGGCTGGGCGCACCACCCCGCGAGCCACCCCGGCCCCGCCGCGAGCCACGGCGCCCACCACAGGAGCGCCGCGGCGAATCCCAGGACCGTCGTCGGGCCGACGAACGGTCCGGCGAGGGCGTTGGTGACGATGCCCACGAGAGAGACCTCACCGCTGAGTCCCGTCACGATCGGCTGGGTGGCGAGCTGAGCGGCCAGGGGGATCGCCACGGCCTCGGACACCCACCTCGGCGCCCAGGACGTGAGTGCGGTCACCAGCGCGGGGCCCAGCAGGACGATCCCGGAACAGGCGGCCACGGACAGCGCGAACCCCGCGGACCTCGCCAGCCAGGGGTCGAGCCACAGCAGGCCGAGCGCGGCCACGCTGAGCGCCCTGAGGCTGCGCCGGCCCGAGGCCGCCCCGACGGCGGCCAGCCCCACCAGCCCCATCGCCGCGGCGCGCAGCACGGACGGCTCCTGGCCGCACACCACCACGAAGCCCAGCACGCCCGCCACGGCCGCGGCCCGCACCCACCACCCGCGGACCCCGAGGCCGCGGACCGCCGCCAGGATGACGCTCAGCATCAGCGTCAGGTTGGCGCCGGAGACGGCCATGAGATGGGTGAGGGCGGTCACCTGGAACTGCGCCCGCATGTCGTCATCGACCCCCGACGTATCGCCCACCACGAGCGACGGCACGAGCGCGGCCTGGCGGGGCGGCGAGTGGGCCACCGCGCCCCGGAGCCCCGATCGCATCGCGGTGGCCGTCGCGTCGAACACCCCCGGACCGGTCACCAGCTCGGGCTCCGAGCGCAGCCTCAGCACGGCCACGTCGGCGTCCCCCGGCGTGGGCGGGGCGAGTCTGACCACCATCCGGTACCGGGCACCGGGGACGGCGGAACGCAAGCCGGTGGCTGCGTCCCCTGTCGCCAGCACAGTCACCGGCATCGCCGTCCGGAGCCCGCGGCCCCGGGCGTCGAGGCGGAGCAGCGTCCCGTCGGCCACGACGGTCTGGTCCCACCTGCGCGCCTCGGCGCGGATCGACACCTCGGCGGTGGCCGTGGCGCGGGCGGCGGCAAGGTGCGAGACCGGCGAGTCGTGCCGCTGCGCCGCCCGCGTCCCCGTCAAGAGACCCGTCACGGTGAAGACGACGACCACCACGCAGGTCCATGTCCGGCGGAGGCGGGCCGCGGCGAGCGCGATGAGGCCCAGCCCCACGGTGAGGGCAGTCAGGGTGGCCGCGTCGGGGCGCCAGCCCGTGGTCCCGAGCCACGCCGCACCCCAGGCGGCTGCCGCCACCGGCACCAGCCGCCAGTCCTGGTCGCGCATCACCCCACCCGCACCAGGGGCTGAAGCTTCTCGAAGGTCTTGGGCCCGATGCCGCTGACCTCCTGCAGTTCCTCCACGACGGTGAAGGGGCCGTTCTCCTCACGCCAGGCGATGATCGCCTCCGCGGTAACGGGGCCGATCCCGGGCAGCTCTTCGAGGTCGTCGGCCGTGGCGCGGTTCAGGTCCACTCCGGGACCCGCGGCGTCCCCCGCCTCGGAGCCCGTCCCGGGGGCGCGGACGTCGCCGCGTGGCTGGTCCTCCGAGCCGATGAGGATCTGCATGCCGTCCGACACCGGGGCGGCCAGGTTGAGCTGGTCCGGGTCAGCCGATGGCGCCAGTCCCCCGGCGGCCTCGATGGCGTCCAGCACGATGGACCCCGGGGGCAGCGTCACGACCCCTGGCGTCGCCACGTGCCCCGCGACGTGGATCCGCATCTGAGGCGGTGGCGACGGGGTCGCCGCGGCGACCGACACCTCGGGTGTGGCGGAGGGGACGGGGATCTCGGTCGCCTCTGACCTGCTGAGCGCGGCGACAGCGACCCCCACTGCGCACAGCAGGAGCACCGCCACGACGAGGACGTGCTGGCGCGTGAGGCGCCGCGGAGGCCCCAGAGCGTCGGGCGGGGGCGTCGGCGCGCGCGGCGGCGGCGGGGAGTCTGGCGGCGGCTCCGCGGCGGCCCGGCGGGGCGCGCCCAGCGGCGGCCGCCCCGCGCTCACGTAGGCGAGCCGGGCGCGGGCCACCTCGTCGGCCTGCTGGGGGTCCATGCCACCGTGTTAGGCGGTGACCGCGCCCGTTTGCCGGGCGATCAGCGAGCTGTGGAGAACCTCAGCGGGGCACGAGGCTCAGCATCTTGGGCAGCCGCGCGATGACCTTGGCCACCTCGCGCCCGTCCAGGGACCGCTGGACGCCCGCGTCCGCCAGGGCCAGCGCCAGGGCCTCGTCCTCGGCGATGGCGGCCGGCACGTCGATCTTGGCGCGGATCTTGCCCTGGATCTGGACCACCATCGTCACGGTGTCGTCGGCGGTCAGCGCGGGATCGGCGACGGGCCAGGCGCTGCTGGCCACCGACGGTGCGTGGCCGAGCACCTCCCACATCTCCTCAGCCACGTAGGGCGCCACGACGCTCAACGCCTGAGCCACGAAGGTGGCGGCCTCGCGGACGGCGGGATCGGCGGGCCCCGTGGCGCCGTCGATGGCCTTGCGCGTCGCGTTGACGAGTTCCATGACGCGGGCCACGGCCACGTTGAACCGGCCGGACTCGATGAGCATCGACACGTCGGCGATGGACTTGTGCGTCACCTTCCGCAGCGCGGCGTCACCGGCGGTCACATCGGCGTTCACCGGAGAGGCGACGTCCGAGGCGATGCGGTAGGCGCGCTGCAGGAACTTCAGGCTCGACGCCGGCGACAGGTCCGCCCAGTCGATGTCGTCCTCCGGGGGTCCGGCGAACACCATGGTGAGCCGGACGGCGTCGACACCGTACTCGTCGATCTGCTTGCCGAGGTCCACGCCGTTGCCGAGCGACTTGCTCATCGCCTTGCCCTGGTTGATCACCTGGCCCTGGTTGAGGAGCCGCAGCATGGGCTCGTCGAAGTCGACCAGGCCCATGTCGCGGAGCACCTTGGAGAAGAAGCGCATGTAGAGCAGGTGCAGGATCGCGTGCTCGACGCCGCCGACGTACTGCGCCACCGGCATCCAGCGCCGGACATCCTCGGGGTCGAAGGGGCCCTTGTCGTAGCCCGGCGAGCAGTAGCGGAAGAAGTACCACGACGAGTCGACGAACGTGTCCATCGTGTCGGTGTCGCGCTTGGCCGGTCCGTGGCAGGTCGGACAGGTCGTCGCGACCCAGTCGGTGGCGGCGGCCAGCGGAGAGGTCCCCTTCGGCGCGAGGGCCGCCCCGCGCAGGTCGGGGAGGCGCACGGGCAGCTGGTCGTCCGGGACCGGGACCTCGCCGCACGTGTCGCAGTGCACGACAGGGATGGGGCAGCCCCAGAACCGCTGGCGCGACAGCAGCCAGTCCCGCAGCCGGTACTGGATGGTGCCGGTGCCCAGACCATCCGCTTCGAGCTGGGCGATGATGCGGGCGACCCCGGAGGCCTTGTCGGCCAGTCCGGTGAGCGGACCGGAGTTGACGTAGGCGCCGTCACCGCTGGTGGCGATGCCGGTGTCGGCCGGATCGGTCCCGTCCACGTCGATGACGGTCCGGACGGGCAGCCCGTACTGCCGGGCGAAGTTGAGGTCGCGCTGATCGTGCGCGGGGACCGCCATGATCGCGCCGGTGCCGTAGTCGGCGAGCACGTAGTCGGCGGCCCAGATCGGGATCTCCTCCCCGTTGACCGGGTTGATCGCGCTGCGGCCCAGCCACACGCCGGTCTTCACCCGCTCGGTGGACTGGCGCTCGATCTCGGTCTCCTTCTTGACCTGCTCGAGGTAGGTCTCGAAGGCCGGCCGCTGCTCGTCGGTGACGAGCTCCGCCGCCAGCGGCGCGTCCGGGGCCACGACCATGAAGGTCGCACCGAACAGGGTGTCGGGGCGGGTGGTGAAGACCGTGATGGGCTCCTCTCGCCCCTCCACCCGGAAATCGACGTGGGCGCCCTCGGAGCGGCCGATCCAGTTGCGCTGCATCGCGAGGACGTGGTCGGGCCAGCCTCCCTCGAGCTGGGTCATGTCGTCGAGGAGCTGCTCGGCGTACTCGGTGATCTTGAAGTACCACTGGTTGAGCTTGCGCTTGGTCACCTCGGTCTTGCACCGCTCGCACCGGCCGTCGACGACCTGCTCGTTCGCCAGCACCGTCTGGTCCGTGGGGCACCAGTTGACGAAGGAGTCCTTGCGGTAGGCCAGTCCGCGCTCGTAGAACCGCGTGAACAGCCACTGGGTCCACTTGTAGTAGTCCTCGTCGGAGGTGTGCAGCCGACGGCTCCAGTCGAAGCTCAGGCCGTAGCGCTTGAAGGAGCGCGCCTGCGTCTCGATGTTGTTGTAGGTCCACGTGGCGGGGTGGGTGTCCGCCTTGATAGCCGCGTTCTCGGCGGGGAGCCCGAAGGAGTCCCACCCGATGGGATGCATGACGTCGTAGCCCTTGAGCCGCCAGTAGCGCGCGATGACGTCCGCCATGGCGTACGCCTCGGCATGCCCCATGTGTAGGTCACCGGACGGGTACGGGAACATGTCGAGCACGTAGCGGCGCTCGCGACTGCCGTCGTCGCGGGGGCGGAAGGTCTCGTCCTCCTCCCAGAAGGCCTGCCACTTCTCCTGGGCCTGGACCTTGTCGTACTGACCAGCCTCTTGGCTCACGACCATCTCCTGCTTTCGGGCGTCACACGTGCGCCAGCGGCGCGGTGCCTCAATATACCGGCCCGCGGACGGCGTCTCGCACGCGCTCAGACGAGCAGGGCGTCGACCTCCGCGGCGGTGGGCGGCTGGGCTCCCTTGCGGGTGCAGACGATGGCGGCGGCGGCGACACCACGGGCGAGCGCGGCCTCGACGTCCGTGGGGTCCTCGGCGTAGGCCGACAGGAACCCGGCCATGAACGTGTCACCCGCGCCGACCGTGTCGACGACGTCGACCCGGCGCCCCGGGACCTGGATCCGGCGGCCGTCGGGCTTCACCGCGACGACGCCGTCGGGGCCCAGCGTGACGATGAACATGCTGAGTCCGTACTCGGCCGCCCAGCCCTCCGCGTAGCCGAGCGGGTCGCTGTCGTCGTCCACCAGCCAGGCGATGTCCTCGTCGGATGCCTTGGCGATCCCGCCGTTCTTCCCGACCGCCGTCAGCAGGTCCGAGATGAGGCCGAAGTACTCCGCCCGGTCCGGCAGCGTCGACGGCCGGACGTTGAGGTCGAAGCTGACCCCGGCGTCCGTGCGTCGCACGAAGTCCAGGACCTGCCGGGCGCCGGGGGCAATGATCGCCCCGATGGACCCGAAGTGCAGCCAGTCGTCGGCGTCGAGGTCCGGCAGCTCACCCGGCGCCCAGTTGAACGCGGAGGTCCCGGCGAAGTGGAAGTGGTAGCTCGCCCGCCCCTGGGTGTCGAGGGAGACGACGGCCAGCGACGTCGGATCCTCCGTGGGGACGGCGATCGAGAGGTCGACGCCGGCGCCCTCCAGGTGGCTGCGGAGCTGCCGGCCGAAGGTGTCGGTGCTGAGGCGCCCGAGGAACCGCGTGTCGAGGCCGAGCTTAGCCAGCGCGGTGGCTGTGTTGAAGGGGCCGCCGCCGGATCTGGCGATCCAGCGGCTCTCGGCCGGGGAGATCATCTCCTCCGGCATCAGATCGATCAGGGCTTCCCCGCACACGACGAAACGCATGGCAGCACCCTAGGGCACGCCCCGACGCTGCGCACTCGCCCGGTCATTCGTCCCACCGGCGCGGAGGAATGCCGTCGCGGTGGACCATCTCGACCAGGGAGCCGACGGCGTGACCCGGGGCGATGCGCTGCAGCTGCTCCAGGCACGACGTGTGGGCCGCGCCGTGCCCGCTCAGCCACGAGGCCATCCCGAGCAGCGCCAGCACGTTGGCCTCCGACTCGGGGGGCGCCACGCGTCGGGCCGCCGCGAGGTTGATCCAGGCCACCTCGGACGTGGCCCGGGTGAGTTGGGTCAGCACCGCGGCCATCCGGTCCTCGTCCTCGACGAGCACCGCGAGCAGCAGCGCCCGCGCCGCGGGAAGCGCCTCTGCGGACGACACGAGGTCCGCTAGCAGCTCCATCGTCTCCTGGTCGCTCATCGAGGCCACCATGGCGCGAGAGCTGGTGACCAGCTCCTCGGGGGCGGGATCGGAGGTCTCGACCGGCGCGACCGCCCCGGCCCGGTCCGCCGAAATGCGCACCCCTTCGTACACCGCCTGTGCGGCGACCGAACTGGTGTCGAACGTGAACTCCTGGGGTTCGAGGCCGTCCACCAGCGACCAGTACGTCCGACCGTCGGTGACGAGGAGGTCGACGGTCCGCGACTGTCCCACCACGCCGGCCATCTCCACCACCGACAGGCTGGCGAGATCGGGGTCCCCGAAGCCGATGAGCGCGAATCGGCAGCCCGGCACCTGGCTGGAGGCGCTGACGATCTGGTCGGCGACCTGGTCGAAGTGCGTCACGAACCAGTCGAGGTCGAGGCGGGCGCAGAAGGCCACCATGGACCCCTCGAAGCCCAGGACGACGCACGAGTCGGTCGGATGGAAGCCCAGGAGGACGGCGGGCATGGCGAGAAGGTCGGCTCGGCTCGAGCCGCGGATCACTGGAGTGCTCATGGCCCCGTGGTGGGGCACTCGATCGGGCGTTATGCCACACGGATGCCGAGGATGTGGACAACTCGCGCGGCTAGGCTGGCGGGACTATGAACTCGCAGCAGTGGCCGCCCCCCGGCGGCGGGCAGGATTCGCCCTGGGCCCACCAGGACCCTGGGCATCGGGCGCCACAGTTCCACGACGCGCAGGGCCGCGATCCGCGGCGGCCGTTCGGCGAGGCTCCCCCACCCCCGCCCCCGCCCGAACAACTCCGCCCGCCCCGCCCCACCGGTCCGGTGGTGTGGGCGGTCGTCGGCATCATCGTCGTGATCGCCGCACTCGTCCTCGGCATGCAGTTCGTGGGCGGTGGATCACAGGAGCCTCAGCCGTCGGGCTCGGCGGCCCCCACCTCCGTTGCCTCGCCGTCGCGGACCGGTAACTACATCCCGTTCGAGGGCAACGGCGACGGCATCTTCGAGATCGTGCGCCACGAGTGGACCTCCGAGGGCCTGCTGATCCGCGTCCGGGTCGAGATCGAACGCGGCGAGTACCAGTTCGGGCTGTTCGCCTTCACCAACGAGACGCGCGAGGCCTTCGATGCGCTGAACCCCGCCCCCTTCACGGTCCGCGCCGGGACGCCGTACGAGGCCGACGTCGTCTTCCCCATGCCGCAGGCCGACTCCACGATCGTGCTGTCGACGCCGTCGGGAGCGGTGGCGCTCAACGCGCTGCCCGTCCCCGGTTAATGGTGCAGGTGGATCACCTGGTCTGCCCGTGCGACCACCAGCGGGTCGTGGGTCGTCACCAGCGTCGCCAACCCCCGTTCCCGGGTGAGGTCGACCAGCAGGTCGAGCACTGAGGCGGCCGTCTCCTGGTCGAGTTGCGCGGTCGGCTCGTCCGCCAGGACCACGGTGGGAGCCGCGGCCAGCGCACGGGCGATGCCGACGCGCTGCTGCTGGCCCCCCGACAGTTGGGACGGCAGGTGGCGCGCGTGCCGGGAGAGACCCATCCGTTCGAGCAGTTCGGCGACCCGGGCGTCGCGACGCCGCGGCTCCTCACGGGCCAGACGCAGCGGCACCTCGATGTTCTCCGCGGCGGTCAGCACCGGGATGAGGCCGAAGTCCTGGAACACCATCCCGATCCGGGTCCGCCGGAGTTCCAACAGACGCTCGCGCGACGCTTCGCTGAGGACCTCGTCGCCCAGCAGGACGCGGCCGGAGTCTGGCCGGTCCAGGCCCCCGAGGATGTTGACGAGTGTCGTCTTGCCGGCCCCGGAGCGCCCCGTGACGACGGTGAGGGCGCCCGGCTCGACGGCGATGTCCAGCCCGGTCAGCACGTCGACCCGGCCGACTCCCGTCCCGAAGCTGCGGCGCAGCGACACACCCCGCAGCGACCCGCCGTCGGTCATGACCCCTCCTCCGCACCATGTCGCGGATCCCGGGTGGCCGGCCACACTTCGACGTGCCCGTCTCCGTGGCGGAGGCGGACGCGGTCGCGTAGGCCGAGCTCCTCGACGTGCGCCTTGGGGAGCTGTATCCGGCCCGCGCGGTCGATGACCGTGTACTCCTCCCACGCCTCGGTCCGGCCGGCGGCGTCGAATCTCCGGACGACCTCCGTGGACGTTCGGCCGTCGCGGATCTGGACGGTCCGCTCGACGTGATCGCTGACAGTCGGGTCGTGTGTGACGATCAGCACCGTGGTGCCGGTCAGCTGGGCGACGCCCCGCAGCGCCTCCAGGACCGCGGCGGAGTTCTCGTCGTCGAGTTCGCCGGTCGGCTCGTCGGCCAGGAGCACGTCGGGCGCGTTGGCGAGTGCCGTCGCGATCGCCACCCGCTGCTGTTGGCCGCCCGACAGCTCCGGCGGCAGCCGGCGGGATTGGTCCGCGAGGCCCAGCATGTCCAACAGGTCGTGCGCACGCGCGGCCCGGTCGCGTCGGCCCGCGATCATCATGGGCAGCATCACGTTGTCCGCCGCGGACAGGTGTGGGACGAGGTTCTGGCTCGTCTGCTGCCAAATGAACCCCACGCTGTGCCTCCGGAACGAGATCCGCTGACGGGGGCGCATCGCCGTCAGGTCATGGCCCGCGACGCGGGCACGGCCCCCCGTGGGCCGATCCAGTCCCGACAGGATGCCCAGCAGGGTCGACTTGCCGGATCCGGAGGCGCCGACCAGGGCCACCACCTCCCCCGGTTCGACGACCAGGTTGAGTCCCTGCAGCGCCTGGACCTCGGCGCCCTCGGTCGTGAAGATGCGCACCAGGTCCTCGCACCAGATGTCGGGCCCCGCGTGGTCCCGGCTGAGCGGGCGGGTGGGCGTGGGGGTCATGGCGCCTCCCCTTCTCGGGCCGCCCGTCGGGCGGCAGTGGTGATGACGGCCGCGAGCGCGACCAGGACGAGACCCAGCACGGCCGCGAGCCATGCCGGATCCAGGGCCAGCCGGGCGCGCCGGGCTCCGGTGATGAAGCCGTAGTCGAGCCAGCCCAGCAGGAGGGCCGCGGCGCCGATGCCGAGCCCGATGCCGCTCGCGACCGCGAGGAGGAGGCCCGGAGCCGTCTCCCAGGCGACGCTGAGCCGGATGTCGCGGTCGGGCGCCCCCAGTGCGCGTAGCCGGGCGGTCGCGTGCCGTCTCGTCGCCGCGACGACCGCGTCGGCCGCGAGGATTGCGCCCGTCATGAGCACAAGTGTCACCAGCCCGGTGGCCGTGGCCAGGCGCGCGAACGCGAGGGACGCGGGGACGTGTCGTCCCCGCCGCTGTTCCTCGGCCGTGCTCACCACCGCAGTGTCCAGCTGGACCCGCAGAGCGGACGCCACCTCGTCGGCCCGGGCGCCGTCCGCCACCGCCACCAGAGCGATGGTCGCCGTGGGCGCCTCGCCGCCTGCCGATGCCCACGCGTCCGAGGACACCAGGGCCCAGGCGTCCGGGGTGGCGATCCCGGGCAGCAGGTCGCGGTGCCCGAGCAGACGCACCTGTCCGACGGAGCCGAGCCTCCCGCCGGTCGCCCCCTCCGGTACCAGGCCGCCGACCACGGCCGCGACGCCGTCCGCGGAGCCGAACAGCGCCGGCGGGAGATCCGGGTCCACGGGACTCCCCCGGTAGGCGTCCAGCAGATGGTCGTCCGCCGCCCACACGCCGACGTGGATCGTTTGCTCCGGCAGCTGGAGGGGCACGGCGTCGGCGACCCGGGCCACCCGCGCGACGGATGCCACGCCGTCGACCGACTCGATGCGGGCGACGACGTCGTCGGTCATCCGGGGTCCCGCGATCCGCACCGGCGCCCCGTTGAGGCCCCAGGCGGCGTCGCGCGCCGTCGCGTCGAGACTCGCCGACACCGTGCCGCCGACGACGGCCACGGAGACGCCCAGCAGCACCGCGATCAGCGGCAGGGCGCCGCCGGAGCCCCGCAGGGCGCGCAGGACTCCGAGCAGCCCGGGCAGCGACCGGCGGGTCCGCAGCGGACCGACAAGGAGACGCAGCACCCCCTGCCGTAGCCGCCACACGAGGATGCCGCCGGCCACCGTGAGCAGGGTGGGTGCCACGGCGGCCAGCACGTCCGTTCCCGACAGGGAGCCGACGCCGGCGCCCCGTCCGGGGCCGGGGAGGGCCGCATCGACCACCGCGTACCCCGCGAGCCCGCCGACGAGCAGGACCACGACCCCCTCCGTCAGCGCCCAGGCCCGCAGCTGTCCGGGGGAGGCGCCGCGCGCCAGCACCAGCGCGGTCACCGTGACCCGCCTCGCCCGGACTCCGACCGCCGCCAGCCACACCAGCAGGATGCTCAGCCCCACGGGTCCGGCGGCCATCGCGAGGACGAGCGCCGTCAGGGTCCGCTGCTGCACCGACACGGCGCCGAGCACGTCGCCGAGCTCGGAGAACAGCCGGATCGAGAGCCGCCCGTCCGTCGTGAGGTCATGCGTGCGCGCGAGGGTGGCCGTCAGCTGCGCCGCCAGCACCTCGGCGTCCAGCCCTGCGCTCTCTGTGTCCGCCCTGATGCCGTACCAGAGGGTGTGGATGATCTGGGGTCGCTTCCCCGACACTCCGACGGCCAGGGCCCGCCGGTCCACGAACACGGCCGACACCAGCTCGGTGCCGAGGTTGGGATCGACCAGCTCCGCGTAGCGCACGCCCCGCGGGACCTGTTCCCACCTGCGGTCGTGCGGCTCCGTCGGGCGGAACGTCCCCGCGAGGCGGATGCCGGGGAGGGGCTCGCTGCCCAGAACCCACCCGAGGCGCTCGGCGGCGTCGTGGAGCACGACGGCCTCCGTCACGGGATCCGCGGCGTCCGGTGGGCGGGGCCATGCCCCGGACACCAGGCGGGTGTGTTCCTCCAGCGTCGCGTCAACGAGGACCGCGAAGGTGAGCCGGTGGTACCCGGAGGACGCGGGAGGCGTCACGGAGAGGGGGAATCCCAGCTCACCCAGGAGCTGCGGCGGCACGAGAACGTCGCGCAACGGCCGCGGCTGGGCCTGTCTGAGGTCCTCCGCCGCCTCGAGGTAGGCGGCGCCGGGGTCGGTCGTTGTCGCGGTCGCCGCCGGGGCGCCCCGCCAGCGCGCCATGAGATCGCCCTCCCGCGCGCTCAGGGTGGCGAACGCCCCGGACGTGGCTCGGCCCGCCAGGTCCGCGACGACCCTGGGTAGGGCGGCGATCAGCGCCACGGTCACCGCGACGGCGACCGCGACGGCGACGACGGGCGCCAGACCGGCGCGGAGCCGACTGACGATCCAGCTCAGCGGAGTCATCCGTGCCCCCGCCCCACCCGCGCCGCCTGGCGCGAGACCGTTCGCACGACCATCGCCAGCCCGAGGCCCACCCCGGCGGCGAAGAGAGCCAGCAGCACGCCGAAGGGCCCGGTGTCGAGGCTCAGCGGCACGGGCCACGCCGGATCCGCGCCCACCGCGGTCCTCACCAGCGGGGGTACCCCGACCCGTCCGGCCGCGGTGCCGGCCACCACGCCGAGCATGGCCGCCACCACCAGCACGGCGCCGTGCTCCAGCGCCCGGCTGCGCCCCTGGGCGGCCCCCGCCAGTCCCAGTCTGACGAGGATCTCCACCTCGCCGCGCCGGGCGTCGGCCTGCGCCACGAGCGTGGCCAGGATGCCCGCGATCGCCAGGATCAGACCACCGGCCGCTCCGGCCCAGAAGGTGCGGCGGGCGAGTTCCGCGACGGGAGATCCCCGCGGCGCCACGACGACAGTCTCGACGCCGGGCAGGGCGGCGATGCGGCCCGCGTTGGCGGCGACGTCGTCGGTGCGGACCCACACCTCCCGAGGCCAGGGCATCGGATCCAGCGTCGCGGCCAGCGCCCTCGCCACCGCCCGGGAGTCAGCCAGGACCGCGTGCGCGTCGGTGGTGCCGGGCACCGCCGCCGTCACGGCGGCGACCACGGCGGGCATGCGCCGTTGGAATGCGTCGACGTCGAACCTGTCGCCGACCTCGAGCGCCGCGGCCTCCGCCGTGGCCGGAGTGACGGCCACCGGCACCGCCACGGCGCCGGCCGAGGTCACGGCCGCAGCCGGAACGCGACCGGTGAACGCGATCCGTGGTCCCATGCGCAGCGTGGACAGCGCCCACGGCTCGCCCACCACCTGCCAACCCTCCGCTGTGGATGTGAGGAGGGGCGGCACATCGGGTCGGTTGGTGGCGACGGCGACGCCCGCCAGCCCGCCGTCGGAGACGGTCTCGGTGAGGCCGACCTCCACCGGGGTCTCGGCCATCAGCCGCCGGTACGGCCCGGCGAAGGCCTCCGGCACCGCGACGTCCGAGGTCCACGATGCTCCTGGCCGCAGCGGCATCCCATCGGCGCTCACCGCGACCGTCAGCCTGACGGTGGCCCCCGTCGGCCCGCCACTGACCCGCAGCAGCAGGCCGTCCACGACGTGCGTCCCGCTCTCCGGGAGCGTGACGGTGCCCTCAGCGGCGACGATCCGGCCGGGCCGCGCCTCGACGGTGTCTCCCCACACGAGATCGAGGCCCCCCACGGCCAGGTCCACCGCGGGGATCCGACGGGATATCCCCGTGCTGGTGTCGCGGATGAGGACCTCGACCCTGGCGTCGGCCCCCTCGCGCAGGCGTTCGAGCTCGTCGCGCGTCAGGTCCCGGGCCGTCGCGACGGGGTCGACCACGTAGGGCGCCTCGGCCTGCCGCCGGCCCAGTTCGGGCAGCTGCCTGGCGGCGGCCAGCTGCCACGGGTCGAGGTCGAGGCCCCCGGTCAGCCGGACCGTCAGTTCGCGGGCGCCGTCTGGAACCTGCAGTGGCCCGGGGGGCTCGTGATCGGCGAGCCCCCCGGGCAGGCTGAGTCCGGCCGGCAGCGCGGCCGCGGCGCCGAGGCGGTCCACCGGAGCGGCGACCAGCTTGACCGGTACGTCGCCCACCATCGCGGTCTCGTCGACCCACGCCGGGCTGGAGCCGCTGATCGTGGTGGACGTTCCCAGGTCCGGCAGCGCCGGCATGCCGCCGGCGGGAGGCCCGCCCAGGACCGCGCGCAGGTCCGCGCCGCGCTCCAACGCCGCGATGTCCGCGCCGACCGCACGGCTGGACCCGCCGAACAGTCCGGTGATCGTGACCCCGCCCAGCGCCAGGATCGACAGGACCAGCGGGACGGTGGCGGTGGCGGCACCACGCAGCACGTGCGCCCCGGCGAGCCAGGACACGACTCCGCGCGACGGCACCACGGGTCCGGCCGGCGACACCCCGATCCGAGCCAGAGCGGCAGCGACGTCGCGCCGCCCCTGGGCGGCCGCCCCCGACCTCACCGCCATGCCCGCGTGCGCCGCCCCGACGCCCACCAGCGCCGCGAACGCCGTCGCCGCGCCCACCGCCGCACCCACCAGCACCTGCGGCGTCTGCGCCCAGGAGCCGGCCAGGACGCGCAGCGCGGCGACGCCGACGCCGGCCCCCGCGAGCCCACCGACCGTCACCACGAGCGCCGCCTCAACAGCGGCGACCCCCGTCCACTGAGCGACGGTGGCGCCGCGCGCCAGGAGCAGGCGGGTCTCTCTCGCGCGCGCCAGGGCGACGACGTGCGCCACCTGACCGACGGCCGCGGCCGCGACGGCCCACGCCAGGCCGATCGGCACGATCCCGAGGCGGCGCGCGTCGGCCCAGCCCGCGGCCGCCGATGCCACCCGATCGGCCAGCGCGCCGTGGACCGTGACCCCGCGGCCAGTGTCGTCGGCGACTTCCGCCAGCTCCTTGGCCCGGGCGGCCCCGGAGCTGAGCGCCGCGAAGTCGTCCGCCTCGACGCGGTCGAGCGCCGGCTCCAGGAACCAGGCGAGCACCGGAGTGCCGGGGAGTTGGGTGATGACCGTCCGCGACACCAGGAGGGGGCCGATGAGCGCCCCCTCGGCGCCCCGCACGGCCAGCGGATCGGCCACCCAGCGCGACTCGGACGGATCGACCGGCCGCCACGTGGCGGTGACGGTCAGCAGCCGCCCCTCGACCTCGATCGTGTCACCGGGCCGGACGCCCAGGCGCTGGGCCGCGTCGGCCTGGAGCGCTGCCTCGTCGTCGGCGGAGGGTTCCCGTCCCGTCAGGGCAAGTCCTTCGGTTCCGGACCCAGCATGGCGCGCCACGACGCGCGCCTCACCGACCCGCACCGGCTCGGCGTCGATCGTCGTGGTCACCACCACTCGCGCGGGCGCGAAACCGGCCTCGAGTGCCGAGCGTGCCCGGCGGTCCTGGGCGTCGATGTCGGACCCCGCCCGCGCCCGGACCGTGAGGGTCGCGGGCGAAGAACCAGCGAGAGCGTCCCGGGCCGCGGCTGAGGCGACCGCATCGGTCAGACCGGCGACGACGCCCAGCACGGCTGCGGCCATGACCACCAGGCCGATGAGCACAGCGGGGAGCGCGGGCCGCGCGCGGACGCGCGCGACGCCCCAGCCGGTCCACTGCATCCTCGCACCCTAGCCCCGCGGGGCCGGTCAGCTG
Source organism: Tessaracoccus sp. O5.2 (assembly GCF_964266725.1). NCBI lineage: Bacteria > Bacillati > Actinomycetota > Actinomycetes > Propionibacteriales > Propionibacteriaceae > Tessaracoccus > Tessaracoccus sp. O5.2. The sequence goes on along the minus strand of NZ_CAXWGV010000004.1, from coordinate 8,936 downwards.
CCGGGCGGTACCGTAGCCGGCTCCGGGACGCCGATCTCGGCTGCCAGTCGTCGCTCCTCGACGGCATCGGGATGGTCCTTGGACAGCAACATGACGCCGTAGACCGCGATCGCGCCGGTCACGGCCATGCCGACCGCCGGGCCGACTCCCATGTTCATGCCCTCTCCGAGCACGATGAGGCCGAAGAGAACGGCGACGAACGGGTCGACCGTGGTCATGGTGCCGACGGTGATCTCGGCGGGCCCCGACGCGTAGCCCTGCTGGATCATCCAGGCGCCGATGCCGTAGCAGGCCAGCATCATGAGCACCGTGGCCAGCACCTCGAACCCGCCGAACGGCTGCCCGTGCTTGAGCACCAGGTCCATGGCCGCCTTCATGAACCCCGAGGCCAGGCCGTAGAAGGTCGCGCCGACCGAGGACCACATCATCGCCCGCGCCCACGGGGCGGCCTTGGTGGCGAGGTACGACAGGACCGCGCAGATGGCGCACACGACCAGGAAGGCGATGAACATCGGCGCGAACTCGACCTGCTTCTCCCCGGTCGCGAACAGCGACGAGAACACGGTGAACCCGACGACGCCGGCGACGGTGACCGCCACGGCGATCCACATCTTGTGGCTGAGCGCGTGCTTGTGGATGCGCGCGGCGAGCAGCACCGACCAGGGCACCGCCAGGATGCCGACGGGCTGCACCACCGCCACCGGTGCGAAGGACAGCGCGACGAGGTGGATGGCCGCCCCCATGAAGACGAACGTCAGCCCCAGCAGCCACTTCGGGATGGTGAACAGCTTCAGCAGCCCGGCGAAGGTGAGCTTGTTCGACGACGCCGTCGCCGAAGGGTGGAACGTCGACTTCACTCCGAGGCTCTGGAGGATGGCCCCGCTCGCGAAGAGGAACGAGGACACCACCTGCATTCCGATGGCCAGCACGATCACGCGGCTATCCGCCTTTCACTCAAATGACTCCGACGAGCCTACCTCTCGGTCGCGTCGATCCCGTCGGACTGTGGTCTCAGTCCGACGGGACTCAGGTGACGTCAGTAGACGACGACCTTGTCACCGACCCGCGCGGTGTCGAACAGCGCGGCGACGGCCGCCTTGTCGCGGACATTGACGCAGCCATGGGAGGCGCCGTTGTATCCGTTGCGGGCGAAGTCCGCCGAATAGTGGACCGCCTGCCCACCGCTGAAGAACAGCGCGTAGGGCATGGGCGTGTCGTACAGACTCGAGACGTGGTCGCGTGACTTCCAGTACACCGAGAAGACGCCGTTGCGGGTGGGGGTGAGCTCGGAGCCGAACCGCACGTCCATCGTCATCCGGATGCTGCCGTCGACCACCCAGGCCAACCGGCGTTGCGACTTCGAGATGCAGATCACGCGGCCGCTCAGGCAGCGGTCGTCCAGCGTCATCGATGACGGCTTCGGCGTCGCGACGATGTTGTTGAGTTCGTCGCTCGTCGGCTTGCGCGTCATGGCGTAGAGCCGGTCCTTCGTCCGCTGGTCGACCTCACCCGTCACCGGGATCTGCCGCTTGCCCTGGAATCCGCTGACCGCCTCGGCCGTCTTCGGGCCGTAGATGCCGTCGATCTTGGGCGCATACCAGCCGATCTGCTTGAGCCGGGCCTGAAGGTCCTTCACGGCGTCACCCGTGGCACCCTCGGCCAGGAGCGCCGGGCCGGGGCGCATGATGTTGTACATCTCGTCGCGGGTGGGTTCCCGCGTCATGGCCACGAGGCGGTCCAGCGTCGTCTGGTCCACCTGGCCGGTGACCGGAATGCCGCGCTTGGCCTGGAAGCCCTCGACGGCCAACCGGGTCGCATCGTCGTACGTGCCGGAGACGGGTCCCTCCATCCACTGGATCTGCTGGAGGCGGTGCTGCAGCGCGCGGACGTCGTCACCCTCGTCACCGAGCGCCATCAGCGCGGGCGGGGCCGACGGCGTCGGTGGGGCGGTCGCGGTGGGATCGGTGGTCGGGCTCGGCTCCACACTGGGAGTCGGCTCGGAACTGGGAGTGGGCTCGACACTGGGCTCGGGCTCCGGTGCCGGGCTCGGTTCAACGCTGGGCGGCGGTGCGTCGTCTGACCCGGGCTGCGGGGCCCGGGGGGACACGGTGGCGCTGGGCACAGCGGAGGGCGCGAGCCCGGCCGGAGCGCACGCGCCGGTGGCGAGGGCGACGGCGACGGCCAGGCTGGTGACGATCCTCCGCGCGGTGGGCAGAGCGGACATGGTGACCTCACAGTAGGGGAAGCGCTGACGTGTCAGCGGCAGCTTAGGCGGGAGGTGGGGTCGCGCCGGTCCTCAACACGCCCGTCTCCTCACTCCCACTACGCCCGGGGACCCGCCCCCGGTTGCACAGGGCCGTCAGCGAGTCGATCAGTGCACCGCGCAGCGGGGCCGCCCGCTCCGTAAACACCCGTTGGCGCGCCACGTAGTCGGCGCGGCCAGCGGCGGTTTCGACCGGGATCGGCTCATATCCCCACCCGGTGAGGTCATAGGCGGAGGCCTGCATATCCACCGCGCGGATGTCGCGCGCCAACCGGAACGTGGCGAACACCAGGTCTGAGGACACGGCGGGAGTGAGTTTGCCCGCCCACTTGTACAAGTCCATGTTGACGTGCAGGCAGCCGGGCTGGTCGAACTCCGCCTGCCGTTCGCGGGTCGGGTGGAGCAGGTTGAGCGGCTTGGCCGCGGGCGTGAAGAAGCGGAACGCGTCGATGTGGGTACAGCGGCATCCCACCTCCTCGACGATCCGGGCGATCTCGGCGGGCGGGTATCTCAGCGGCAGGTACGGGTGGCGGCTCTCGTCGGCGCGAAGCCGGTAGACCATCGCCCACTCGTGCATGCCGAAGCAGCCGAAGCGCGCGGGAGCCGCCTCCGTCGCCGTCAGGAGATCCAGCGCGGTTCGCACCGTCCCGCCGCGCTGAGCCAGGAAGGCGTCGACGTCCAGGGTGACCGCGCCGGACGGGAGCACCCGGTAGCGCCCCGCCCGCGCGTACTCGGCCGCGTCGGCGAGCGCCACCCCCGCGCCCGGATGCCACTGGGCCAGCTGCGACGGCCGCAGCGTGTAGTAGTGGAACAGGAAGTCGTCGACGGGGTGCTTGACTCCCCTGTCCCTCCGCGCCACGACGTCGGCCAGCTCGGCCTCGACGGCGCTGGCATGCGCCTCGGCGCGGGCCTGCCAGTCGGCGCGTTCCAGGACGATCACGGCCGTCCCCGCAGGGCACGCCGGCGGACCCGCCACTCCGGCAGGAGGGCGTCCATCCACCGGGTGAAGCCGGCGCCGTGGCCGCGCTCGTGCAGGTGGACCAGCTCATGCACCAGGACGTACTCCAGAGCCCACGGCTCGAGCTCGGCGAGTGCGACGTTGAGCGTGACGACGGCGGTGCGGGTGTTGCACGTCCCCCACCGGCTGGTCATGCGCCGCCAGCGGACCGACGAGGGAGAGCGTCCGACCCGCGCGCACCACCGGTCGAGGAGCGGCTCGAGCGCCAGGGCGAGTTCGCGGCGGTAGAGCCCGTCGAGCGCCCGACGGCGGGCGGCGTCGTCCTTGCCCACCAGCCGGAGGACGCCGCCGTCGCGCCGGGCCGAGGCCTTGGACCCGCCGGCCACCGACACCTCGTGCCACCGGCCCCAGAGCCGTGCCCTGCCCCCGTCCGTGAGCGGTTCCTGCGCCGGGGCGGCCATCCGGACCGTGGTCTGCGAGCGGGCGATCCACGCGCGGTTGGCGATGACGAAGTCCTCGATCCGCTCCAGCGGCACCCCCAGCGGCACCGACACCGCCAGGCGGCCGTCCGGGGGCAGCACGCGGAGTCGGAGGTTCTTGATGGGCTTGTAGGACACCTCCATCAGTCTCCCGTCGAGGCGCAGGACGGCGGTGGAGACGGTGCGCGCGGACATGCCGGTCATGATAGGTCGCCGCCTCCGACAGAATCGACGCCCGGCCCGCGCCGCCCACTGTTCACATGAGCTTCATGGCGCAGGCCTGCCGGTGAGCCTGTCGCTGCCGTAACCTGCCCCCGATTGCGCGATCCCGCCCGCCACGTAGCAGACTGGACCCGTGCCCCCCGAGTTGATCGTGCTAGCGCTCGTCGTCGTCGTCGCCCTTGTCTTCGACTTCACCAATGGATTCCACGACACCGGCAATGCCATGGCCACCTCCATCGCGACGGGGGCGCTGCGCCCCAAGACGGCGGTCGCGCTGTCAGCCGTGCTCAACCTCGTCGGGGCATTCCTGTCCGTCGAGGTGGCGCTCACGGTGACCAACGCCGTGGTCAACATCCAGGACAAGACCGGGGCCCCCAGACCGGAGCTGATCGCCGACGGCGGCCTGTCCCTCCTCCTCATCATCCTGTCCGGACTCGTCGGGGCGATCGTCTGGAACCTGCTGACGTGGCTGTTCAGCCTCCCGTCCAGTTCGTCGCACGCGTTGTTCGGCGGCCTCGTCGGCGCCACCATGGCCGGCCTCGGCGTGGAGGGCGTCAAGTGGGTGGGCGACGGCACGAAGCTCGACGGTGTCATCGGCAAGGTCGTACTGCCCGCGCTGATGTCGCCGGTGATCGCCGTCGTCATCGCGGCGGTAGGCACGTCGCTGATCTTCCGCATCACCCGGGGCGTCGCCGAGAAGTACCGCGAATCCGGATTCCGCTGGGGCCAGATCGGGTCGGCATCGCTCGTGTCTCTCGCGCACGGCACCAACGACGCCCAGAAGACCATGGGGGTCATCACCCTGGCGCTCATCGCCACCGGGTCATGGACGGACCTCGAGTCAGTGCCGTTCTGGGTCAAGGTCGCCTGTGCCGTGGCCATCGCGCTGGGCACCTACCTGGGCGGGTGGCGCATCATCCGCACCCTCGGCAAGGGGTTGGTGGAGATCGCCTCCCCGCAGGGCATGGCGGCCGAGTCCTCCTCCGCCGCGGTGATCCTCGCCTCGAGTCACCTCGGCTTCGCGCTGTCCACCACCCACGTCGCCACCGGGTCGATCCTGGGCACCGGGCTGGGAAAGAAGGACGCAACCGTCAACTGGCGCATCGCGGGCCGGATGCTGTTGGCGTGGCTCATCACCCTGCCCGCAGCCGGCACGGTCGGCGCGATCGTGTGGTTCGTCGGCCACTCGGTCGGGGGCTTGGCCGGTGCCCTCGTCGTGACCGCGATCCTCGTCGCCTCGGCGGCCTGGATGTATCTGCGGTCGCTGCGCACCGCCGTTGACCATCGCAACGTCAACGACGACTGGGTCGAGCAGGTCACCGACCGCCCGGTCCCCCATCACGGCGTCCGCGAGGAGACGAAGGCATGAACAACCTCTGGCTGGCGCTGCAGGGCGCGTGGAACGTGCTGTGGGTCGGGCTGCTGCTCGGCGCGGGGCTCCCCGCCATCTTCGCCCTCGGCATCAGGGCGCTGTCCTACGGCGTCGGGGGCGACGCCGACGCGACCCTGCACGAGCCGCATCCCGCCGCGAAGGTGGTGGCGTTCTTCTGCTTCGGCGTGGTCGTGCTGGCCATCGCCGCGGGCATCGGCGTCATCGTGGCCCACGGTCTGGGCGCGAAGCTGGTCTTCGACGGCATCGTGCCGGCGTTCGTGCCCAAGTGAGTCACTGACTCGGGGGGATCTCCCCTGACCCGCGGATGATCATGGTCGTCGGCACCACGACCTCCGTGACGGCCGTCGTCACGCCGTCGAGCCGGTCGAACACGATCGTCGCGGCCTCCCGGCCGATGCGCCTGGGATCTTGGGCCACCACCGTGACCGGCGGGATCAGGTGCGCGGCGAGCGGGATGTCGTCGAAGCCGACCAGAGCCGTCGTGTGCTGGGCGCCCGCCTCGCGCAGCGCGCCGATGGCACCCACGGTGATGACGTTCTGGGCGGTGAACAGCGCGGTGGGCGGCGCCGGATCGGCGAGGAGCCGCGCCACGGCGGCCGCCGCCGCAGCCTCCCCGCGCAGGTCACCGAGCACCAGCCGGGGGTCCACCTCGATCCCCTGGTGGCGGCACTCGTCCACGAACCCTCTCAGACGTTCCCGCGCGGTGAAGATCCGTTCGTCGTCGCCCAGGAACGCGATGCGACGGTGCCCGTGACTCGCCAGGTGGGCCACCGCCTCCCGCGCGCCCCGGTAGTTGTCCGACATCACGGTGTCCCCGACCACCCCGGACGGGCGGCGATCGACGAACACGACGGGCGTGCCGTGTTCGATCTCCCGCTCGAGGTATCCGTGCTCGTGGCCGATGGTGGTGAGGATCAGGCCGTCGACCCGCCGCCGGAGGAACGCGGCCACGGCCTCGCGCTCCCGTTCGGGGTCGTCGTCGAGGCTGGAGGCGAAGACCGCGACGTGGCGGGCGTGCGCCACGTCCTCGACGGCGCGGTGGACGGCCGCCGAGAACGGGTTGGCGACGTTGCCGACCAGTAGGCCCAGGGTGTTGGTCCGGCCCCGACGCCTGAGGAGTCCGGCGTGGAAGTCGGGCTGGTAACGCAGGGTCTCGACGGCGGCCTCGACGCGCGCGCGGGTCTCGGGGGCGACCCGCGGATCGTCGTTGATCACCCGCGACACCGTCGTCACCGCGACACCGGCCTCGGCGGCCACGTCCTTCATGGTGGGTCGCGGGGTTCCCGTCATCGGTGGCTCCGGAGCCTCGTCGCTCCCGTGATGGCGGAGAGCACTTCTTCGTAGCTGGCGGTGGCGGTGTCGAAGGAGCCGTTGTTGCGGCCGTGCCGCAGCACCTCGATCCGGTCGGCCACGGCCCGCACGTCGTTGAGGTTGTGGCTGATCAGGATGACGCCGAGGCCCATGTCGCGCAGGCTCTCCACGTAGCTCAGCACCTCCGCGGTCTGCCCGACAGAGAGGGAGGCGGTGGGCTCGTCGAGCACCACGAGGCGGGGCCGGCTCACGAGCGTCCTCGCGATCGCCACACACTGACGCTGTCCCGCCGACAGCTGCACCAGGGGCGTGCGCAGGTCCGGGATCCGGGCGTTCAGCTGGGCGAGGTAGGACCGCGCCAGGTCATCCATGCGATCGACGTCGAGCAGCCCGGACGAGCTGAGCTCACGTCCCAGGAAGATGTTCGACGTGACGTCGAGGTTCTCGGCCAGCGCGAACTCCTGGAACACCGCGGCGATCCCCATCGCGAAGGCCGCCTGGGCCGAGGCGATCGTGACGGCCCTCCCGTCGAGATAGATCTGCCCGCCGTCGGGCTGGTAGATGCCCGAGATCATCCGCGCCACGGTCGACTTGCCTGCGGCGTTGTCGCCGACGAGGGCCACGACCTCCCCGGCGCGGACCTCCAGATCGACGTCGACCAGGGCCTGGACACCGCCGAAGTGCTTGCTCACCGACCTCAGCGTCAGCAGCGGCGCATCTTCCATGTGAGTCATCCTTCCACCGTTACGCCCACACCCGCGTTGATGGCGTCGTGGATGGCCACGAGCGCCCCTCTGGAACAGCCCTCGGTGGGGAACGCGGGGTCCACGAGGAGCTCGTCCGGCGACGGCAGCAGGGGCCGCGCCCGCACGGACTCCCGCAGCGCCGCCACGAACGGCTCCCCCACCGCCGCGAGCTCGCCGCCCCAGGTGATCCGCTCCGGCGCGACGACGGTGGCGAGATCGGCCACCGCCGCCCCGATGGCGCTCCCGGCGTCCGCGACCACCTGCCGGCAGCCGGGGTCCCCGTCCGCCGCGGCCTTGACGATCCCCCGCAGATCCATGGGTCCGTGGCTGAGCCGCACCAGTTCGGCCAGCGCTTCCCCCGCCACCACGGTGTTGAGGCAGCCGCGGGCCCCGCAGCGGCAGATCTGGCCGGCGGAGGCGACCCGGACGTGTCCCAGCGCCCCGGCTGCGCCTCGGAAGCCCGCCAGCGGTGTCCCGGAGACGAGATAGCTCGAGTCGGTGGTGTGCGACGCGTACACATAGAGGGCTGAGGATGCCCCGCGGAGGGAACCGAGGCGGGACTCCGCCAATGCCCCCGCGTCTGCCTCCTTGACGACCAGGACCGGCCGCTGAATGCGGGCGGACAGGAGCTGGTCGACGTCGAGCTCCTCCCACCCCGGGAGCTGGAAGGCCGCGCCCCGGCCCTCCCGCCCGACGCTGGAGGGCAGCGCCAGGCCGACCCCGCCGATCTGGTCCATCGACGCGCCGACGTCGTCGGCCATGTCGGAGATCAGCAGGGCCGCCCGGTCGAGCGTGGTGTCGGAGCGGTGGTCCGGGGGCAGTGGGAGGCGCTTCACCGTCCGCACGTCAAGCGACGCGTCCGCGATGACGAGCTCGAGCGAGCGCCGGCCGATGTGCATCCCCACCGCGAGCGCCGATGAGGTCTTCAGGGCGACCAGTTGTGCGCGGCGCCCGGAGCGGGTGGTGGCGGTGGTCTCCACGACGTCCTGGTCGAGCAGCTGGCGCACGATGTTGGACACCGTGGCGGGCGACAGCCCCGTGACGCTGGCGAGTTCCACCTGCGTGATCCGGCCGTACGCCTTCACAGCTTCAATGATGCGGGAGCTGTTGGCCTCGCGCAGCGAGGGTTGCGAGCCCGGCGCTCCGACGACCCTGTTCACGCTTGAAGGCTAGCAGCTGGCTGAGCGTGGACCCAGGAGTTGCGTTCAGTTCCCAAACTAACGGCCGGCGCCACTGGTGTTAGCGATGAACAGGTATTGACCCTAGACAGAGCCTATGGCATCGATTCCATTTATCACGGTTTGATAACGCTTGTATTCAAGAGTTGACGCCAAGGCTGGGCGGCCCGTACGTTCAATCCATCGGGGGACGGCGACACTGACAAGTCGCTCAACACCCGCGGAGTCGAAGGAGACACGGGTAGGACATGGACAACAGTGAATCGGCCTGGGTTTCGTTCCTATCGGTTTCCCTGTCCGGCGGTCGCCGGGAGGCCTGATTCGAGGTCAGCGTAGTACGCGTCCTCGATCTCGATCGGGGTGCGCATGCCGAGTTCGCCGTGCAG
>NZ_CAXWGV010000003.1:0-115885 GCF_964266725.1 Tessaracoccus sp. O5.2 | reverse complement strand
GCGAGTCGAACCCGTCGGTGTTGAAGTTGTGGATCACATCACGGACCCGGTCGGCGCTGGTGAACGTGACCGCCGCGATCTGCGGAGCTTCCATGCCCTGGGCCGAGAGCAGCACGATCTGCGCTCGTCGCCAGGTGACAACCGACCCTGAGTCGCGCCGTACTATGCGCAACAGCCGGTTGCCCTCGTCGTTGGTGATTTCCCGGACCCGAACACGTTCGGCCATCACGACACTCCTGAGGGGAAGAACAGGAACTGACCTCCACACGATCCCGCGTCCCCGCAACCCAGCAGCGGACCCTGCCCGGTGTGTCAGCCAACAGGGCAAAGGTTGATGGCCGCGGTACTAGCCCTCCCGGACGGCCACGATGCCGCCGCGGAGGTCTGGCTGGGCGTCGCGGAACACCAGCGCCACGAGTGCGGCCGACCCGGCGATGGCCACCGCGACGAGGATGCCCGCGTGGCCGCCCCCGGCGTCGATGGCGATGCCGGCCAGCGCTGAGCCGACGGAGGCGCCGAGGAGCTGACCGGTGCCGATCCATCCGTAGGCCTCGGCCGTGTCCGAGAACGGGACGCTGCCGGCGATGACCGACGACACTGCCGCCAGCGCCGGCGCGATCCCGAACCCCGCGAGGAAGAGGGCCAGCGCGAGGCCCCAAAATCCGCTGAGGATCGCCGCGAGGCTGAACCCCGCGACGACGACCAGCATGCGCAGGGCCAGGGACCAGCGGCTGATCGGCCGGTTCCCCGCCGCCAGGCCACCCATCAGGGATCCGACGGCCGACAGCGCCAACACGCCGCCGGCTTGCACGGAGCCGTCTCCGAACGAGGCGACGATGGCCGCCTCCATCGCCGCGAAGGCCCCGATCATCAGCAGCGACGTCACCGTCATGAGGAGAACCGACGGGTTGGCCAGCACGCGGCCGAACCTCCGCGTCGTGGGCGGGATGCGCAGCTCCCGCACCCGGCGAGCGAGGATGAACAGCAGCCCGCCGACGATCTGGATGCCGATGACCACCAGGAGCGCGGGCCCGGACCCGAGCGTGCCCACCAGCAGGGTGATCGCCACGGGGCCGATGATCCAGATGATCTCCTGCAGGGCGGCGTCGAGGCTGAACAGGCCCGTCAGCAGGTGCTGGGGCGCCAGCTGCGGATACAGCGTGCGGACGGCGGGGATCACCGGCGGCATCGCGGCCCCGCCGAGGCCGGCGAGCGCCATCGCGCCGGCCAGGGGGAGAGGGAGCAGCGCGAGGAGGGCGAAGGCCGTCACCGAGATGAGGAGTGTCGCGGTCAGGACCCGGAAGGTGCCCAGCCGGCTGAGCAGCCGCGACACGACGGGGCCGGCCACCGCCATACCGATCGAGAACGCCGCGAGGACGAGGCCGGCGGCCGTGTAGCTGCCCTGCGTGGCCCGGACGTGCATGAGGATGCCGAGCGAGTACATCCCCGCCGGGAAGCGGGCGGCCAGCTGGGCGACGAGGATGTGGGCCAGCCCCGGAGCCCGCATCAGCGTCGCGATGTCACGCACCTGCCCACCTTAGTGGGTTGAGCCTGCGCCTGGTTTCGACAGGAGTTGGATCGTTCAACCCAAGCGATCTCGGCGTCGGGACATGGATCAGGCTCAACGCTGGGGGCGGGCGCCGGGAGGGCGCGGCTGCGCGAGCCGGCCGCCAATTGGTCAAACCCCGGGGTCCGCCGGTACAGTATCCGGCGGTGATGTGTCTGAGCGGCCGAAAGAGCCCGCCTCGAAAGCGGGTGTGGGGCAACCCACCGGGGGTTCAAATCCCTCCATCACCGCCACGGTCCTGAGGGACCAGTTGAGGGCCCCCGATCCACCAGGTTCGGGGGCCCTCAACGTGTGCAGACTCAGGAGCTGGGCGACGGCGACGGCGACGGCTCCGGGGCGCTCGCCGACGGCGTCGGGACCCGGCACAGCTGGCCGTCCGTGGAGCTCACCTGGGCGAACGGGGCCTCCGAGAAGCCGGCGAAGTCCGTGCCGACGAGGATGTCGACGACGCCGTCGACCCGATCGTCGTACTGGATGACCGGCTCGACGAAGTAGGAGGCAGCCAGCCGGATCTGCGGGGTCTCACGCCGGTTCGCGCGGATCACGGTGCCGGTGACGCGTTCCTCGGTGTTCGTGACGCGGGCGACGTCGAAGCCCGCCTCCGTGAGCTGGTTCCCGACGCGGTTGGCCAGCCCGCTGGTGAAGCCGCCGTTGTAGATGCGCACGGTCACGTCGCGGACGGTCACGATCTCCGCCGGCTCCATCACGCACGGCGTCGGCGACGGCGACGGCAGCGGCTCGGTCAGCGCCTTCCACCCCCACGTCGCACCCCAGACGAGCAGGCCCAGCAGGCTGAGCAGCAGGACCGGGGTGGCGATGAGCCGGAAGATGCGCACGGGTGTTCTTTCCTCTGATCGGGGACTGTTACGTCAGCTCCAGCACGCGGGCGTGCATCGTCTGCCTCTGTTGGAGCGCGGCGCGCAGGGCGCGGTGGAGGCCGTCCTCCAGGTACAGCTCGCCGCGGTAGGACACGACATGCGCGAACAGATCCCCGTAGAACGTGGAGTCCTCCTCCAGGAGCGCCTCCAGGTCCAGGGTCCGCTTGGTGGTGACCAGCTCGTCCAGCCGGACCTGATGAGGGGCGATCGCGATCCACTGCTTCTGGGTGTAGCCGTGGTCCGGGTACGGGCGGGAGTCGCCTACTCGCTTGAAGATCACGGCCCCACCCTAGCGGCTGGGCTGTGCCAGAGTAGGACGGTGAGCAACGAGGCCCTGATCGAGACCATCACCACCGGCTACGCGTTCGAAGCCCCGTCGGTCACGCTGGGCGTGCTGCACGACGAGGAGCCGGTGGTGGACGCCCGCATCCGGATTCCCCTGTCGATGTTCAACCGGCACGGCCTCGTCGCGGGCGCCACCGGCACCGGCAAGACCGTCACCCTCCAGGTTCTGGCGGAGGCGCTCAGCGCCGCCGGCGTCCCCGTGTTCGCCGCCGACATCAAGGGCGACCTCAGCGGCATGGCCACCCCGGCGGAGCCGTCGGAGAAGCTCCTGGCCCGGGTCGCCAAGCAGGGCCAGGACTGGCAGCCGAGGGCGTACCCCTGCGAGTTCTTCTCGCTGGGCGGCGAAGGGGTCGGCGTGCCGATCCGCGCGACGGTGTCGTCGTTCGGTCCCATCCTGCTGTCGAAGATCCTCGACCTGAACAAGGTCCAGGAGTCGTCGCTGGGCCTGGTGTTCCACTACGCGGACAAGGCGGGTCTGGCGCTGCTGGATCTCAAGGATCTCGTCGAGCTGCTGAAGTACCTGACGTCGGACGAGGGCAAGCTGGAGCTCAAGGGGATCGGCGGCGTCTCGACGGCGACCGCGGGCGTCATCCTGCGGTCCCTGGTCACGCTCGCCGACCAGGGCGGGGACGCCTTCTTCGGCGAGCCGGAGTTCGATCCGGCGGACCTGCTCCGCGTCGCGCCGGACGGCCGCGGCGTCGTGTCCCTGCTCGAACTGCCCCAGCTGGCGAGCAAGCCGGCGCTGTTCTCGACGTTCCTGATGTGGCTCCTCGCCGACCTCTTCTCGTCCCTGCCGGAGGTGGGCGACCTCGACCGGCCGAAGCTCGTGTTCTTCTTCGACGAGGCCCACCTGCTCTTCAACGATGCCTCCGACGCGTTCCTCGACGCCATCACGCAGACGGTGCGTCTCATCCGGTCCAAGGGGGTCGGCATCTTCTTCGTCACCCAGACCCCGAAGGACGTCCCCGACGACGTGTTGGCGCAGCTCGGATCGCGGGTGCAGCATCAGCTGCGCGCCCACACCCCCAACGACGCCAAGGCGCTGCGGGCCACCGTGTCGACCTACCCGACGTCCGACTACGACCTCGAGGAGGTCCTGCAGCAGCTCGGGATCGGGGAGGCCGTCGTCACCGTCATGAGCGAGCGGGGCGCGCCCACGCCAGTGGCCTGGACGCGCATCTTCGCACCTGAGTCGCGGATGGGTCCGACCGACCCCGACCACCTGAAGGCCGGCGTCGCGCAGTCCGCGCTGATGGCGCGGTACGGCACGCCGCTTGACCGGCAGTCGGCCTACGAAGTGCTGACCCGCCAGCTGGCCGAGGGAGCCGCGGCCGCTGAGGCCGAGGCCCGGGCCGAGGAGGAGCGGCGCCGCCGGGAAGAGGCGGAGAAGGAGATGGCTGCGGCCGAGAAGGAGTTGGCGCGGCGCGAACGCGAGGCCCGCGCGGAGGAGGCCGCACGCCGCCGCTACGAGCGGGAGAATCCGGGGTTGATCCAGCAGGTCACCAAGTCCGCGGTCTTCCGCGACCTCGTCCGCACGGCCGGACGCGAGATCGTCCGGGGGATCTTCGGCACCGGCCGGCGGCGCTGACCCTCACTCGACGGCGTAGCGCTCCACCGCTGGGTCGTTGCGAACCCGGTTCGCGAGGGTCTGCAACCGTGCCGCGAGCACGGAGGCCGTGATCTGGCCGGACAGGAAGTCCGCCCAGGCGACATTCGATTCGCCGCTCAGCCCGTAGTGGGCGACGAACCGCCACGAGAAGACGTTGGCGCCGGCGTCCGCCAGCAGCCGGGCCTGCGACGTGAGCGCCGTGTCCGTCACGTCCGCCGGGACGCTCTCGCGCACGATCGTCGGCACCAGATGCTCGCGGGAGAACTCGGTGGCCGCCTCCCGCGTCAGCATGGTGCGCAGGAGCTCGAACGCGCCCGCGACGTTGGATGCGCGCCGCGGCACGAGGAACTGCTCCGTCGGGGTCGCGTGGACGGCGGCGTGCGGCAGGACGGGCGCCGCGGTCAGGGTCGGGACCGGCGCCACGCTCAACTCGTAGTCGGCGGGGATCTGCTCGGACATCTCCGTTGGGAGCCAGGATCCGGCCGGATACAGCAGGGCGGCGCGGTCCTTCAGCCAGGACGCCTGGGCCGCCAGGTAGTCCCCGCGGTGGACCACGAAGCCCGCCGCGACGATCGCCTCGAGCTGCTCGAGGACCCCGGTGACGGCCGGATGGGACCAGGCCCCCTCGGCCAGCGAATCGAGGGCGATTCGTACCTCGTGACCGCCCTCCTTGACCGCTGACGCGATGGCCAGCTCCTGGTAGTAGTCGGCGGCCTCGTCGCCCCACGCGAACAGGAACCGGCCCTGCTCCTTCGCGGCCGCGCCGAGCTCGAACATGCGGTCCCAGGTGCGCGGCACCTCCCACCCCGCGGCGGCGAAGTCCGCGGCCGAGTGCCAGAGCCCGAACACGCTGAGGGCGTAGTTGAGGGCGATGAGCCGGTCGTTGAACGTGCCGGTGGCGAGCACGTCGTGGTGCAGGGTGTCCCGCAGCACCCCGCCGTCCAGGGAGGCCGAGTCCATGAGGTCGTCCAGCTCGGCGAACTGGTCGGCCAGCTTCGCCACCGGGAGCAGGCGGGCGCCGGAGTTGTCGACCAGATCGGGCGGGGTGCCGCCCTCGGCCAGGCGGGGTTCCACGACGGCGATGATGTCCTGGACCGGGCGGACACGCACCCGGACGCCCGGATGGTTCGCGCTCATGGTGGCCGCCGCGGCCTCCACGTAGCCGACGCCGAACGCGCCGTCGAAGACGACGGCCTCCACCCGCGAGGGGGTGACGAGCCCGAAGGGCAGGCCACTCGGCGACGGCGTCGGGCTGGCCGGCGACGATGGCCCCGGGGACGGGGTGCCCGTGCAGGCGGCCAGCGGCCCCACAGCGGCGACGGCGAACGCTGTGAGCAGCTGACGGCGGCTAGGACGTGGCATGGGCACCTTCCGAAGAACAGCCCAACTTTATGCCATGACGGGTCAGCGGCCGGTCCCGGCGTAAACCTTCGCCGTCTCCTCCGCGTCGAGGCCGAATGCGGTGTGGGCGGCGCGCACGGCGCGGTCGACGTCGTCGGCGCCGACGATGACCGAGATGCGGATCTCCGAGGTCGAGATCATCTGCAGGTTCACCTCGGCACCGGCGAGTGCCTCGAAGAACGTCGCGGAGACGCCCGGGTGGGACCGCATCCCGACGCCGACGACGGACACCTTGCCGATCTGGTCGTCGTAGAGGACCTCGTCGTAGCCGACCTCGTCCTTGATGGCCTCCAGCGCCTCGATGGCGCGGGAGCCATCGGTCATCGGGAGGGTGAACGAGATGTCGGTCTTGACATCGGAGAGCCGCGACACGTTCTGCACGATCATGTCGATGTTGATCTCGTGCTCCGCGATCGCCTTGAAGATGCGGGCGGCCTCGCCGATCTTGTCCGGGACACCCGCGATGGTGATCTTGGCCTCGCCGCGGTCGTGCGCGACTCCGGTGATGATGGCTTCTTCCATGGATTCGTCCTTGTCGATCTCGTCCTGGCTCTTGACCCAGGTTCCCGGCCGGTCGGTGAAGGAGGAGCGCACGTGTACCGGCACGCCCTCGCGGCGCGCGTACTCGACGCAGCGCAGGTGCAGGATCTTGGCCCCGGAGGCGGCCATCTCCATCATGTCCTCGTAGCCGATCTGGTCGATGTGCCGAGCCGAGGGCACGATGCGCGGATCGGCGGTGTAGACGCCGTCGACGTCGGAGTAGATCTCGCAGTAGTCGGCGTCGAGGGCCGCGGCGAGCGCGACGGCGGTGGTGTCGGAGGCGCCCCGGCCGAGGGTCGTGATGTCCTTGGTGGTCTGCGCGACGCCCTGGAACCCCGCGACGATCGCGACGTTGCCCTCCTCGAGCGCCCTGATGACCCGCCCAGGGGTGATGTCGATGATGCGTGCGTTGCCGTGCGTCGGCGTGGTGATGACGCCGGCCTGGGAGCCGGTGTAGGAGACGGCGTCGACGCCGAGGTCCGACAGCGCCATGGCCAGGAGTGCCGCCGACTGGCGCTCGCCGGTGGTGAGGAGCATGTCCAGCTCGCGGGACTTCGGGCGCGGTGACACCTGGAGCGCCAGGTCCATGAGCTCGTCGGTCGTGTCGCCCATGGCCGAGATGACGATGATGACGTCGTGCCCTTCGGCCCGCGTGCGGGCGATGCGGCGCGCCACACGCTTGATCGACTCGGCGTCGGCCACCGACGACCCGCCGAACTTCTGGACAATGCGACCCATGCGAACCTCCTCTGGACCGTCACAGGATAGTTGTCGCGGGCCGCGACGGGGAACCTCGTCCGTGGACCCCGCGGAGTAGGGTCGACGGTGTGACGCTGCCGAGACTCACCGCCGACGAACAGCGCGTGCTCGGGTGCCTCCTCGAGAAGGAGGTCACCGTGCCGGACACCTACCCGCTGACGCTCAACGCCCTGCGCTCCGCCTGCAACCAGAAAAGCAACCGGGACCCCATCGTCGACTTCGACGAGCGGACGGTGCAGGACGCGGTGCGTGCCCTCAAGGACGGGGGTCTGGCGCGCGTGACCTGGGCCGACTACGGGCGGCGGACGCTCAAGTACCTGCAGACCGCGACGCACCTCCTCGGCCTGGCCGACGACGAGCGGGCGCTCATCACAGTCCTCCTGCTGCGCGGCCCGCAGTCGCCAGGCGAGCTGAGGGCGCGCACCGACCGGCTGTACACCTTCGCGGATCGCGAGGCAGTCGAGGCCTGTCTGGAGCGGATGGCCGCGCGCGACGAGCCGCTCGTGCTCCGGCTGGAGCGGCGCCCCGGCCAGCAGGACCACCGGTGGATCCACCTGCTGGGTGACCCGCCGCCCGACGCGGCGCCGGCGGCGGAGGACCGGGAGGCGATCCTGGCGGGCGGGCCGGCCGAGCGTGACGCCGCGGTCGTCGCGGGCTACGACGCGTCTGCCGCGGCCGACACCAGCGGCATCGACGCCCGCCGCTGAGGACCGCCGGTTCCGGCGCCGGAGGGCGGTCACACCACTAGCCTGGGGCCATGACTACCGTTCGCTGGGGCATCGTGGGGACAGGCGCCATCGCGCACGGCGTCGCCGGGGACTTCCAGTTCGTGCCGGGGGCCGAACTGACGGCGGTGGCGTCGCGGACGTGGGCGAAGGCACGTGACTTCGCGGCCGAGCACCAGGTGCCCAAGGCGTTCGGCTCGTACCGGGAGCTCCTGGATTCCCCCGACATCGACGTCGTCTACATCGCCACCCCGCACCCGCAGCACCGCGACGTGGCGCTCGCGGCCATCGAGCGTGGCAAGGCGGTGCTCGTCGAGAAGGCGTTCACCGCCACCCTCGCGGGGGCGCGCCAGGTGGTCGACGCGGCCCGCGCCAAGGGAGTCTTCGCCATGGAGGCGATGTGGACCAGGTTCCTGCCGGTCATCGCCGCCGCACGCGAAGTGGTCGCCTGGGGGCGCATCGGTGACGTGGTCGGGGTGCAGGGCGACTTGTACGCCTTCCGCGAGTACCAGCCCGACCATCGGCTGTTCTCCCGGGAGCTGGGGGGTGGGGCCATCCTGGACCTCGGCGTGTACCCCATCAACGTGGCGCAGGCCTTCCTCGGCGAGGTGAAGGAGATCGACTGCCGCGCCCGGCTCTACCCCTCGGGGGTGGAGCGCGCCGCGACCGTCAACCTGGTGCACGCCGGCGAGGGGTTGTCGTCGCTGACGTTCGGCTTCGACGGCTACGGGCCCGGCCGGCTGATCGTCGTCGGGACGAAGGGCTGGATCGAGATCGAGCCGCGCTTCCACCACCCGTCCATGATCACCGTCCATCGCAACGGGGTGCTACCGCGGATCATCGAGGCGATGCCGACGGGGCGCGGCTACAGCCACGAGTTCGCGGAGGTGACTCAGCGGATCCGCGAGGGCGCCACCGAATCCCCCACCATGCCGCTCAGCGACACGCTCGAGGTGATGCGGGTCCTGGAGAAGTGCCTGCGCCAGTCCGGCGTGACGCACCAGGAGGCCGCCGTCGACCTGGGGTGACAGCAGCCTCCTGGCGTGTGACTAGGCCTTACGCAGCGCGAGCTTGATGCCGAGGTCGGCGTCCTCGTCCGTGGGTGCCTCGACGGGGCCAACGGCCAACTCGACGGCCAGCACTTCGTCGGCGATCTGCGCCCGGTGGGCCTCGACGGCGGCAGCGAGCTCCTCGTCGGCCTCGATCAGCACGGTGATGCGGTCCGAGACGTCCAGCCCCGCCCGCTTCCGGGACTCCTGGATGAACCGGATCGCCTCGCGCGCGAGCCCGGAGCGGATCAGCTCCGGCGTCAGCTCGAGGTCCAGCGCGACCGTCTCGCCCTGCTCGTTGACCACCGACCAGCCCTCGCGCGGCCGCTCCGTGATGAGCACGTCGTCGGCGGTGAGCTCGATCTCCTCGCCGTCGACGACCACCCGGGCCGTCCCCGTGCCGCGCAGCGACGCGGCCAGGTACGCGGCGTCGGCGTCGGCCACCGCCTGGGCGATTACCGGCGTGCGCTTCGCGAACCGCTTCCCGAGGTTGCGGAAGTTGCCCTTCGCGGAGTAGTCGACCAGATCACCGTGCGAGGCGAACGACTCGACGGCGGCGAGGTTGAGCTCAGCCATGATCTCCTCACGCAGCTCGGGCGTGAGGCGCTCGACGACGCTGGACGCCACGAGCATCCGGCGCAGCGGCTGGCGGATCTTCACCTTGGACTCCGCCCGGGCCGCCCGGCCCAGCTCCACGGTGCGCCGTGTCAGGCGCATGGCCTCGGTGAGGTCGACGTCGATGAGCGACTCGTCGGCCACCGGCCATTCCGCGAGATGCACGGAGTCCACGCCGTCGGGGTCGGCGGCGTAGAACAGGTCCTGCCACACGCGCTCGGTGACGAACGGCATGATCGGCGCCAGGAGGCGGGTGAGGACGTGCAGGGTCTCGTGCAGCGTCCAGAGGGCACCGGGGTCGCCGGCCCAGAAGCGGCGGCGGGAGCGACGCACGTGCCAGTTCGACAGGTCGTCGATGAACTGGCTCAGCACCGCGCCGTAGTGCTGCGTGTCGAACGTGTCGAGGGCCCGGGTGGTGTCCACGATCAGCTGCTGCGTGGCCGACGTCAGCCAGCGGTCGAGCACGTGGCGCTCCGCCACGGGCGGCGCCTCGCCGGCGGGCGTCCAGTCCGACGCCCGCGCGTACAGCGTGTGGAACGCGACGGTGTTCCAGTAGGTCAGCAGCACCTTGCGGACCGTCTCGCCGATCGCCTGATGGCCGACGCGTCGCGCCATCCACGGCGACCCGGAGCAGGCCATGAACCAGCGCACCGCGTCCGCGCCGTGCTGGTCCATGAGCGGGATCGGCTCCAGCACGTTGCCGAGGTGCTTGCTCATCTTGCGCCCGTCGTCGGCGAGGATGTGGCCCAGGCAGACGACGTTGCGGTACGAGCTCTGGTCGAACACCAGGGTGCCGACGGCCATGAGTGAGTAGAACCAGCCGCGGGTCTGGTCGATGGCCTCGCAGATGAAGTCGGCCGGGTACCGCTCGGCGAACACCTCCTCGGAGCCGGGCACATGCGGGTAGCCCCACTGCGCGAAGGGCATGGCGCCGGAATCGAACCAGGCGTCGATGACCTCGGGCACGCGGCGCGACTCCTTGCCGCAGGTCGGGCATGGGAAGACGATGTCGTCGACGAACGGACGGTGCGGATCCAGGTCGCTCTGGTCCGCGCCGGTGAGTTCGCTGAGTTCGGCGCGGGAGCCGACGCAGACCTGGTGGTCGTCCTCACAGCGCCAGATCGGCAGCGGCGTCCCCCAGTAGCGGGTCCGCGACAGCGCCCAGTCGATGTTGTTGTTCAGCCAGTCGCCGTACCGGCCGTGCTTGATGGTGTCCGGGTACCAGGTGGTGGCCTCATTCTCCGCGAGCAGCTCATCCTTGATGTGCGTGGTGCGGATGTACCACGACGGCATGGCGTAGTAGAGCAGGGGGGTGTGGCAGCGCCAGCAGTGCGGGTAGCTGTGCGTGTAGTCGAGGACGCGGAACATGAGGCCCCGCGCCTTGAGGTCGGCGACGATGGCGGTGTCGGCGTCCTTGAAGAACAGACCGCCCACCAGGTCGAGGTCCTCGTCGAACGTGCCGTCGCGGCGGACGGGGTTGACGAAGGGCAGGCCGTAGGAGCGGCACACGTGCATGTCGTCCTCGCCGAAGGCGGGCGCCTGGTGGACCAGGCCGGAGCCGTCCTCGGTGGTGACGTACTCGGCGAGCACCACGAAGTGGGCCGGGGCCGGGAACTCCACGAGTTCGAGGGGCCGCTGGTAGGTCCAGCGCTCGAGGTCGCGGCCGAGGAAGGTGTCGGTGAGGGTCCACTCGTCGCCCAGCACCTTGTCGGCCAGCGGCTCGGCGACGACCAGCGCCTTCTGCTGCGGGTGCGTGGCGACGCGGTAGGTCACGTCCGGGTGCACCGCGACCGCGGTGTTGGAGACCAGCGTCCAGGGCGTCGTCGTCCACACCAACAGGTCCACCTCGCCGGCGAGCGGGCCGGAGGTGAGCGGGAAGCGGACGTAGATCGACGGGTCGGTGATGTCCTCGTAGCCCTGCGCGAGCTCGTGGTCCGACAGCGCGGTGCCACACCGCGGGCAGTACGGCGCCACGCGGTAGTCCTCCTCCAGGAGGCCCTTGCCGTGGATCTGCTTGAGTGCCCACCACAGCGACTCGACGTATTGCGGTGTCATCGTCACGTAGGCGTCGTCGATGTTGACCCAGTAGCCCATGCGCTCCGTGAGCTCGCTGAACGCGTCGACGTGCCGCAGCACGGACTCGCGGCACTTCGCGTTGAACGCCTCGACGCCGAATGCCTCGATGTCCGCCTTGCCGGAGAAACCGAGCTCCTTCTCGACGGCCAACTCGACCGGGAGGCCGTGGCAGTCCCAGCCGGCCTTCCGCTCAACGCGGTGGCCCCGCATCGTCTTGTAGCGGGGGAACAGGTCCTTGAAAACACGCGCCTCGATGTGGTGCGTGCCCGGCATGCCGTTCGCGGTGGGCGGGCCCTCGTAGAAGGTCCACGGCTCGCCGTCGGCCGTGCGTTCCAGGGAGCGGGCGAAGGTGTCGCGCTCCTCCCACAGGCTCAGGATCTCGTGCTCGAGGGTCGGGAAGTCAACCTGGGCGGGCACGGCGCGGTAGCCGGGGGACTGGCTGGCAGCCTGGTCGGTCATCGGGTGGTCCTTCATCGAATCGTCGCTGAGGTGAAGGGACGAGCCGAAGCCCGCGGTACCACCCTTCTTGGGCGCCGGGGCGCCCCACTTGTTCATCCGCCGCGGCCGGGTCTAGTGAGCGGGTCACCCCGCCGTTCTTCCGGCAGCTCCGAGGTGATGGCCTCATCAATGCCGTGCGACGCGGTCCATTATGCCGTCGACGTCAAGTCGGGGTCGGTTCGCTAGGTTGGGGCCATGGCCATCTTCGACGTCCCCCTCGGCGATCTGCGGCGGCGCGGCACCATCAAGTGGCGCCGCTGGGAGCCGGACGTGTTGCCGCTGTTCGTCGCGGAGATGGACGCGCACCTGGCGCCCCCTATCCGCGAGGCCCTGGAGCGGGCGCTGGCCGACGGCGACACCGGATACCCGGAGCTCCCCGCCTACCAGGAGGCCTTCGCCGCGTACGCCGACTGGCAGTGGGGCTGGCGGGTCGGTGTCGCGGACCAGAAGCTGGCCACCGACGTCGTCACGGGCATGCGGGAGGCCGTCCTGGGGCTGTCGAAGCCGGGCGACGGCGTCGTCATCAACTCCCCGGTCTATCCCCCCTTCCGGCACGTCGTCACCACCACGGGGCGCCGCATCGTCGACGTGCCCCTGGTGGATGACCGGCTCGACCTGCCTGGCCTCGAGGAGGCCTTCGCCAGCGAGCGGCCGGCGGTGTACCTGCTGTGTTCGCCGCACAACCCGAACGGCGCGATCCACACCGCCGAGGAACTTGCCGCGGTCGCGCGCCTCGCAGAGCGGCACGGGGTCGTGGTGGTTTCGGATGAGATCCACGCCCCCCTGGCAGGGGCGGCGCACGTTCCGTACCTGACGGTGCCGGGGGCGGGCAACGCGCTCGTCGTCACGTCGGCGTCGAAGTCCTGGAACCTCGCGGCCCTCAAGGCGGGCCTCGTGATCGGCGACGCGGCCCTGCTCGAGCGCCTCAACCCGATGATGCCCGACGGCGCCAGCTACTTCGGGGTGCTGGCCCACGCGACGGCCTTGAACGAGGCCCGCGACTGGGTTGCGGAAGCATCGGCCGAGGTCGCCGGCAACAAGGAGTTCTTCGCCGCCGAGCTGGCCCGACTCATCCCCGAGCTGCACTACGAGCCGTCCCAGGGCACCTACCTGGCGTGGCTGGACTGCGGCGCCCTCGGGCTCGACGAGCCGGGCCGGCACTTCCATCAGGTCGGCCGGGTTCGGTTCAACCTGGGCCGCGAGTTCTCCCCGGCGACGCCGGGGTTCGTGCGGGTGAATCTGGCGACGTCGCGGGAGATCATCGCCGAGGCGGTCGAACGGATGGCCGCGTCCCTGCAGGAGGTGCGGGCGGCGGAGCGGCCGGCCGCCGTGCACGTCCCGGCGGGGGAGGACTCGGATGCGGAGCCGACGCGGGTCGTCGAGCAGGGACCGCCGACAGCGCCCCTGCCTGTCGTCCCCGCCGAACCGGTGACCGCTCCGATGCGGGCGGTCGAGGATCCGGGTCCTGCGACGGCACGGATGGCGCCGCCCGCTTTGGCGGGCCTGCACACCAACAGTGGGGAGTTCGTCAACGTCGTCACTGCTGTGGTGGTCGGGCGGGAACCGCGCGCGACGGCGGGGTACGAGCGTGCCCATGTCCTGCGGGTGTCGAGCCCCCACCTCGACATCTCCCGCAACCACGTGGCCGTCGAGGTTCACAAGGGCGACGTGATCGTGCGGGACCTGCATTCCGTCAACGGCACCGTGGTGGTGCCCCCGAACGGCTCGCCGTTCACCCTCCGCGATGGGGCGTCGGTGCAGGTGGAGGTGGGCACGATCCTGGATATCGGCGAGGGCGTGTCGTTGCGGATCGAGCCGCCGCGTGAGACCCCCTGACCGGTGAGTGCCTCCGACCGGCTCTCCCGGGTCGCGCCCCGCGTTCGCTGAGGCCGCGCTTGCCCGTTCGCTGAGGTCGCACGTGCCCGTCCGCTGAGGTCGCGCCTTGCCGTTCGCTGAGGTCGCGCCCGACGGCGGAGCCGTCCGGGCGAGTCTCGAAGCCGACGCCCTCCCCGTTTGCTGAGGTCGCGCCCGACGGCGGAGCCGTCCGGGCGAGTCTCGAAGCCGACGCCCTCCCCGTTTGCTGAGGTCGCGCCCGACGGCGGAGCCGTCCGGGCGAGTCTCGAAGCCGATGCCGTAGGCGTCGATCCCCCGAGCGCAGCACGGATGGCAGCCAAACTCGGGCGCGGGGGCGGTCTAGGGCGTTGAGGGTGGAGTTCGACGGCGTGTCGTGCTGGTGGCGGCGGCCCGTTCGCTGAGGTCGCGCCCACCCGTTCGCTGAGGTCGCGACCACCCGTTCGCTGAGGTCGCGCCCGACGGCGGAGCCGTCCGGGCGAGTCTCGAAGCCGACGCCGTAGGCGTCGATCCCGGACCACGCCGGCGATACGAAATTGTCAGTGGTCTCCGTCAGAATAGTGCACATGAGTGATTCGAGGCGGGAGCAGATGCAGCGATCCATCGCTGCATTGTGGGATGCCGCCTTGTCACTCACCACCGACGACACCCCTGCGGACCGTCTCTCCGGCCTCGTCGCGGCGGTCACGGAAGCCGAGGCGCAACTCGCCGGGTTACGCCTCCACCTGCTCCATGAGGCAAAGCTCGCAGCGGCGGAGGCCGTGATCGACGGGATGCGGCAGTCGGTGCGCACCACCCCCGCCCAAGCCACCGCCAGTCTCCGGCTCGCGCAGGACCTGTATGACAGGTTCCCGCTGATCGGAGCCGCCTTGAACGACGGCTCGATTTCGTTGGCGCAGGCCGACGCCATCGTCTCCGGCCTGCGCAAACTCCCCGGCCGGCTCACCCGGGCGGAGCTCACCCGCTGCGAGCAGGAGATCCTGCACCACGTCGACACCCTCGGCCCGTCCGAACTGCGAGTGTTAGCGTCTCGCCTGGTCGAGATCATCTACCCCGACGCATCGGATGCCGACGATGCGAAGCGTCTCGCCCGCGAGGAAGCCGCAGCGCATCGGGCCAGGTTCCTGCGCCTCGCCCCGGACTACCACGGCTCGATGCGAATCACCGGCCAACTCCCGGTCTCCGACGCAGCCCTCCTCAGCGCGCAGTTGGATGCGTTGATGCCCGACGCCTCCACCTACACCGCCACCGGTGAGGCCGCGTCCCGGGACGCCAGGCGTGCGGACGCGCTGGTCCTGCTCACCCAGAAAGCCGCCAACACCGGAACGCTGCCCGCGCATGGTGGGGACCGGCCGCAGGTACACGTCACCCTCGACCTCGACACCCTCACCACCGGCCTCGGTCGGGTTGGCCTGATCGGTCTCGACGACGTCGACGGCCTGTCTGCCGGCGAGGTGCGTAGGTTGGCGTGCGACGCGGGGATCATTCCCGTCGTGCTCGGCGGGCCATCCCGGCTGCTGGATGTCGGCCGCACCTACCGCATGTTCACTCCCGGCCTGCGTGCAGCGCTGGTGCAGCGCGACGGGGGTTGCGCGTTCCCTGGCTGCACCGCCACCTCGGCGTGCTGCGAGGCGCATCACATCGTCCCGTGGTGGCAGGGCGGCGAGACCCGGCTAGGAAACGGGGTACTCCTCTGCCCGCACCATCACCGCCTGGTGGAGCCCGATCCGTTGCAGTCCGAGGCCTCGCAGTGGCGTGTCGATCTGGATCCGGTGACCGGGCTGCCGTGGTTCACCCCGCCCCGGCATATCGATCCCGCCAGACGCCCGCGGCAACACCGCCGCTTCCGACTCCAACAGATCCGCGCCGGGGCACGACCCTGCCCAGAAGACGACCCGCCAGACACCGGCCCACCGGAAGTCGACCCGCCCGAGACGGAGTTGTCCGACGCCGACCGGCCCGACCTTGACGACCTCATCCGCCGCTCCGCCGCCATCTGGGGCGACGGCACCTGACCTGCGCCGAGGGGGATCGACGCCTGCGGCGTCGGCTTCGAGACTCGCCCGGACGGCTCCGCCGTCGGGCGCGACCTCAGCGTCACTGGGGATTCCCGCGAGGGGGTGGGACGGTGGGGCGGCTGCGCGCAGGGATGCCCAACCCGACGATCACCCAACTGGCGTCCCGCCCAGACAGACCCGACCCAGGGCCGCCCCACCGGCACGCCTCCGGACCCGGCCACGCCACCGCCGAAACATGTGTGGGGAGACGGGAACCGACGCTCGGGCGGCCTCGATCTACCCGGCCCCAACTCCTCGGTCAGCTGAACGGGGCACCCGGCCACAAGGGCCGCCCGAGCGACGGGTCACGGCTCCCCACACCAGCAGCGGACGGGGTTGGGAGATCGACGCCTACGGCGTCGGCTTCGAGACTCGCCCAGGTGCTACGCACCGGGCGCGACCTCAGCGAACGGGAAGGCGTCGGCTTCGAGACTCGCCCGGGTGCTCCGCACCGGGCGCGACCTCAGCGAGCGGGAAGGCGTCGGCTTCGAGACTCGCCCGGGTGCTCCGCACCGGGCGCGACCTCAGCGAGCGGGAAGGCGTCGGCTTCGAGACTCGCCCGGGTGCTCCGCACCGGGCGCGACCTCAGCGAACGAGGCAGTCGCGACCTCAGCGAACGGGCGGCACGACCTCAGCGAGCGAGGCCGCGTGACCTCGGGGGGCGGGCAGGCGCGACCGCAGCGGCGACCCCGACGTTGTCAGACCTGCGTGCGGTGGAAGTTCAGATGCGACCGCGACGGAGTCGGGCCCCGCTGCCCTTGGTACCGCGACCCGTACTGCGCCGACCCGTACGGATGCTCCGCCGGAGAACTCAGCCGGAAGAAGCACAGCTGGCCGATCTTCATCCCCGGCCAGAGCTTCACCGGCAGCGTGGCCATGTTCGACAACTCGAGGGTCACGTGGCCGGAGAAACCAGGGTCGATGAAGCCCGCCGTCGAGTGCGTGAGCAGCCCGAGCCGGCCCAGCGACGATTTGCCCTCGAGGCGTGCTGCGACCGACGACCCCAGCGTCACGCGCTCGAACGTCGACCCCAGCACGAACTCCCCGGGATGCAGCACGAACGGTTCGTCCGCGGGCGTCTCGATGAGGCGCGTGAGGTCCGGCTGCTCGACCGACGGGTCGATCGACGGATACCGGTGGTTCTCGAACACCCGGAAGAACTTGTCGAGCCGCACGTCCACGCTCGACGGCTGCACCATGGCCGGATCCCATGGATCGAGAAGGATCCCCCCGGTGTGCACTTCGCCCAGGATGTCGCGGTCGCTCAGCAGCATGGGGTGAGCCTAATGCCCCGCGGTGGCTCCGTCCCCCTCGGCCCATGGGGGCGCGGCTACGCTGGGGGAGCCGTCGGCGGAGGCCGCGGCGACCAGCCCGTCGGCGGGCGGCGAGGAGTGCGGATGAGCGTCGGGCACGGCGGGGGCGGCATGGGTGGCGGCCGCATGCTCGGGCGCCTCGCGGCAGACCCGGAGCTCAAGCAGCACAAGCTCGACCGCGGCACCGCGCGCCGGGTGATCGCCTATGGGGCCCCCTTCAAAGGACTCATCGTCGTCTTCCTGGTCACGGTGATCGTCAGCAGCGCGCTGTCCGTCGCCCCGCTGCTGCTGTTCCAGAGGATCATCGACGACGGCGTGCTCGCCGGCGACGTCGATGTCATCGTCTGGCTCTCGGTCGCCGTCGCCGCCATGGCACTGGGGTCCGCCCTGCTGCAGATCGTGGAGCGCTGGTGCTCGGCGCGCATCGGCGAGGGGCTCATCTACTCGATGCGCACGCAGATCTTCGACCACATGCTGCGGATGCCGATCGCGTTCTTCAGCCGTTCGCACACCGGGAAGTTGGTTTCGCGGTTGCAGTCGGACGTCAACGGCGCCCAGCAGGCGTTCACCTCGACGCTGTCCACGGTCGTCAGCAACTCCATCACGCTGGTGCTGGTGTTGGGCTCGATGCTGGCGCTGTCCTGGCCGCTGACCCTGGCGGCGCTGGTGCTGCTGCCGATCTTCATGGTCCCGGCGCGGATGGTGGGGACGCGGCTCGCGGACCTGTCGCGGCTCCGGATGACCCAGAACGCGGAGATGTCGGCGACCATGACCGAGCGGTTCACCGTCTCGGGAGCCCTGCTGGTGAAGCTCTTCGGCGATCTTGACACCGAGCACGCCACGTTCGCCCGCCAGTCGAAGGACGTCGCGGACTCGGGCGTCAAGATCGCGATGATCTCGCGTGTCTTCATGACCGCCATGGCGCTCGTGGGGGCGCTCGCGACCGCCCTGTTCTACGGCTTCGGCGGCGTGGCGGCGGTGGCCGGCGACCTCACCGTGGGGACCCTCACGGCCCTCGTCGCGCTGCTGGCGCGGCTCTACGGCCCGCTGATGCAGCTGTCGAACCTGCGGGTGGACATCATGAGCGCTCTGGTGAGCTTCGAACGCGTCTTCGAGGTCCTGGACCTGGAGCCGCTCATCGTCGACGCCCCGGACGCCCGGCCGGTCTCGGGCCCGCCGTCGGTGGCCTTCCGCGACGTCTGGTTCACCTATCCCGACGCCGCGACCGTGTCGCTGGAGTCGCTCGAGCCGACGGCGGCCGCGGGGGAGTCGGCCAACACGCCGGTGCTGCGGGGGATCTCCTTCCAGGCCGAGCCGGGTCAGACGGTTGCCCTGGTGGGACCGTCCGGAGCGGGGAAGACCACCATCACGCACCTGCTCGCCCGGCTGTACGACGTCGACTCCGGCGTCGTCGAGATCGCCGGCGCGGACGTGCGCCGGCTGACGCTGGCGTCGCTGCAGGACGAGATCGGCTACGTCACCCAGGACGCCCACCTCTTCCACGACACCATCGAGGCCAATCTGCGCTACGCGAAGCCCACCGCGACCGTCGAGGAGCTGTGGGGCGCGCTGGACGCCGCCCAGATCGCCGGGCTGGTGCGGCGGTTGCCCGACGGGCTCGGCACCGTCGTCGGCGAACGCGGCTACCGGCTCAGCGGCGGGGAGCGGCAGCGGTTCGCGATCGCGCGTCTGCTGCTCAAGGCGCCCCCGATCCTCGTCCTCGACGAGGCGACCGCGCACCTGGACTCCGAGTCCGAGACGCTGGTCCAGCGGGCCCTCGACACCGCCCGGGCCGGGCGCACCGCCATCGTCATCGCGCACCGGCTCTCGACGGTGCGGCACGCCGACCAGATCCTCGTCGTCGAGGCGGGGCGTGTCGTCGAGCGGGGGACGCACGCGCAGCTCCTGGACGCCGGCGGCGCCTACACGACGTTGTACGCCACCCAGTTCAGCGACTGAGCCCTCTAGTAGGCCGAGCCCATCCCGACCTGGCCGCCCGGCTCGTCGCCGTCAGCGCCGTCGAGGACCGCGCGAGTACCGGAGAGGCCCAGCCGCGTCGCACCCGCCTCGACCATCGCATTGGCGGTGGCGTAGTCGCGGATCCCGCCGCTGGCCTTGACGCCGAGGCGGCCGCCCACCGTCGCCGCCATCAACTCCACGGCGTGCACCGACGCCCCGCCGGCCGGGTGGAACCCGGTGGAGGTCTTCACGTAGTCCGCTCCCGCGGCCTCGGCGGCCCTGCAGGCAGCGACGATCTCCTCATCGGTCAGCGCCGCGGACTCGATGATGACCTTGAGCAGGCCGGTCGTCGCTTCGCGCACGGCCCGGATCTCCGCCTCGACGGCGTCCGGCCGGCCCTCCTTGAGCAGGCCGATGTTGATCACCATGTCGATCTCGTCGGCACCCAGCCGCGACGACTCGGCAGCCTCCGCCGCCTTCGCCGAGGAGGTGTGATTGCCCGACGGGAATCCGCACACGGTGGCGACCTTCACGTCGCCCAGCTCGTCGGTGATCGGTAGCATCGACGGCGACACGCACACGGAGAACGCCCCCAGCTCGCGCGCCTCGGCGACGAGCGCGGATACCTGCGCGCGGGTGGCGTCGGTCTTCAGCAGCGTGTGGTCGACCATCTGGGCGAGTGCCGAGCGCGTGATCTCCATGGCGGTCCTTCCGGGCGTGCGGGCCCCGGCGGGCACCGTCGTAGCCGAGCTTACTGCGGGCCTCCCTCGTCGCGGTGGGCCAACGGCAGCACCACCGTGAACACCGTGTGCCCCGGCCGCGACTCCACCGACGCGGACCCGCCGAAGCTCTCGACGACGGCCCGCACGATCGCCAGGCCCAGGCCGGTCGACTGCGCGGCCGAGTGCGCCCGGGCGTCGTCGGCGCGGGCGAACCGCTCGAACACCCTCGGCAGCACCTCCGGCGCGATGCCGGGCCCGTCGTCCAGGACCCGGATGACCGCGACCCCGCCGCCCCGCTGCGCGGACGCCCCGCGCCGCTCCACCGTCGCGGTGACGCTCGTCCCCGGCGGGGTGTGGGTGCGGGCGTTGGCGAGCAGGTTGACCATCACCTGGTGCAGCTGATCCGCGTCGGCGAGGACCTCGACCGGGTCCTCGGGGACGTCGAGGAGCCACCGGTGGTCGCGGCTGGCGGCCTGGGCGTCGCTGACGGCGTTGAGGACCACCTCGACGGCGTCCACGGGCCGGGGCTCGACGCGCGCGTCCGCATCGAGCCGCGCGAGCAACAGCAGGTCGTTGACGAGCTTGGTCATGCGCTCGGACTCGGCGCTGATGCGCCCCAGCGCGTGCGCGGTGCCTTCCGGCGACCGCTGACCGAGCTCGGCGTAGCCGCGGATGGCGGCCAGCGGATTCCGCAGCTCGTGGGAGGCGTCGGCGACGAAACGGCGGAGCTTGGCCTCGGACAGCTCGCGGGCCTGGAGGGCTCCCTCGACGCGGCCGAGCATGTCGTTGAAGGCCGTCGACAGGCGGGTGACTTCGTTGTGCTGGGGGAGGGGGCCGGTTTCGACGCGGGGCACGGCCACCGAGCCGCGCTCGAGTTCCAGACGGCTCACCTCGTCGGCGGTGTCGGTGAGCGCGACGAGCGGCTTGGTGGCGCGGTCGAGGACCGCCCGCGTGACGAACGCGGTGGCCGCGACGGCGAACAGACCCAGCGCCCCCGCGAACGCCGTCAGCCACAGCAGGGTGCGGCGGATGTCCGCGACCGGCAGCCCGACGGCGACCGTGCCGAGCGAGGACTCGCGGGCCTCCACGCGGTAGGTGCCGAGCCCGGGGACGTCGACGGTGTATTTCCCGCCGTCGACCGGCACGGACGTCAGCGCCGACCAGGCCTCGATGGTCATCGACGCGTTCGTGGAGCCGTCGCCGACGACGCCGCCCACCGCCCGCCCGTCGATCAGGCGCACCGCGATCGCGGTCCCGACGCGCATCCCGGGGGTCTCCAACCCGGGCGGGCCGTCGTCGTGGATGCTGCTGCGGCTCTGACGCACCTGAGCGGCGTCGAGTTCGGCGTCGAGCTGGTTGTAGAGGATCGTGCGCAGCGCGACGAGCGTGGTGATCACGACCAGGATCGCCATCACCGCGACCGTCAGGACCAGCCGCGGCTGCAGCTGGGCGGCGAGCGAGCCGCGACGCTGCGCCCGGGTCACGACCCCGCCGGGCGCAGCACGTAGCCCGCGCCGCGCATCGTGTGGATCATGGGCTCGCGGTCGGCGTCGATCTTCTTGCGCAGGTAGGAGATGTACAGCTCGACGACGTTTGCCTGGCCGCCGAAGTCGTAGTTCCACACCCGGTCCAGGATCTGGGCCTTGCTGAGGACGCGCTTGGGGTTGCGCATGAGGAACCGCAGCAGCTCGAACTCGGTGGCGGTGAGTTTGATCGGGACCCCACCGCGGCTGACCTCGTGGGAGTCCTCGTCGAGGATGAGGTCCCCCACGACCAGTTGGGTGTCTGGCCGGACACTGGTCGCCCCACTGCGGCGCAGCAGCCCCCGCAGCCGGGCGATCACCTCCTCGAGCGAGAACGGTTTTGTGACGTAGTCGTCGCCGCCGGCGGTGAGCCCCGCGACGCGGTCGGTGACCCCGTCCTTGGCGGTGAGGAAGATCACCGGAACATCCGGCTGTTCGGTCCGGATGCGCCGCATGACCTCGAGCCCGTCGAAGTCCGGCAGCATCATGTCGAGGACCAGCGCGTCCGGCTTGGCGTCTCGGGCCACCCGCACGGCGTCGCCACCCGACGACGCCGTGAACACCTCCCAGCCCTCGTAGCGCATCGCCATGGCCAGCAGTTCGATGAGGCTGGGCTCGTCGTCGACGGTGAGGATCCGGATCGGCGTGCCGTCGGGGCGCGTCAGGGGTTCGGTCACTGGCATGCGCCTACTCTGGCACCCCGGACAGGGCCGACGCTATGCGTCAGCTGTGAGCGAGCTGTGCGTCGTGCGGGTCGGCGATCAGGCGGTCGTGGTCGTCGCGGGGGCGGACGAACAGATGGTCCAGACCGGTCCGGCCGGCGCCGAACACCAGGAACACCAGCCCCAGGGCCGCCTGGGTGGCGTTGTACTCCCAGCCGCCTTCGTGCTGGTAGAAGCCGGCGTCGGCGCGGGTCGTCAGGATGACGGCGACGTTCACCGCGACGATCCCGAGCCCCACCAGGGGGGTGGCCAACCCGAAGACCAGCAGGACGCCGCCGATGAGTTCGAAGGCGACGGCGGCGAGAGCGAGCACCTCGGGGTTCGGCATCCCGGCCGCCCGGAGGACCGCCTCCTGGGCGTCGAGTCCGGTGACCTGCCAGCGGTGCCAGCCGCGGGCCACGAGGGTCACGCCCGCGACGACGCGCGCTACGAGCAGTCCGAGATCGCGCAGGACGCGAAGAACGCCCCGCACGTCAGGATCCCGGGGTGAGTTCGTCGCGGCGGCCCTTGATGAGCCGACCCGAACTGCCACGGCCGAGGTGCTCGAGCGCGAGCCGACCGACCATCTGCTGGTTCGTGACGACCCGCTGGGAGCGGCCGTTGGTAATGAAGGTGATGGCCCAGCTGAGCAGCGTGGTGACCCGCTGCTTGAAGCCGGCGATGTAGAGCAGGTGCAGGAACAGCCACGCGACCCAGGCGATGAAGCCGCTGAGCTTGATCGACCCGATCTTCGCGACGGCCGCGAACTTGGAGATCGTCGCCATCGAGCCCTTGTCCTTGTACTTGAACGCGCCCGGATCCCCGGTGTGCTCGAGGCGGGAGCGGATCTTCGCGGCGGCGTGCCGCGCGCCCTGAATCGCGCCCTGCGCCACCCCCGGCACCCCCGGCACCGCCATCAGGTCGCCGACCACGAACACCTCAGGGTGACCGGGCAGGCTGAGGTCAGGCTCCACGACGACCCGGCCCGCGCGGTCGAGCTCGGCCCCCGACTGCTCGGCCAGCGTCCGGCCCAGCTCGTTGCCCTGCACGCCGGCCGCCCACACCTTCGCGAACGACTCGATGCGCTCCGTGGTCCCGTCCTTGTACCGGATGGTCAGCCCGTTGTCGTCGACGTCGGTGACCAGGGCACCCAGCTTCACCTCAACCCCGAGCCGCTCCAGCGTCTCCTGGGACTTGGCGCCGAGCTCGGGCCCGAACGGGGGCAGCACCTGGTCGGCGCCGTCGATGAGCAGCACCCGCGCGCTCGCCGGGTCGATGGTGCGGAACTCGTTGCGCAGCGTCGAGGTGGCCAGCTCGCGGATCTGGCCGGCCATCTCCACACCGGTGGGGCCGGCGCCCACGACGGTGAACGTCAGCATGCGGGTGCGCTCGTCCGGGTCTTGGGTGAACTCGGCGATCTCGAACGCGCTGAAGATCCGGGCCCGGAGCTCGAGGGCGTCGTCGATGGACTTCATGCCGGGGGCGAACGTGGCGAACTGGTCGTTGCCGAAGTAGGACTGCCCGGCTCCGGCGGCCACGATCAGCGAGTCGTAGGGCGTCTCGTTGTACTCGTTGTGGAACCGCCACTTCACGACGCGGTTGGTGAGGTCGATGTCCTCGACCAGCCCGAGGAGGACCTGCGCGTTGGCCTGCCGGCGCAGGATCTCCCGCGTGGCCGGCGCGATCTCGCCCTCGGACAGCACCCCGGTGGCCACCTGGTACAGGAGTGGCTGGAAGAGGTGATGCGTGGTCTTGGCGATCAGCGTCACCTCGACGTCGGTGCGGCGGAGCGCCTTGGCGGCGAACAGCCCCCCGAAGCCGGAGCCGATGATGACGACGCGGTGCCGGCTCATCGCGCGGCCTCATGCAGCTGGATGATGTTGCCGACGGTGTCGTCGAGGTTGATCGACGAGCCCGACGCGTCGGTGAAGCGTTCGCTCACGAAGCCGATGCCCTGCGCCGACAGCCGTTCGATGTCGGCATCCAGGTCGTCGGTGCCGACGACGAGGGCCGGGATGCGCTCGGCGTACAGGCCCGCCCGGTAGGCGGAGGCCACCGGATGGTCGCTCGGCTCCAGCAGCAGGCCGACGTCCTGCCCGCGGCCGGTGATGACGAACACGTGATGCTCCGGCATCGCGATCATGGTCTCGAAGCCGAGCACGTCGGTGTAGAAGCGGTGGGCCGCTCCCGGATCCGTGACGTGGAGGCTGCACATGGCGAGTCGCATTGACCCAGGGTAACCGCCCCCGCAGGGGCGGGGGAGGGGTCGCGGCGCTCCGGCCGGTAGGCTGGTGCGGCTTGGAGTCGGGGAGGAGGCGCCGCGTGGACCGATGGATCGGCTGGCTGCGGCCCGCCCCCGACGGTCATCCTCGGGCGCCGTGGTGGTGGATCGTCGCCGGTCTGGTTGCCATCCTGTCGCTGGTCGGCACCCAGTTCGTCGACGCTCCGGGGCTCCTGGAGCGCGGCGACTCCTGGTGGCGGGCCGCGGTCTCGCTGCCGGCGCTGGCGGTCCTGCTGCTGGCCTGGTGGCAGATCGGCCCGCGTTTCCGGCGCCAGTGGATCCCCGCCGCCGTCTGGTCCGCCCCGATGCTGATGGCACTGCCGATGTACTCCCGGGACGCGTACGCCTACGCCGCCCAGGGGTGGATGGTGGCCCGCGGGGTCGACCCGTACACGACCGCCCTGGGCGACGCGGGGCAGCCGGGCCTGCTCGTCGGAGTGCACTGGTTCGAGACCACCGCGGTGTACCCGGCGTTGTCACTGGAGCTGTTCGGGGCCCTCGCGCAGCTGACGGGCAGCCATCCGTACTGGACCACCGTGGCGCTGCGCCTGCCGAACCTGCTGGCGCTGCTGCTGCTCGGCCTCGTGCTGCGGCGGCTGGCCCGGCGATTCGCCCTCGACGAGGGCTTGGTGATCTGGGCCGGCCTCACCAACCCGATCATGCTCATCCAGTGGGTGGGCGGCGTGCACAACGACGCGCTCATGGTGGCGCTGGGCGTGGCCGCGCTGCTCGCCGCCACCGACCTCGGCTGGCGGGGGTGGCGCGGGCTGCTCGTCGCGGGCGTGCTGCTGGGCCTGGCGATGGGCATCAAGCAGTCGGCCGCCCTCTACGGGCTGGGCGTCGTCGCCGTGGCCTGGGCGGTGCGGTTCCGGTCCTGGGGGGCGGCGCCCGCCGTCGCCGGGTCGGATGCCCACCCGGCCCGCGGGAGCGCTGCGGGATGGTGGCGACTGGCCCTGACGGCGGTCGTCCCCGGGGTGGTGGCCATCGCGGTGTTCGCGTTGACGTCGCTGCGGTTCGGCTTCGGGTGGCGGAGCCCGACCGCCGGCAACCCCGTCGGAGCCATGAGCAACGCGCCGCTGTCATGGGTAGCCGAGGGGCTGCGCTACCCCCTCACCGACGACGCCGCCAACTCGATCGTCACCGCCGTGTCGACACTGCTCATCCTCGCCGCGGTAGCCGTGGCCTGGGTCAAGCTGGGGCCCCGCGGCGACGACCCGCGCGACCCCTGGGCCTTCGCGATGGCCGTGCTGGCGGCGTTCTGTGTCCTGGGCCCGGCGCTGCAGCCCTGGTACCTCACCTGGCTGCTGCCGCTGTACGTCTTCTGGCGCACCGGGGCCCGCTGGCATCGGGCCTGGCTGGTGGTCGTGGTCGGCTTCACCCTGCTCCCCGCGCTCCAGACGATGATGCCGCCGCTCATCGCGATGCCGCTGGTGGCGGTCCCCCTGGGGCTGTTGTGGCGGTGGATGGCCCGCGCCGCGGTCAGCCCCCTGCCCGCAGCGGGCCGCTAGGACGACCGCGGGCCCATCCCGCAGGGACCACGGGCGGATCCGGGGCGGGCGCCGCACGGACTAGCGTCGGTGCCATGACTCACATCGCCTGGCCCGACGGGGCTTCCGACTGGGCCGTGGAGGCCACGGGGTTGGTGAAGCGTTACGGGGGGCGGCGGGTCCTGGCCGGGTTGGACCTGCGGGTGCCACGTGGTGGCGTCCACGGGCTCCTCGGCCCCAACGGCTCGGGCAAGACCACGTCGATCCGCATCCTCCTGGGGCTCGTCCGGGCCAACGCCGGCACGGTCCGGCTGCTGGGGCACGAGGTCCCGGCCGAGCTGCCGCGGGTCATCGGACGGGTCGGCGCCATCGTCGAGTCGCCCCGCTTCGCGCCGCGCATGACCGGACGGCACAACCTCGACGTCCTGGCCGACTCGATCGGCGTCCACCGTCGACGCGTGACGGAGGTGCTCCTCGAGGTCGGCCTGGGCACCGACGCCGACCGCGACTTCGGCACCTACTCGCTCGGGATGAAGCAGCGGCTGGCCATCGCGGCGACCCTGCTCAAGCGCCCCGAGCTGCTCATCTTCGACGAACCCACCAACGGGCTGGACCCCGTCGGCATCCGCGACATCCGTGCCACGATGCGCGACCTGGCTGACGCGGGGATCACCGTGCTGGTGTCGTCGCACATCCTGTCTGAGATCGAGCAGGTCGCCGACTCGGTGTCGATCATCGCGCAGGGCCGCGTCGTCGCGGCGGGCCCCATGGGCCAGTTCCTGGAGGGAGCGACGCCGCACGTCCGGGTCGGGATCGACCGGCCGGTGGCCGCGGCGGAGGTGCTGCGGCGCGCCGGGTGGCGCGTCGAACCGGCCGAGGGCGGGGTGCGGGTCCTCGCCCGGAGCGCGGCCGCGCCCTGCCCCGCCGACATCGCGCGCGAGCTCGGTCGGGCGGACCTCTGGCCCGACCACCTGTCCCTGGAGCGGGAGAGCCTCGAGCGCGTCTTCCTGGATCTCACCTCGGGCGCGGATCTCGTCGGCGCCCAGGGCCGCCGGCGGGAGGTGGCGTGATGGACCTGTTGCGCGCCGAACTCAACCGGCTCCGCTACCGGCGCCGGTTCCTCTGGGGGCTGCTCGCGGTGCTGCTGGTCAGCCTCGCGGCGCCGATGCTGTGGATGGACGCGGCCCGGCCGCTCTCGCAGCAGGAGCTGGCGGAGGCCCAGGCGACGTTCGACAGCATCCCCGTCGGGGACTGTCCGGAGTGCAGCGTGGCCGACTTCCTGCGGGACCCCTGGCCGTTCTCGGTCGTCGTCGAGTCGGGCATCCTGCCGTTCGTCGTGATGGTCGCGGTGATGACGCTCGGGATCACCGTGCTCTACGTCGGCTCCGACTTCCGGTCCGGCGCCGTGGCCACCCAGCTCACCTTCACCCCGCGCAGGACCGCGCTGGTGCTCACGCGCAGCGCGGTCTCGGGGCTCCTGGGCGGGTGCGTGATGGCCATCGCCACGGTGGTCAGCACCGTCGTGTCTGCCATCTGGTTCATCGCCCTCAACGGCTACGAGGCGTTCGACGCCACGCCAGCCCTTCTGGGACTCGTCCTGGCGGCTCTCTTCTACGGGCTCGTGCTCGGCAGTCTGGGCGGGCTGCTGACGGTGCTGGCGGGCGGGGCCAGCCTCGCGGCCACGCTCCTGCTCGGGGTGTTCGTCGTCGACGTGCTGACGCTGTCGCTGAGCGTCGAGGCCACTCTGCCGGGGTGGGTGTACCACCTCCTGCCGACCCAGCAGGCCTACGCGTTGCTCCACGGATCGGCCGAGTCCTACAACATGGCAGGCGAGATGTTCCTGACGATCGGCCGGGTGGAGGCGGTCGTCTACCACCTGCTGGTGGTCCTGCTGGTGGCGGCGGTCACGCTCCCGCTGTTCGAGCGGCGCGACATCAAGAACTAGCTCGGTAGCATGGCGCGCATGCGCTACATCTCCACCCGTGACACCTCGGGCCGGCCCGGCAAGCGGTTCAGCGACATCCTGCTCGAGGGCCTGGCCGCCGACGGCGGGCTGTACCTGCCGGAGGCCTACCCGACGGTGACCCCCGAGACCCTGGAGGCGTGGCGGGAACTCCTCGCCCGCGACGGATACGCGGGGTTGGCCTTCGAGATCGTGCGCCTCTTCGTCGATGACATCCCGGCCGACGACCTCCGCGGCATCGTCGAACGGGCCTACGCCCCGGAGAAGTTCCTCGATCCGGCCGTCGTGCCGGTCACTCGCCTCAGCGACGGGCTGTGGCTGGCGCACCTCAGCAACGGGCCGTCCGCGGCCTTCAAGGACATGGCGATGCAGCTGCTGGGGGAGCTGTTCGCCTACGAACTGGCCCGGCGGGGCGAGACCATCACCATCGTGGGGGCCACGTCCGGTGACACCGGCTCCTCGGCGGAGTACGCGCTGCTCGGTAAGCCGGGCGTGCGGGTGTTCATGCTGTCGCCGCGGGGGCGCATGACCCCCTTCCAACAGGCGCAGATGTTCTCGATCGACGACCCCGGCATCGTCAACATCGCCGTCGAGGGCGTGTTCGACGACTGCCAGGACCTGGTCAAGGAACTCAACGCCGACGCCGACTTCAAGGCCCGGCACCGCCTCGGCGCCGTGAACTCGATCAACTGGGCCCGGCTCATGGCCCAGGTCGTGTACTACTTCGCCGCCTGGCTGCAGATCCCCGGGGACGCCCCCGTGAGCTTCGCGGTTCCGTCGGGCAACTTCGGCAACATCGCGGCCGGGCACATCGCCCGCCAGATGGGGCTGCCGATCCATCGCCTGATCCTGGCCACCAACGAGAACAACGTGCTCGAGGAGTTCTTCCGCACCGGGCGCTATCGCATCCGCGGGGCGTCCGAGACGCTGGCCACGTCGTCGCCATCCATGGACATCTCGAAGGCCTCGAACTTCGAGCGGTTCGTCTTCGATCTCCTGGGCCGCGACGCCGACCGCCTGCGGGCGCTGTTCGTCGACGACCTGGCCGACGGCGAGTTCGACCTCTCGGCGACACCCGAGTTCGCCGGCCAGCTCGAGCGGTTCGGGTTCGTGGCCGGGGCCTCCACGCACGCGGACCGGCTGGCGGAGATCCGCCGCGTCCTCGACGCCGACGGCGTGATGATCGACCCGCACACCGCCGACGCCGTGCACGTCGCGCGCGCCAGCGGGGTGCCGGCACCCATCGTCGTGCTCGAGACGGCGCTGCCAGTGAAGTTCGCCGCCACCATCGTCGAGGCGACCGGCCAGGTGCCGCCCCGCCCCGAGCGATTCGCCGGCATCGAGGATCTGCCTCGGCACGTGGTGGAGCTGCCGCGCGACGCCGGCGCGCTGCGCGCACTCATCGAGGGCTGAATCTTCACCCGGATCCGTGTCGTCCTCCCCGGAGCGGGGTAAGGATGGGGGCATGGAACCATTCGACTTCGTCGGGGACTGGTCCGGGCAACTCGTCGCCACGTCCATCCACGGGGGGCATGATCTGCGGCCGGAGGTCGCAGACCTGATGGTGCTGCCCGAGGACGACCGGTTCCGCGAGGAGGACCCCTACACCGACCGCATCGCGGCGCTGGCGCCCGCCAGGGTGCGGGTGCACCGCTCGCGCTTCGAGACCGATCTGAACCGCGTCCGGGAGAAGGCGGTGTACCGCCGGCCCGAGGACGCGTGGGGCCTGCACATGTGGTCGGTCGATCCGCTCCCGGACGACGTCGTCGCTCGCTCACTCGAGGTCTACGACGGCTTCTTCGCGGCGCTGGGGGAGCGCCTCGACGCCGTGGCGGCCCGTGGCCCGTTCGTCCTCTACGACGTGCACTCCTACAACCACCGCCGCCACGGTGAGGAGGCCGACGCCGAGCCGTGGGTCGAGAACCCGGAGATCAACCTGGGTACCGGCTCGGTGGATCTCGACCGCTTCCAGGGGGTGGTCGACGCCTTCCGCGGCTCGATGCTCGGCCAGGGCTTCGACATCCGCGAGAACGTGAAGTTCAAGGGACAGAACCTTGCCTGGTGGGTCCACGACCGCTACGCAGGCGTCGGCTGCGTGCTCGCGATCGAGTTCAAGAAGACCTTCATGGACGAGTGGACGGGCGTCCCCGACGACGACCGCATCACCTTCCTGTCGCGGGCGCTCGCCGCCACGATGGACCCGGTCCTGGAGGCGCTGCCCCGTGACTGACAACCCAGTGGCGGTCATCGACCGCGCCATCGATCATCAGCTGTCCCAGCTCGGGCAGAGCTTCCGGTTCGTCCTCGACGTGACGCCGGTCGACGCCGACGACGTCAAGGACGCCTTCCTGGCCGGCGACGTCGACGAGCCCACCTTCACCTACCGCGAACTCGAAACCGATCCGGAGGTGCTCCAAACGGTGCTCGAGCGCATCGACGTCGGTGCGGTGCGGGACGGCACCGTCGCGTCCCTGCTTGAGGGCAAGAAGCGCGAGCTCGGGCTGCAGCTGGCCATGCTCCGTGCGCGGGACTCCGCCGACTTCCGAACGCTCAGCGTGGAGCTCTACGGAGGCGTGCACCCCGACCTCCTCACCGCGGCCGACGCCATCCTGGCCCGGGTCGAGCCGCAGTCCTGGGGCGGGGACCGGCTGACAGCCGAGGAGTTCCTCGACCTGGCTCGCGAGGAGATCGACTACTACCGCTCGCTCGAGCCCGACGTCGACATCCACGCCGAGATCCGGCCGGACTCCACCGGGGTCATGGTCTCCGGCAACCTGCTGCTCATCGGACCGGAGGCGTCGGTGGCCTGCGACCGTGCCACGGCCCTGATCCAGCACGAGGTGGGGACCCACCTGGTCACCCAGGTCAACGGCTCGCACCAGCCCCTCCAGGTGCTCGGCACGGGGCTGGCGGGCTACGACGAGACGCAGGAGGGGCTCGCCGTCCTGGCCGAGATCGCCAGCGGGGAGCTGACCGCGACCCGGCTGCGGCAGCTGGCCGGCCGGGTCGTCAGCGTGCACCGCATGCTCGGTGGGGCCGGGTTCCGCGAGTGCTGGTCCGCCCTCGTCGACGAGGGCTTCCACCCGGGCGGCGCCTACACGACCGTCATGCGCGTTTTCCGCTCCGGTGGCCTGACCAAGGATGCGATCTATCTCCGCGGCCTGCTCGACCTCCTGGCGCACCTGCGCCGCGGCGGGACACTCGATGCGCTGTTCCTCGGGAAGTTCTCCCTCGTCGACCTCCCGCTGGCCGACGACCTCGAGGCCCGCGGGGTCCTGCACCCCCCTGTGCTCATCCCGCGCTGGTTCGACGACCCGACCGGTCGGGAGCGGCTCGACGTCGCGGCCCGGACCACCGACCCCACCGCACTCATCCAGAAAGGTGCTGCAGCATGAGAATCGGATTCGTCGTCAACGACGTCCTCACCGAGAAGGCCACGTACACCACGACCCGGCTCGCCATGCAGGCCACGACCATGGGCCACGAGGCGTGGCTCATCGGCATGGGCAACTTCGCCTACGAGCCGGACGGTTCGCTCAGCGCCCGGGCACGGGGAGTGACGGGCAAAAACTACCGGTCGCTCGAGCGCTATCTCGACGACGTGCAGAAGCCTGAGGTGGAGGAGCGGGTCACGCTGTCGGAGATGGACGTCGTGATGCTGCGCAGCGACCCCGCCGACGACGCGCACGAGGCGGCGTGGGCGAACAACGCCGGCGTCGCGTTCGGACAGCTCATCGCCTCGACCGGCGTCCTGGTGGTCAACGACCCGGGCAGCCTGGCCAACGCGCTGTCCAAGGCGTACTTCCAGCACTTCCCCGAGGTGGTGCGACCCCGCACCCTCATCTCGCGCGACCGCGAGCAGATCGCCTCCTTCGTCAGCGACCTCGGGGGGCGGGCTGTCCTCAAGCCGCTGCAGGGCTCAGGGGGCAGCGGGGTCTTCCTCGTCAACACCGACGAGTCGCCGAACCTCAACCAGATCATCGAGGCCATCGCGCGTGACGGCTACGTCGTGACGCAGGAGTATCTGGAGGAGGCGAAGAACGGCGACGTGCGGATGTTCGTCATGAACGGCAAGCCGCTCGTCGTCAACGGCAAGTACGCGGCCTTCCGGCGCAAATCGAGCGGGTCGGACATCCGGTCCAACATGTCCGCGGGCGGTGAGGCATTCGCGGTCAAGGTGACCGACGAGATGCTGGCCATGGTCGACGTCGTGCGGCCCAAGCTCGTCGCCGACGGCATGTTCCTCGTCGGGCTCGACATCGTGGGCGACAAGCTCATGGAGGTCAACGTGTTCAGCCCCGGTGGGCTGGGCAGCTGTCAGTCGCTGTACGAGGAGAACTTCTCGGTCGCGATCATCGAGGATCTGGAGCGCAAGCTCGACATCCGCCGCCACAACCCCGGCATCGGCAACGTCGACCTCGCGACCCTCTGACCGTCAGAGGATCTCGATCCAGTTGGCCCCGAGGCCGACGGCGTGCCGCGCGATTTCCGTCAGCGCCCCGTCGGCATCCGGCCGGTACAGGGCAACGACCCGATCGATCTCCGACGCCACCAGCAGGGTGTCGTCGGGAAGGACGACGAAGTGTCGCGGTTGCGCGACCACGTCTGAGTGCGCCGTGGCCCGGCCCAGGGCGCCGTCGGCGCCGACCTCCACGGCGGTGATCGTGCCGCGCGTGCGCTCGGCGCTGTAGAGACGCCGGCCGTCGGTGCTGAGGCGCAGGTCTGAGCCCCAGATCAGGTCCTCGGCGCGGGGGTCGGCGCCGAAGCGGCTGTGCGACAGCCCTCGGTCGATCGGGATGTTGGTGACCCGCTCGGCCACGTCCAGCGTCCCCGTCTCGGGATCCCGCCGGTAGCGCAGGGCCTCGCCGGAGTACTCCGTGTTCACGTACAGCGAGGTGGCGGCGGCGTCGAGGATGAGATGCCGCGGGCCCGATCCCTCCGGCGCCGGGGCGGTGGGCGGGTCGAGCGGCGTGAGCGCGCCGTCGGGACCGACGGCGAACTGCGCCACCAGGTCCTCGCGCAGGGAGACGAAGTAGGCGAAGCGGTCGTCGGGGCTGAGGATGACGCTGTGCATGTTCTGCCGGCGGATGGGCTCCCCGACGGGAGTGAGCGCGCCCTCCGCCGAGACCTGCCACACCTCTCCGACGTGGTCGTGATAGGACGCGCTGAACAGCAGCCCGCCGTCGCTCGACAGCGTGAGGTACACCGGGGCCCCATGCGCGGGGTACGACGCGATGGGCTCCAACGAGCCGTCGTCGGCCAGCCGCAGGACGCTGACCCCCGTCGGGTCGCTCGTGCCGGCGAACACCAACCGGCGGTCGCGGTCGACCGCCAGGGGGAGCCCGGGGGCGACGGCGGTGGTGGCGACAGCGGCGAGGCTCCCGTCGGCGACGCGCAGCGTCGTGATGGTGCCGTCCTTGGCGTTCGCGATGAGGGCGAGGAGGGGTTCCATGCCCGTCAGCCTAGCCGGGACGGCCTCCCTGGAGCCTTGGCCGGCGACCCTGAGGGAGTCGCCCCGGGCGAGCTGAGTGGGCGCACAAAGGTTGAGCCGGGTCGACTCAACCCGGCTTGAGCGGGACGCCGGCTTGTGGTTAACTTGAGTCAGCTCGGCTCAAGAACCATCGAACTTGAAGACTTGAACCCACCTACACAGGAGGAACCCATGGCTCGTGCAGTAGGCATCGACCTCGGCACCACCAACTCTGTCGTCGCCGTCCTCGAGGGCGGCGAGCCCACCGTTATCCCCAACGCAGAAGGCTCGCGCACGACCCCGTCGGTCGTCGCGTTCTCGAACTCCGGCGAGGTCCTCGTCGGTGAGGTCGCCAAGCGTCAGGCGGTCACCAACGTCGACCGAACCATCCGCTCCGTCAAGCGCCACATGGGCACGGACTGGAAGACCACCATCGACGGCAAGGACTACCGCCCCCAGCAGATCAGCGCCTTCGTGCTGCAGAAGCTGAAGCGCGACGCCGAGGCGTACCTCGGTGAGTCCGTCACCAACGCGGTCATCACCGTCCCGGCGTACTTCTCCGACGCCGAGCGTCAGGCCACCAAGGAGGCCGGCGAGATCGCGGGCCTGGTCGTGGACCGCATCATCAACGAGCCCACCGCCGCGGCGCTGGCCTACGGCCTCGACAAGGGCGACCAGGAGCACACCGTGCTCGTGTTCGACCTCGGTGGCGGCACGTTCGACGTCTCGCTGCTCGAGATCGACGGCGGCGTGTTCGAGGTCAAGGCCACCAAGGGCGACAACCGCCTCGGTGGCGACGACTGGGACTCGGTCGTGGTCGACTGGCTCGTCACGCAGTTCAAGAACAAGAACGGCGTCGACCTGTCGAAGGACAAGATGGCCCGCCAGCGCCTGCAGGAAGCCGCGGAGCGCGCGAAGATCGAACTGAGCTCCGCCTCGGAGACCTCGATCAACCTGCCCTACATCACCGCGTCTTCCGAGGGCCCGTTGCACCTCGACGAGAAGCTCACCCGCTCGGAGTTCCAGCGGATGACGCAGCACCTGCTCGACCGGTGCCGTGCGCCGTTCAACGCGGTCATCAACGACGCCAAGACGTCGATCGACAAGATCGACACCGTCCTGCTGGTCGGCGGCTCGACCCGCATGCCGGCCGTCGTCGACCTGGTCAAGGAGCTGACCGGCGGCAAGGAGCCCAACAAGGGCGTCAACCCGGATGAGGTCGTCGCGCTCGGCGCGTCGCTGCAGGCCGGCGTCCTGAAGGGCGAGGTGAAGGACGTGCTGCTGCTCGACGTCACCCCGCTGAGCCTCGGCATCGAGACCAAGGGCGGCGTCATGACCAAGATCATCGAGCGCAACACCACGATCCCGATCAAGCGCTCGGAGGTCTTCACGACCGCTGAGGACAACCAGCCTGCCGTGATGATCCAGGTCTACCAGGGCGAGCGCGAGTTCGCCCGCGACAACAAGTCGCTGGGCAACTTCGAGCTGACCGGCATCCTGCCGGCCCCCCGC
The DNA here is from genome assembly GCF_964266725.1 of Tessaracoccus sp. O5.2. Taxonomy (NCBI): domain Bacteria; kingdom Bacillati; phylum Actinomycetota; class Actinomycetes; order Propionibacteriales; family Propionibacteriaceae; genus Tessaracoccus; species Tessaracoccus sp. O5.2. The sequence goes on along the minus strand of NZ_CAXWGV010000003.1, from coordinate 80,984 downwards.
TCGGTGCCCCAGATCGAGGTCACGTTCGACATCGACGCCAACGGTATCGTCCACGTGTCCGCCAAGGACCTCGCCACCGGCAAGGAGCAGTCGATGACTGTCACCGGCGGCTCGGCGCTGTCCAAGGAAGACATCGACCGCATGGTGCGCGACGCCGAGTCGCACGCCGAGGAGGACCGCAAGCGCCGCGAGGCCGTCGAGATGCGCAACGAGGGTGACGCCCTGGTGTTCCGCACCGAGAAGCTGCTGGCCGAGCACGCCGACACCATCGGCGAGGACGTCAAGGCGCCCGTCGTCGAGGCCACCGACGCGCTCAAGGAGGCCCTGAAGGGCGAGGACAACGACGCGGTCAAGGCCGCGATCGACGACCTCAACACGAAGGCCGCCTCCATGGGCCAGGCCATCTACGCTGCTGCCCAGGCGAAGGCCCAGGAGTCGGAGACCTCCGACGCGGGCACGGAGTCGGGCCAGCAGGGCGACGGCGACGTGGTTGAGGCCGAGATCGTCGACGAGGAGAAGGACGACAAGTGACCGATTCGCAGTTCGGTCCGAACGGCGAGGCTCAGGGTGGGGGTGCCGACTCGGCACCCTCGCCCGAGGCCGTTCAGGACATGGAAGCAGCCGACGCGCGGGCCGAGGAAGCCGAAGCCCTCGTCGACGAGCACGAGGGGGGCGTCCACCAGGACCCGCGTGACGCGCGCCTCGCCGAGCTGGAGTCCCTCGTGGCCGAGCGGACGCTCGACCTCCAGCGGGTCCACGCCGAGTACGTCAACTACAAGAAGCGCGTCGACCGGGACCGGGACCTGGCGCGCCAGGCCGGTATCGAGGTCGTCGTCGGGGATCTCATGCCCGTGCTCGACCACATCGAGCTGGCCAAGCAGCACGAGACCCTCGAGGGCGGTTTCAAGATGATCGCCGACGAGCTGCAGAAGGTGGCGGCCAAGCATGGCCTGGTCGCGTTCGGTGACGTGGGGGAGGAGTTCGACCCCACCCGCCACGAGGCGCTGATGTCCGCGCCGCTCGACCAGCCCGTCGAGGTCGTCACCGTCTCCCAGGTCATGCAGCAGGGCTATTCGCTGCACGGCCGCGTGATCCGCCCGGCGCGGGTCGCCGTCGCCCACCCCTGATCGACCCACGCCGAAAGGAGATGATCGAGTAGATGAGCACGAAGGACTGGCTCGAGAAGGACTACTACAAGGTCCTCGGCGTCTCCAAGACCGCGTCGGCCGACGACATCAAGAAGGCGTTCCGGAGGATCGCCCGGGACAACCACCCGGATCAGAACCCCGACGACCAGGCCGCCCTCGCCCGGTTCAAGGAGGCGTCCGAGGCCAACGCGATCCTCAGCGACGCCGAGAAGCGCAAGGAGTACGACGAGGCCCGCAGCCTGTTCGGCGGCGGCTTCAAGTTCTCCAAGCCCGGCCCGGGCGGCGGACCGGCGGGGTTCGAGGACCTCTTCCGCAACGCCGGCGGGGGCACCGCGTCGACGGCGGGCTTCGGCGACCTGTTCGGCGGTCTGTTCGGCGCGACGGGGGGCACGCGGCGCACCACGAAGCGCGGCCCCCGCCGCGGCGCCGACATCGAAGGCGACGTGACCATCAGCTTCGAGCAGGCCGTCGAGGGCGCCACCGTCACCATGCGCACCATCAGCGACCAGCCGTGCCCGTCGTGCCGGGGGACCGGCGCCAAGGCCGGCACGCTGCCGCGCGTCTGCCCGAAGTGTGAGGGCTCCGGCATGCAATCCACGCAGGCCGGCGGCGTCTTCCACATGAGCGAACCCTGCACGGAGTGCCTGGGCCGCGGCCTGATCGTCGACACCCCCTGCCCCGACTGCGCCGGTTCCGGCCGCGGCCGGTCCGCCAAGACCATGCAGGTCCGCATCCCCGCCGGCGTCTCGGACGGGCAGCGCATCCGGCTCAAGGGCAAGGGCGCGGCCGGCGAGAACGGCGGTGCGCCGGGCGATCTGTACGTGACGGTCGCGGTGACGCCCCACCGGCTGTTCGGGCGCACGGGCCACAACCTCACGCTGGAGGTGCCGGTCACGTTCACGGAGGCGACGCTGGGCGCGGAGATCACCATCCCGACCCTCGCCGGGCCCAACGTCAAGCTCCGCGTCCCCCCGGGCACGCCGAACGGGCGCACCATGCGGGTCCGCGGCAAGGGCGCCCGCAAACCGGACGGCTCGCTGGGCGACCTGCTGGTGACGCTCAACGTCCAGGTGCCCGACGGGCTGACCGACGACGCCAAGCGCGCGCTGCAGGAGTACGCCGAGAAGGCGCACCAGGCCAACCCGCGCGACGCACTGTTCGGGAGCTGACCATGGACAGCTTTCCCCAGCGGTTCGACATCGATGCGCCGGTCTTCACCGTCTCGGTGGCGGCGTCGCTGGCGGACATGCACGCCCAGACGCTGCGGGGATACGACAGGCTCGGCCTCGTCGTCCCGCAGCGCACGCGCGGCCGAGGCCGGCGATACTCGCTGCGCGACATCGCCAAGCTCCGCCACGTCCAGCACCTGAGCCAGAACGAGGGCATCAACCTCGAAGGGATCCGGCGCATCCTGGCGCTGGAGGCCGAACTCGACGGCGTGCGCGAACAGCTCGATCGCCTGGCCGACCTGGTGCGCCGGCTGCAGTCGTCGGACCGCGCGGCGCGCGTGTTCACGGCGGAGTCGTCGGGCGCCGTGCACGCCGGGCGGTTCCGGCCCGCCCGCCGCCTCGCGCTGCCGCCGTCGCGCTGAGCAGTCAGCCCCGCTCCCGCCGCGACAGCTTGACGTCGTGGCCGGCCCAGAAGAGAAATCCCTTGAGGATCAGCGTGCCGTTGGAGCCGTCGCCGCGCGCGTCTTGGTCGATGTCGTTGCCCGCCATGATGGCGAACGACTCGTCGATGACCCGCACGCCCTCGGGTACGTAGATGTCGTGTCCGGCCATCACGGCGGACAGTTCGAGCGTGAGCAGCACGCCTGGGCCGAGCGCCCGGTCGAGGATGATGTCGTCGCCGCCCCAACACGCGAAGTTGCGGTAGAGGCTCGTGCCCGGCGCCAGGTCGACGTCGCGGCCGGTCATGAAGGTGACTGACATGCCGACGTCGGTCGTCGCTGGCGATGGCATCGCGACGGCCGGCCCGGCCTGCAGGAGCGCTCCCTCCGGCAGGTCCGCGACCACCGGAAGCAGGTCGTCGACGTACTGCGCGGCGAGCACAGCGTCCTGCCGGGAGCCCAGCTCCTCGACGCTGAGCCGGCCGGCCGCGTGCGCCTGCTGCAGCACACGCAAGGTATCGTCGCGGTCGGCATCGCCGGCTCGCATCCGAGGCCGCGGGACCAGGTCGTCGGGCATGCCGTCAGTCTAGGCCGCCCCGGGTTCCGAGGATCCTGCCTTATTTCGCAAGACACCGTTTGCCAAAAGCACAGGTTAGGCTAACCTTACCGCGTGAGCATCGCGACGCAGGCCGAGCAGCCCCGATCCCGAACGGCACGGCGCCGCGCCGGCAGCGCCATGGCCGCGACCCCTGAGCCGAGCGGACAGCTCCTCGTCGAGGCCGAGGTCCTGGCGGTCGCCGCCCCCGCCGCCGCGGTGCGCCGGGTCACCCTCGGGGCCGCGGAGTTCGTCCGACTACGGACGTCCGGCGCCGACGAGTTCCTCGGATTGCTGATGCCGCCCACCGGGCAGAGGCTCGTCCTCCCCGATCCAGATCGGGTCGACATCCGGGCCGCCGTCGCCGAGCTGCCCGAGCACGCCCGGCCGGCCCTGCGGTGGTACACAGTGCGTCGACACGACGACGTCGCGGGCACCATCGACGTCGACATCGTCACCCACGGCACCTCTGGCCCTGGGTCGGCCTGGGCGTTGACCGTCCGCCCGGGAGACCGGGTCGGCGTCCGCCAGTGCGGCGCACTGTTCCTGCCCGGCGACTCCGACCGGATCTGCTTCGTCGTCGACGAGACCGCGGCCCCCGGGCTCGCGGCCATCATGGAGCGGCACGACCTCGGACCCGACTGCCGCATCATCGTCGAGACACCGGACCTGGCCCACCTCACGCCGCTGCCGTGGCATCCCGGCCTCACCGTGCTGACCCGCCACGACCGGATCCCGGGTGAGGTCGCCCGCGCGGCCCTCGCCGACGCCGACGCCACAGCGTTCGACTACTTCTACCTCTGCGGAGAGAGCGACCTCGCCGCCTCGTGCCGCCGGCTGCTCGTCAGCGGGCGCGGCGTCGCGCGGCGGCAGGTGCTGTTCTCCGGCTATTGGAAGCTCGGCCAGGCGCGCGTCTGACCGGCACGATCACCCCGAAGGAAACCGATATGTCCCTCTCCCTCCGCGTGGCGGGGGCGGCGCTCGCCGCGCTCGCCCTGACGGCCTGCAGCACCGGCCCCGCGACGCCGACCCCCGACGCCGCCTCCTCGACCGCGCCGGCCGCGTCCTCAGCGCCGGCGACTGACGCCTTCCCGGTCACCGTCACCCACGCCCTGGGCGAGGCGGTCATCGAGGCCGAGCCCACCCGCATCGCCACCGTCGGCTGGACCGACCACGAGACCCTCGTCTCGCTGGGCGTGGTGCCCGTCGGCGCCGTGGAGATCACGTGGGGCGGCAACGCCCAGGGGTCCACGGACTGGTTCGACGCCGCCGTCGCCGAGCTGGGCGGCGAGCAGCCCACCCGCTACGACGACTCCGCGGGCGCGCCCATCGAGGAGATCGTGGCGCTCGAGCCAGACCTCATCCTCGCCACCAACTCCGGCCTGACGCAGGAGGAGTACGACACGCTCAGCCGCGTGGCACCGGTCGTCGCGTACCCGGAGGCGCCGTGGTCGACGTCCTGGCAGGACTCGCTCGAACTCGTCGGCCGGGCGGTGGGCCGCAGCGAGCTGGCCGCTGAGGTCGAGGCCGAGACCACCGCCCTGCTGCAGCAGGCCGGAGCCGAGTACCCGGAGATCGCCGGCACGAGCGCGGCCTGGCTGTGGTTCGCCGCCGCGGACTACTCCAAGTTCGGGGTGTACACCGCGACGGACGCCCGGCCGCGATTCCTCGACGCCGTCGGCTTCGAGACCCCGGCCATCGTCACGGAGCTGAGCGGCGGCGCCCCCGGCCAGTTCTCCGTCGACGTGTCGGCCGAGCGGGCCGCCGAGTTCGACGCCGACGTCATCGTCTTCTACACCGACGACTCGGTGAAGCTCGCCGACATCCAGGCCGCGCCCCTCATCCAGGACCTGCCGGCCCTGAAGAGCGGGGCGTTCGTCGCAGCCGACGACCCCACGCTGGCGCTCCCGCTGTCCAGCCCGACCCCGCTGAGCATCCCGATCGCGGTCGAGAAGTTCGTGCCGCTGCTCGCGGAGGCCGCGGCGAAGGTCCAGTGACCGTCCCCCGGGCGGCCGGCGGCGCCATCGCCGTCGGCGGCCTGGCGACCGGCGTCCTGGCGTCCTTCGCGATCGGCGCTGTGAGCGTGCCCGTCGGTGACGTCGTCGGGTTCCTCACCGGCGCCGACCCCGCCACCGCCACCATCCTGGCCGCCCGCGTGGACCGCACCCTCGTGGGCGTGGTCTGCGGGGCGGCGCTCGCCCTGTCCGGGGCGGTCCTCCAGGGCGTCACCCGGAACCCGCTCGCCGATCCGGGCCTGCTCGGGATCAATGCGGGGGCCGCGCTCGCCGTCGCCGTGGGCGTCGTCACGGGGATCGGCGCCTCGCAGGGCACCGTCGTGGCGCTCGCGCTGCTCGGCGCCGGCGCCGCCGCCGGATTCGTCGCGCTCCTCAGCCGCGGCCGGCCGGACCCCGTGCTTCTGGTGCTCCTCGGTGCCGCCGTCACCGCCGCCTGCCTCAGCGCCGTGTCCGCCGTCACCATCCGCAACCAGGCCGCGCTCGAGGTGATGCGGTTCTGGCAGGTCGGGTCCATCGGCGGCCGCGGGCTGCCGCTGCTGCTGCCGTCCCTGCCCGTCCTGGTCCTCGGTGCCGTCCTGACGGTGTGGGCCGGATCGACGCTCAACACGCTGGCGGTCGGCGACGACCTCGCCACCGCGCTCGGCACCAGGATCGGCCGGACGAGGGCCCTGCTGGGCACCGGCGCCGTGCTGCTGGCGGCCGGCTCCGTCGCCGTCGTCGGCCCCATCGGTTTCGTCGGCCTCGTCGTGCCGCATATCGTCCGCCTGCTCATGGGCCCTGACTACCGCGTCGTCATCGCCGGCTCGGTGCTGCTGGGCCCGGTGCTGCTGCTGACCGCCGACATCATCGGGCGCGTCGTCATGCCGCCCGCGGAGATCTCCGCCGGCCTCGTCGTCCTCCTGCTCGGCGCGCCCGTGCTGGTGGCTCTGGTACGCAGGTCGGTGCACGCATGACCGCCGCCGCACTCCGGGCCGCGACGGCGCGCCGTCGTCGGCTCGTCCTCGCCGCCGCCGCGGCGGCGACCGTCGCGCTGTTCGTGGCCCGCGCGCTGCTCGGCGATTACCAGATCGCCGCCCCCGACGCCGTGCGGATCCTCCTCGGCGCCGATCTGGGGCCGGCCAGCTTCATCTTTCTGGAGACCAAGCTGCCGACGGCGCTGGTCGCGCTGGCGGCCGGGCTCGCGCTCGGCGGCTCAGGGGCGGCGTTCCAGTCGATGCTGCGCAACCCGCTGGCCAGCCCCGACGTGATGGGTGTGACGCTTGGTGCCAGCGCGGCCGCGGTCACCGGGCTCGTGGTGGCGGGGCTCACCGGGGCGCAGGTCACGGCCGCCGCGTTCGCGGGCGGCCTGGCGGTGGCGCTCGGCATCTTCGTGCTTTCCGGGGGCGCGCACTCGGCGTCGAACCGGATCATCCTCATCGGGCTCGGCCTGGCGTTCGCGCTGCAGGCCGTCATCCACTGGGTGCTCATCCGCGGCAGCGTCTACCAGGCGCGCGACGCCATGCGGTGGCTGAGCGGGAGCCTGAACGCCATGACGTGGGACGGGGTGTCGCGGCTGTGGGTGGCGGTCGCGGTGGGGCTGCCGCTACTCCTGCTCCTCGGCCGGCCGCTCAGGCTGATCGAGGTGGGCGACGATCTGGCCGGCGGGTTGGGCATTCGGGTGCCGCGCGTGCGGCTCGCGGTGCTGCTGGTGGTGGTGCTACTCACCGCCTCCGCCACCTCGGTGGCCGGGCCCATCGCCTTCGTCGGCCTGCTGGCCGGGCCGATCGCGCGCCGGCTCAACTCCGGCCGGTCGTCGCTGCCGCTGGCAGCGCTCGTCGGCGCCGCCGTCGTGCTCGGGGCGGACCTGCTGGGCGACGCCCGCTGGCCCTGGGGACCCCTGCCGGTGGGGATCATCACCGGCCTCCTCGGCGCGCCCATGCTGGTGGCGCTGCTGCTGCGTTCGACCTCGGAGGAGGACATCCATGGGTGAGCTGATCGCGCGCTCCGTGACGCTGGGCTACGGCGACCGGATCGTCGCCCGGGACCTGGACGTGGAGGTGCCCGCCGGGCGGATCACCAGCATCGTCGGGCCCAACGGCTGCGGCAAGTCCACGCTGCTGCGCGGCTTCAGCCGGCTCCTGGCGCCGTCGACGGGGCAGATCCTGCTCGACGGCGACGACGTGGCCACGCTCTCGGCCCGCGAGCTGGCGCGCCGGCTGGGGCTGCTGCCGCAGTCGCCGATCACGCCGGAGGCGATGACGGTCGCGGAGCTGGTGGGCCTCGGACGGCACCCGCACCGGGCGATGCTCGGCGGGTGGTCGCGGTCCGATCAGGACGCCGTCGATGAGGCCCTCGAGATGACCCGCACGGCTGACCTGGCCGGACGACGCGTCGATCAGCTGTCCGGGGGTCAGCGGCAGCGGGTGTGGATCGCGACGGTGCTGGCGCAGCGCGCCGCGACCCTGCTGCTCGACGAGCCCATCTCGTTCCTCGACATCGCCCGGGCAGTCGAGGTGCTGGACCTCGTCGTCGACCTCAACCGCCAGCGCGGCACGACGGTGGTGATGGTGCTGCACGACCTCAACCTCGCGGCCCGCTACAGCGACCGGCTGATCGCGATGCGCGACGGCGCGATCGTCGCCGCGGGGGCGCCGTCGGACGTGGTGACGGAGGCGATGGTCTACGACGTCTTCGGCGTCCCGAGCCGAGTGATCCCGGACCCGGTCTCGGGTACCCCGCTGGTGGTCCCGATCGGCCGTCACCACCGGCGACACTGACGAGGGCCCCGACCGTGCGGTGAGGGCCCTCGCTGACGCCGGCGTCGCGTCTCAGATCATCGGCGTGGTGTGCCAGATGCGCTGCAGGTAGTCGCGAATCGAGCGGTCCGAGCTGAAGTAGCCCGTGCGCGCCACGTTGAGGATGGCGGAGCGGGTCCAGGCCGCCTCGTCGGCGTACTTCGCCTCGACCCTGGCCTGCGCGTCGATGTAGGACTGGAAGTCCGCCAGCACCATGAACCGGTCCTGGTGGAGCAGGTTGTAGACCACCGAGTCGAACATGTGGCGGTCGCCCTCGCTGAACTCGCCCGACAGGATGAGGTCCAGGGCGGCCTTGAGCTGCGGGTTCGACTCGTAGTACGAGCCGGGGGTGTACCCCTTCGCGCCCAACTCGGCGACCTCCGGCTCGGACATGCCGAACAGGAAGAAGTGCTTGTCGCCCACCAGCCGGCGGATCTCGACGTTGGCGCCGTCGTCCGTGCCGATGGTCAGCGCGCCGTTGAGCGCGAACTTCATGTTGCCGGTGCCGGATGCCTCCATGCCCGCCAGCGAGATCTGCTCCGACAGGTCCGCCGCCGGGATGAGCTTCTCGGCGAGCGTGACGTTGTAGTTCGCCGGGAAGGCGACCTTGAGCCGGCCCTCGAGCCGCTCGTCGGCGTTGATGACCTTGGCCACCTTGTTGATGAGGTGGATCGTGTCCTTCGCCATCCTGTAGCCGGGGGCAGCCTTCGCGCCGAACACGACGGTGCGCGGCGCCAGGTCCTCCACCGCGAGCGTCCCGGACAGGACCTGCTCGTACAGGGAGACGATGTGCAGCAGCTTGAGCGACTGCCGCTTGTACTCGTGGAGGCGCTTGACCATGACGTCGAGCAGGTGCCCCGACGGCAGGTCGATGCCGTCGCGCTGCCGCAGGAGGTCGGTCAGGCGCTTCTTGTTCCACGCCTTGATCTCGCTGAACCGGGCCTGGAACTCCGGGTCGTCGGCGTAGGGCTCGAGCTCCTTCAGGCGCTCGAGGTCGGTCACCCAGTTGCTGCCGATCGCGTCGGTGATGAGCTCCGACAGCTTGGGGTTGGCCATGCGCACGAAGCGACGCGGGGTGACGCCGTTGGTGACGTTGGTGAACTTGTCCGGCCACAGCTGGGAGAAGTCGGGCAGGACCTTGTCGCGCAGCAGCTGCGAGTGCAGCTCGGCGACGCCGTTGACCTTCGTGCCGGCCACGGTGGCGAGGTACGCCATCCGCACGCCCTGCTCCGGGTGCTCGGCGATCATCGACATGCGGCGGGCGCGCATCTCATCGCCCGGGAACGCGGCGCGGACCTCCTTGAGGAACCGCTCGTTGATGCCGAAGATGATCTCCAGGTGGCGGGGCAGCAGGCGGCCCAGCAGCTCCGTCGACCACACCTCCAGCGCCTCGGGCAGCAGGGTGTGGCAGGTGTAGGCGAAGCAGGACTTCGTGACCTCCCACGCCTCCTCCCACTCGAAGCCCTTCTCGTCCATGAGGATGCGCATGAGCTCCGGCACGGCGATGACCGGGTGGGTGTCGTTGAGCTGGAAGATGATCCGCTCCGACAGGTGGTGCAGGTCGAAGCCCTCCTCGAGTTCGTTGTCGAGGAAGTCACGCAGCGAACAGGCGACGAAGAAGTACTGCTGCTGCAGGCGCAGCTCCTTGCCCTGCGGCGTCGAGTCCTCCGGGTAGAGCACCTTGGAGATGTTCTCGGCGAAAGTCTGGGCCCGGACTGCCTGCGCGTAGTCACCGGCGTTGAAGATCTGCAGGTCGAACGCCTTGGTCGCCTGCGCGCTCCACAGGCGCAGCGTGTTCACGCGGCCGTTGAGGTAGCCGGGGACCATGTAGTTGTAGGGGACGCCCAGCACGTTCCAGGCCGGGATCCAGCGGCAGCGCTCGCGGCCGTCGTCGTCGACATAGGTCTCGGTGTGTCCGCCGAAGTCCACCCGTACGGCGGCCTCGGGGTGCGGGAACTCCCACGGCGAGCCGAGCGCCAGCCACGTGTCGGGCTGCTCGACCTGGCGGCCGTCGACGAAGGTCTGACGGAAGATGCCGTACTCGTAGCGGATGCCGTAGCCGATGCTGGGCACGTCCATGGTAGCCATCGAGTCGATGAAGCAGGCCGCGAGCCGGCCGAGGCCGCCGTTGCCGAGGCCCGGCTCGACCTCCTGCGCGCGCAGCGTCGGCAGGTCGAGGCCGCAGAGCTCCAGGCCCTGCCGGGCGATGTCGTTGAGGTCGGTGGCGAGCAGGGCGTTGCCGAGCTGCCGGCCGAGCAGGTATTCGGCGGAGAGGTAGCCGATGGTCTTGACCTTGGCCTCGCGGGTCTTGCGGTTCGTCTCGAGCCAGCGGGCCATGAGGTAGTTCTTCACCGTGCTGGCGAGCGCGAGGTACTGGTCGTTGACGCTGGAACGCGAGAGAGTGACGCCCTGGTTGGTGTTGAGCTCGTGCAGGAACTCCCGCACGAACCCGTCCACGGAGAACGGGGGCGTGCCGACGGGGGCCGTCGCGAGCGGGTGCGTCGGGGTCGACGCGGGGCCGTACGTACGGGTGTCGGTGTTGGGCGACTCATCTGCGGGGAGCGTGCGTCCGGGCTGCGCAATGTCAGGCATGGGGCACAGATTAGTTGAGCGCCAACGGAAAGTCGTAACCGCATGTCACGGCCAGATAACGGTCCAAGTCAGCGCGCCGTTGTCAGGCCTGCCACGCCTCCAGATCGTAAGAGCGCGCCCAGAACAGTTCCTCGTAATGGGTGGCGTCGACGAAGGCCGTCAGCATGCGCGCCCGGGTGTCCTCGTCGGCCGCCGTCGCGGCGTCGTCGAGCCAGCCGATCGCCTGCCGCGTCACGTCCTGGAACGCCGGGTCCGCGTACGCGGCGACCCAGCCCGCGTAGGGGTGCGGGCTGAGCGCCGCGGCGCGGCCGGCGAGCGTGGCGCCGACGTCGGCGTACACCCAGTAGCAGGGCAGCACGGCCGCGACGCCCACCGGGTACGGCTCGAACGCAGTCGCCGCGAGCAGCGAGTTGACGTAGGCCCGCGTGGTGGGGGACGCGACGGCGGGGCGGGGGAGGTCGCGGAGCCGGTCGTCGGCCAGCAGAGCGTCGTGCATGAGCACCTCGGCCTCGACCGCCTCGCCCGCGCTGCGCGCCCAGAATGCGGCCGCCGCCGAGGTGGGGGCGCGGGACGCGAGCGTCGCGAGCGCGCGGGTGTAGCCGCGCAGGTAGAAGTCGTCCTGGCCGAGATACTCGACGAAGCGGTGCGGCTCGAGGGTGCCGTCGGCGAGTTCGGTCAGCAGGGGGAGGCGGTCGATGCGGTCGCGGATGGCCGCGGTGGTGTCCCAGGCGTGGGCGCTGAAGTCGCCGGGGGCCCAGTCGATGCTCACAGGCCGGCCTCCGCCCGCCCGACGAGGTGATCGACGGGCCCGTGGCCCTGGTCCGGCGTCCGGCTGAGACGCCAGGTCGAGCCGGAGTCGAGTGCCCTCATGAGGTAGTCGCGGGCCTCCTCGACCGACTCCAGCCGGACCCCGGTGGCGCGGGTGTCGCCACGGCGGGCGGCGACGGCCGCGATCGCCGAGCTGAGGGTGCAGCCGGTCCCGTGCGTGTTCCGGGTGTCGATCCTGGGGCCGGTCAGCAGCGCGAAGGTGTCGCCGTGGGCGTAGACGTCGGTCATCTCCGCGCCCGAGAGGTGGCCGCCCTTGGCCAGGACGGCGCGGGCGCCGGCGGCGACCAGCGCGCGGGCCTGACGGATGAGGCCGTTGTCGTCGGACACCGGCGCCTCCCTGAGCAGGACCGCGGCCTCGGGCACGTTGGGGGTGACGACGTCGGCCAGCGGCACGAGGCGCGTCCGGACCACCTCGACGGCGTCGTCGGTGAGGAGGGCGTCGCCGGAGGTCGCGATCATGACGGGGTCGAGCACGATGAGGCCGGCGTCGTCGCGTCGCGCCTCGAGCACATCGGCGACGGCGGAGGCCACCTCGGCGTTCGACAGCATGCCCAGCTTGGTCGCGGCGACCGGGAGGTCGTCGAACACGGCGTGGATCTGCGCGGCGACGAAGTCGGGGTCCACGGGCCGGGCCGCGCGCACGCCCTGGGTGTTCTGGACGGTCAGCCCGGCGAGGGCGGCGGCGCCGTAGACGCCGAGTGCGGTGAAGGTCTTGAGGTCGGCCTGGATGCCGGCGCCGCCACTGGGGTCCGAGCCGGCGATGCTGAGGACGATCTTCGGAGTGGTCATCGGGTCCTCCAGAGTGCGAGAAGGTGCGCGGCTGCCGCGCGGGGGTCCGGGGCGGTGGCGATCGCGGAGACGACGCAGATGCCGTCGACGCCGGTGGCGATCGCATCGGGGGCGGTGGCGGCGTTGATGCCGCCGATCGCGACGGTCTTGGCCCGGCCGGACGTCGCGTCGATCAGGCGGACGGCGCCGTCGGGGCCGAGCGCGGGGGCGGCGTCGGTCTTGGTCGGGGTCGCCCAGAGGGGGGAAAGCCCCAGGACGTCGGCCGTCTGATCGGCCAGCTCCGCCTCGAGCTCGGCGAGGCTGGAGATGCTGAGGCCGATGAGGAGATCGGTGCCCAGGCGGCGGCGCGCCTGGCGGATGTCGCCGTCGTCCTGACCCTGGTGAAAGTGCAGCCCGAGCTCCTCGGCGACGTCGAGGCGGTCGTTGACGACCAGCGCCACCGGGCGGCCGGTGACGTCCTCCGCGCGGCGGGCGGCGTCGCGGCAGGCGCGGGTGAGGGCCAGGAAATCGGCGTCGGGGAGGTGCTTGTCGCGGACCTGCACCACGCCGGCGCCGCCGAGAGCTGCCTGCTCGACGATGTACGGGACCCGGTCCGGGCCGCCGGAGAGCGCGGTGTCGGTGACGACGTAGAGGCGCCAGTCGACGGCGTCGGCGAGGCCGGGGGAGGCCTGGCTCACGGCTCGTCCTCGACGGTGACCAGCGCGGCGACCTCGTCGGGGGTCAACGCGTGCAGCGCGTCGAGCCAGGCCGTCCGGAAGCTGCCCGGATGGCTCGCGAGCTCGGCGGCTGCCAGCCCCGCGGCGCCGAAGAGGGCGTGGGCGGCGACGACGGCGTCGTGCGGGGCGTGGGTGTCGCGGGTGGCGCCGAGCGCGGCGGCGACCGTCGCCCCGAGGGCGCAGCCCGTGCCGATGACCAGCGGCATCAGCGGGTCTCCGCCCGTGACGCGGGTGGTGCGGCCGGCGCTGACGATGACATCGACGGGACCCGAGATGGCCACGACGGCGCCGGTGTCGGCGGACAAGCGGTGGGCGGTGGCGATGGCCGCGTCGACCTCGTCGGTGGCGTCGACGCCGCGGCCGCCGCCGCTGGCGCCGGCCAGGCCGAGGATCTCGGACGCGTTGCCGCGGATGGCGGTGGGGCGGTGGGCTAGGAGGTCGCGGGCGAGCTGGGTGCGCACGGGCAGAGCCCCGACCGCGACCGGGTCGAGCACCCAGGGCGTCCCCGCCCCGTCGGCGGCCGCGGCCGCGCGGCGCATGCCCTCGTGCTGCTCACTCAGGCCGTTGCCGACGTTGATGAGCAGGGCGGAGGCGACGGTGGCGAAGATCGCGGCCTCCTCGGGGAGGTCGATCATCGCGGGGGCGGCGCCGGCGGCGAGCAGCACGTTCGCGGTGACCTCGGGCACGACGGTGTTGGTCATGCAGTGGACGAGGGGGGTGGAGGCGCGGACGGCGCTGAGGATGGCGGACACGGTCATGGAGGTGGCTCCCTTCGCTAGCACGACCTAGATCAGGTGTTGCGGGTGTGTTCTCAGCCCCGACCTCGGGGCACCCCGGCTGTCGTCGAGCGTACCAGCGTCCCCGTCGTCGCCCTCGCCGGTCCACGCTCCGCGCCTGCCCTCCGTCGTGGCGCCTGCCCTCCGTCGCGGCGCCTGCCCCGGAGCGCAGGCGTGCCCCTTGCGCCTGCCTTAAGGCTGGGTGCCTGTCCTCCAGAGCAGGCGGATGGCACCAAGGCAGGCGCCCCCGCGCGCAGAGCCGACTCCAGCTCGTGAGGGATGCTCCAGCGGCGAGGGCGGTCTGAGCTGTGGACAACGAGCTTCAACTCGCGGATGTTATCCACAACTGGCCCAGGCGGCGGGCGACGGTGGCACTCACCGTCGTCCAATGGGAGCGTGAACGCGCAATGGACCGCCAAGCAACTCCTCGACCTCGGCCTCTCACCCGCAGACCTCCGCGCCCGCGCCAAGGCAGGTGCTCTCGTGCGCCTCAGGCGCGGGCACTACGCAATCGGTTCCGAGGCTAGCCCGGAGGCTGAACATCTGCGGCTCATGAGGGCGACGGCGCTCGACGTGGCGCAGTCGAGTGTCTTCAGCCACACCTCGGCGGCCGTCCTCCACGGGCTGCCGGTGGACGAAGCCACCCTGGGCGTCGCCACGATGATCCGCACCACGCCCGGCCATGGGAACGGAAGCCCCCAGCTCAGAGTGCGCAACACCAGCCTCCTGGGCGAGCACATCACCGTCGTCGACGGGTTCTCCGTGACGACGCTGGAACGGACGCTATGCGACCTCGCGCGGCTCTCGCCCCTCGAATGGGGGGTGGCTGCGGTCGATGCTGGCCTGAGGCGGGGTGCTGACCCGGCCGAGATCCGCCGGATCCTGGCCTTACATCCGCGGCTGCAGGGGGTCCACGTCGCCAAGCGCGTGATGGCGTTCGCGGACCCCCGCAGTGAATCGGCGGCGGAGTCGCTCAGCCGGGTGCAGATGCGCCGGTGGGGGCTGCCCGAGCCCCTCCTTCAGTTCGAGGTCGTCGACGCGGACGGCGTGGTGGTTGCCAGGACGGACTTCGGTTGGCCGGAACTGGGCCTCGTCGGGGAGGTCGACGGCAAGGCCAAGTACGGACGGCTCCTCAAGCCGGGCCAGAGTGCCGAGGACGTGATCATGCGGGAGAAACGGCGCGAGCAGGAGATCCGACGCGCGGGCTACTGGATTGTCCGGTGGGGGTGGGCGGAGATCGTGGACGGTCGCAAGATGGCGATGATCATTGAGGACGGACTGCGCAACGCGCTGCCCCGCGCTTCCTGACCATAGGCGCCTGTCCTGATGCGCGCGTCCGTTGGCGCGCTCGACGCCTGCCCTAGCTAGTGACGCCTGCCCTCCAGCGCAGGCGTCGCCACGGAAGGCAGGCGCTTCATGATCCAAGGCAGGCGTCGGGACCGGGGGCAGGCGTCGGGACCGGGGGCAGGCGTCGGGACCGCAGGCAGGCGTCAGGACGAACCGACGGCGGCGCGCGCCGCGACGAACGCCGCGATCGCCGCATCCAGGTCCGCCCGCGACAACCCGGCCGACATCTGGGTCCGGATCCGCGCGGCGCCCCTCGGCACGACGGGGAACGAGAACGCCCGCACATACACGCCGCGGGCGAGCACCTCGTCGGCCATCCGCGCGGCCAGCACCGCGTCACCGAGCATCACCGGGACGATCGGATGGTCCGACTCGGGGATCTCGAACCCCTCCTCGACCATGCGGCGGCGGAAGTAGGCGGTGTTCTCCGCCAGCCGCTCCAGCAGCGCCGACGTCGTCTCCAGCAGATCCAGGCAGGCAATGGTCGCCGCCACGATCGACGGCGCCAGCGAGTTGCTGAACAGGTACGGCCGCGACCTCTGCCGCAGCAGCTCGACCACCTCGGACCGCGCGCACGTGTAGCCGCCGGAGGCCCCGCCCAAGGCCTTGCCGAGCGTGCCGGTCAGGATGTCGACGCGGTCGATGACCCCGAAGCGCTCCGGCGTCCCCGCGCCCGTCTCGCCGACGAAGCCGACGGCGTGTGAATCGTCGACCATGACCAGCGCGTCGTACTCGTCGGCCAGAGCGCAGATCTCGTCGAGCGGCGCCACGAACCCGTCCATCGAGAACACGCCGTCGGTGGCGATCACCCGATGCCGCGCCCCCCGCGACGCCTCCAGTTGTGCTCGCAGGTCCGCCATGTCGCGGTTGCGGTAGCGGTAGCGGGCGGCCTTGCTCAGCCGCACGCCGTCGATGATGGAGGCGTGGTTGAGTTCGTCGGAGATGATGGCGTCCTCGGCGCCGAACAGGGTCTCGAACAGTCCCCCGTTGGCGTCGAAGCACGACGAGTAGAGGATGGTGTCCCAGCCGTCGTGGCCCTCGGGGCCGGAGCGCAGGAACCCGGTCAGGCGTGCCTCGAGGTCCTGGTGCAGGGTCTGGGTGCCGCAGATGAACCGCACCGACGCCATGCCGAAGCCCCACCGGTCGTAGGCCTTCTTGGCGGCGTCGATGAGCACCGGTGAGTTGGCCAGCCCCAGGTAGTTGTTGGCGCACAGGTTGATCACCTCGCCCGACGGCGTCCCGACGTGCGCCGCCTGCGCCGTCGTCAGCGGCGCCTCCGTCTTGTACAGGCCGTCGGCGCGCAGCTGTGCGAGTTCGCCGCGGATGTGGTCCAGGAATGCCATGGTGTCCTCACTCGTCCCAGGTCAGGATGACTTTGCCGGCGTGCCCGCCCGCCGCGACATCGAACGCCTCCCGGAACGACGACGCCGGGAAGCGGTGCGTGATGACGCCGGAGATGTCCAGCCCCGAGCGCAGCAGGGCGCTCATGGCGTACCAGGTCTCGAACATCTGCCGGCCGGTCACGCCTTGGATCGTCAGCATGTTGAAGATGATGGTGGCGAAGTCCACCTCGAGCGGCTTCGTGGGTGTGCCGAGCAGGGCGATCCGGCCGCCGTGCGTCATGTGCTCGATCATCGACGTCAGCGCCGCGCCGGAGCCGGACATCTCCAGCCCGATGTCGAAGCCCTCGTGCATGTCGAACCGCTCGTAGACGTCCGCGAGGTTCTCCCGCGACACGTTGACGGTGTTCGCCAGCCCGACGCTCCGTGCGAGCTCCAGGCGCTCGTCCCCGAGGTCGGTGATGACGACGTTGCGCGCCCCCTGGAACTTCGCCACCAGTGCCGCCATGATCCCGATCGGGCCGGCGCCGCTGACGAGCACATCCTCGGCCAACGCCGGGAACTGCAGCGCGGCATGGACCGCGTTGCCGAACGGGTCGAAGATCGCCGCGACATCCGGGTCCACCGGCGTGTGGTGCACCCACACGTTCCCGGCGGGCATCGCGAAGTACTCACAGAACGCGCCGTCGACGTGGTAGCCGATGCCGCGGGTGTTGCTGCAGAGGTGACGCCGCCCGGCGAGGCAGGCGCGGCAGCGGCCGCACACGTAGTGCCCCTCGCCGGACACGAACTGCCCGACTTCGAGCCCGGTCACCGACGACCCCAGCTCGACGATCTCCCCGCAGAACTCGTGGCCGAGCACCAGCGGCGTCCGCACGACCTGCGCTGCCCAGCCGTCCCAGCTGTCGATGTGCAGATCCGTGCCGCAGATGCCGGTCCGCAGGACGCGGATCAGGACCTCGTTCGGACTCGGGGTGGGGCGCGGGAGCTCGATGAGTTCGAGTCCCGGACCCGGCCGCGTCTTCGCAAGCGCCAACATGGCCCCCATCGTGGCAGATGCGGCGGCGGGGGAGCGGTGCGGGCGGGGGATCGCTAAGTTGGGTGCGTCGCCGACGACGACGCGGCGCGGAGGGAGAACCATGGGCCCGGTGGTGCGCACGGTGACGTTCAACACCGGATTCGACGACCACTTCCTCGTCGACGGCGTGACGTGGGGCGGCGTCGAGAAGGCGCGGGCGTTCGAGTCGCAGCCGTCGGGCAAGGGTGTGTTCGTGGCCCGCCGCACGGTCGCGTGCGGGGTGCCGGCCCACGCCTACTACCTCATCGGGGAGCGGGAGCAGGCACACCATGTCGGCGCCGTCGAAGCGGCGGGGGTCGTCGTGCATCCCGTCGCGGTGCCCGGCCGCACCCGGCACAACCTCACGCTGATGATGGAGGACCGTGTCGCGGCGCACATGGTGTCCCCGGGATACCAGCTCGCCTCCGCGGCACCCGCCGAGACGCTGCTGCGCATGGTTGTCGACGACGCGCGCGCCGGGGACGTCGTCACGCTCAACGGCTCGATCCCCGCGGCGCTGCCGCCGGAGGCGCTCGCGGAGTCCGTCCGCGCGCTGGCCGAGCGCGGCGCGCGGGTCGTCTCCGACAACCAGGGGCCCTATCTCGCCGCGGCCGTCGGCACCGGGGTGCTGGCCGCCGTGAAGCCGAACAACGAGGAGGTCACGGCCCTGGGCGACGCCCCGGACCTGGCCGGATATCTGTGGGTGCTGGCCGAGGCGGGGGTCGGGCTGCCGGTGATCACTCGCGGGGCCGACGGCGTCGCCTTCCTCGACGACGGCGAGGTCCGCCTCGGATCCTGCCCCGTGGCGCGCCCGCGACTGTCGGTGGGCGCGGGGGACGCCTTCGTGGCCGGCCTTGCGACGGGCATCCTCGAGGACCGCGGCGCGCTTGAGACCGTCGCCTGGGCGTCCGCCTGCGCCGCGGCGCACGTGGCGGGGGCGGACGACGCCGCCTTCCGCGCCGCCGCTGAGCGGGCCCTCGAGCTGTTCGCCGTGCGCGGCTGAGGGTCGTGCCGCGGCACCAGCGCGGCGTAGGGTTGGGACATGTGTCGCAACATCCGGCCCCTGAACAACTTCGAGCCGCCGGCCACGCCTGACGAGGTCCACGCGGCCGCGCTGCAGTACGTCCGCAAGGTCGCGGGCACCACGAAGCCCAGTCAGGCGAACGAGGTGGCCTCGTGAGCGGGGCGGCCGAGGTCCACGTCGGGGCGACGCTGACGCCGTCGAAGATGGAGCTCCTGGCGGGGTGGCTCCCGCGCCAGCCGTGGTTCGACGGCGACCCCGAGCAGCTCTCGCGCGCAGCGTTCTTCCGGTTCGTCGACCCGGCGGGCGCCGTCGGGCTCGACTGCATGGTCGTCACCACCTCCGGGGACTACTACTTCGTCCCCGTCACGTGGCGCTCCGCACCACTCGACGGCGGCGACCTCATCGGCACGCTGGATCACTCGGAACTCGGCCTGCGCTACTGCTACGACGCGCAGACCGACCCGGTGTTCGTCGCCGAGGCCACCCGGGTGATCCGCGAGGGCGACACGCAGGCGGACATCCGCGACGTGCACGGCGACGAGCTCCCGCTCACCATGACGGTGCAGGGCACCGGGGTGGTCGCGGGCGAGGGCGGGCGCCTCGAGATCATGCGCCTGTTGACCCGCGCGGCCCCTACCCCGGAGGACGTCATCGGCTCGCTCGTCAGCCGCTGGACCGACGACGCGGGCCCCCGCCACGACGTCGTCGCCGTCCTGCGCTAGAAGCCGAGCCCGACCGCCATCGAGCGGATGTGCTCCGCGCTCGTGCGCAGCCGCTGCAGCTCGTCGGCCGACAACGGCGGCTCCAACTGCGTGCCGGCGCCGTCGCGACCGACGACAGTGGGTACCGCCATGCAGACGCCGGACATGCCGTGCCAGCCGTCCAGCATCCGCGACACCGGCAGCACGCGCCGTTCATCCCGCAGGATCGACTCGATGATGCGGGTGGCGGCCAGGCCGATGGCGTAGTTCGTGGCGCCCTTGCCCTCGATGACCTCGTAGGCCGCGTTGACGACCCGGTGGGCGATCTCGTCGCGCTCCGCCGCGCCCAGCCGGCCCGTCGTGCGCTCCCACTCGGTCAGCGGCACGCCGCCGATGGTCGCGGTCGACCACAGCGGGGTCTCGGTATCGCCGTGTTCGCCGCACACGTAGGCGTGCACGTTGCCGACGGCGACGTCGCAGGTGGTGGCGATGAGCTGGCGCAGCCGCGACGAGTCCAGCACCGTGCCGGACCCGAACAGCCGGTTGGTGGGCAGCCCGCTGATCTTCAGCGCCGCCTGCGTGGTGACGTCGACCGGGTTGGTGACCATGAGGAACGTGGCGTCCGGCGAGCGCTCCACCAGCGGGGGGATCACCTTCTCCATCAGCGACACCGTTGAGCCGGCGAGGTCCATGCGGGTCTGGCCGGGCTTCTGCTTGGCGCCGGCCGTGACGACGACGACGTCGGCGCCGCGCGTGATGTCGACGTCGTCCGACCCCTCGACCACCGCCTCCGGGAGGAACTGGCCGCCGTGCGCCAGATCCAGTGCCTCGGCGCGCACCTTCGCGCCGTTGATGTCGTGGAGCACGACCTGCCGGGCAACGCCCCGGATGAGGGCCGCGTAGGCCAACGACGATCCGACCGCGCCGGCGCCCACGATCGCGAGCTTGGCGCCTTCTCTGTTTCGAGCCTCAGACATGCGTCGATTGTGTCAGCAGGCGGGACCGCGCGGGGTTCAGTCGCGGATGATCATCGCCAGACCGCCGAACGCAGGCAGGTCGACGGTGAAGCCGCCCAGGTCGTCGACGGTGCCCACCTTGCGGCGCGTGCTGAGGTCGAAGACGCGGCCTGCCGGAAGGAAGTCCGACTGCACCCTGGCCTCGATGCGGTCCCCACCGAAGTTCAGCGCGGTGATCTGCACCGCCCCGATCTCCAGCTCGTTCACCAGCACCAGTAGCGCCCGGTGGCCCACCTCGGGGACGTCCAGCAGGCGCCCGGTCGCGAGCCCGTTGCGTTTGCGGACCTTGAGGATCGCCGCCAGCCGCGACGCGAACGACGTGTCCTTCTTCAGCTGCTCCGGCAGCGGCCCGTACAGCGTGCGGGCCCGCGGCATGCCCGACGGCGACTTCTTCGCCTCGGGCGCCACGCCTAGGATGTCGTAGGCGCCGCGCTCGATCCATCGGGTGTCGCCGGTGCTGATCAGGCTCTTGACCGCGTCCCGCTCCAGCGGGAGGGCGCCGACCAGATCCCAGCCGGACAGGGCGAACACGCCCGGCTGCCAGGCGTTGTACATGCACAGCAGCAGGTGGGCGTTGGCGATGCGCCGGATGTCGGCGTCGGTGAGGGTGTCGAGGTCGGTGACACCCAGGGACGCGGTGATGATCGACGCCGTGGTGCTGGCGATGCCGTTCTGGGTGAACACCGAGTTGTAGGGGGCCGCGGGCCCGGTCAGCAGGTCGCGCATCGTCTGCTGGATGTGTTCGGCCAGCTCGTGGCCCCGGTAGTCGACGCCGCCCAGGGTGTAGATGTCGTCGCGGTGGGCGGCCGCGAAGTGCACCAACTCGTAGGTGAGCTCGTCGTGGTTCTGCATGGCGTGCACCAGCGAGGCCTGGTCCACGCCGATGTCCATGGCCTCCCGCAGGACCAGCCGCAGGAACTCGGTGTCGCCCGTGGCCAGGGAGAACTGCGCGGCCGGGCGCGTGATGAAGTCGTACGACAGGTCCGGGCCGACGGCGCTGGTGCGCTGGATGTCGTCGATGGCCAGGTTGAGCTCCTGGAACGTGAAGCCACCCACCTTGCGCACCATCGAGCCGATGAGCTGGTTGGCCGCCTGGGAGAGCGGGTGCCCCTCGGACCAGGCCGGCGACCGGTCGAAGGAGCGTTCGACGCCGAGGAACCCGTTGGCGTCGAGGCGCAGGCCGCCCGAGCCGAGGTCGAGCAGCGAGTGCAGCGCGTCGCCCATGACCAGGCGCATCCCGGCGCAGGTGGGGTCGAGCCAGTTGATGGTGGGCTGCCCCTCCTTGAAGTAGTGCAGGTAGACCCAGCGCCGCAGCGTCCCCTTGTAGTCGCGGATGGGGGGCGTGACGGACCAGTTGGTCTCCTTCACGCCGGGCTCGTAGAAGATCACCCGCTGCAGTGCACCGATGATGTAGCCCTCGTCCGCGAGGGCCAACTCGGCCTCGGCCGTGAGGTTCACCGAGTCCCTGCCCTCGGGCACGTCGGGCAGCAGGTGCCACGCCGATTCCGGGATGTCGATCATGTGATAGATGCCCGGGTAGTCGCGGTAGTTCAGCTCGGCGAGGCGGAAGTCGGCGCCCTTGCCCGTGTGGCCGGGCACGATGTCGTCGATGATCGTGCCGTTGTGCCGGGCGGCGGTCTCGCACATGTCGCGAAACTCGTCCTCGGTGCCGAACAGCGGGTCGATCGCCATGGATATGCGGTCGAAGTGGCCGTCGACGCTGGGCGTCAGGTCCCAGCCGTCGAGCCCGCCGGCCAGCTTGACCGGGCCGGTGTGGACGGCGTCGATCCCGACGGCGGAGAACGCGTCCCACAACTCGGTCGAGCCGAGCGAGGAGAGGAAGGACTGCCCCGGCGACGTGATGTGCGACAGCGGGTAGGCGGTGTACCAGACGGAGGCCCGCTGCACGGCGGCCCGGGGATCCGGGTGCGCGTAGGGGTTGGACCACATGAGGTGCTTGCCGGCCAGCTGCCGCGACACCTTCTCGGCGTCGTGCAGCATCGACTGCTCCTCCAGCCACTCGACGTAGGCGCGGTTGGCGCCCGACGGCTCGAACGGGGGTGTGATCGGACTCTCATCCACCTGGCGACGGCGGGCGCGGGGCCGCAGCCGGGCCGGGCGGGCGGCGAACCGTGCCTCGTCGAAGCTGATCTCAGGCATCTCCTCGTCGGCGGAGTCGTCGACCGGGAGATCGGGGGCGACGGGCAGGTCGGCGGGGTCCTCGGTGCGCTTGATCACGGCTCCGAGGCTACCGGGCCGCCCCAGGGTCCGCGGGAATACCGGCTCCCGACATCAGGTTGAGTGAGGTAGACTCAACTTGTATTCCTGACTCTGAGGAGACCATCCGCATGAACACCGAGAAGCTCACGACGAAGTCCCGAGACGCCGTCACGGCGGCGGTCCGGCAGGCCCTCACGCACGGCAACCCGAACACCGAGCCCGTGCACCTGCTGCACGGACTCCTGCTGACCCCTGACAACACCGTCGGCGCGCTGCTCACGGCGGCCGGCGCGGATCCGGCGCAGGTCGACGCCGCGGCCGACGCGGCCATCGGCCGACTGCCCTCCACGAGCGGCTCGTCGGTGTCGCAGCCGGCGCTGTCCGGCCCGTTCGCGCGCGTCCTGGCCTCGGCCGAGACGCTGGCCGACTCGCTGGGCGACGACTTCGTCGCCACCGAGCACCTGCTGATCGGCCTGACCATGGTGCCCTCGGACGCCAAGACCATCCTCGACCGCGCCGGCGTGACGGCTGAGGCCCTCAAGGAACGCTTCGAGGAGCTGCGCGGCGGCAAGCGTGTGACGTCGGCCGAGTCTGAGGGCGGCGAGTCCGCCCTCGACAAGTACTCGATCGACCTCACCGAGCGGGCGCGCTCCGGCAAGCTCGACCCGGTCATCGGGCGCGACTCCGAGATCCGCCGCGTCGTCCAGGTGCTGGCCCGGCGCACCAAGAACAATCCCGTCCTGATCGGTGAGCCCGGCGTCGGCAAGACCGCCGTCGTCGAGGGCCTCGCGCAGCGCCTCGTGGCCGGCGACGTCCCGGACTCGCTGAAGAACCGGCGCCTCGTCTCTCTCGACCTCGCGTCGATGGTGGCGGGGGCGAAGTACCGCGGCGAGTTCGAGGAGCGGCTCAAGGCCGTGCTCAACGAGATCCGCGACGCCGAGGGCCAGATCATCACCTTCATCGACGAGTTGCACACCGTCGTCGGGGCGGGCGCCTCCGGTGAGGGCGCCATGGACGCGGGCAACATGCTCAAGCCGATGCTCGCGCGCGGCGAGCTGCGCATGATCGGCGCGACGACGCTCGACGAGTACCGGGAACGCATCGAGAAGGACCCGGCCCTGGAACGCCGCTTCCAGCAGGTCTACGTCGGTGAGCCGTCGGTCGACGACACCGTCGCGATCCTGCGCGGGCTCCGCGAGCGCTACGAGGCGCACCACAAGGTGCGCATCACCGATTCCGCGCTGGTGGCGGCCGCGTCCCTCTCGGATCGCTACATCACGTCTCGGCAGCTGCCGGACAAGGCCATCGACCTCGTCGACGAGGCCGCGTCGCGGCTGCGGATGGAGATCGACTCCTCGCCCGAGGAGATCGACATGCTCCGCCGCGACGTCGACCGGATGACGATGCAGGCGTTCCACCTCGAGAAGGAGGACGACGAGGCGTCGCGGGAACGGCTGGCGGCGCTGCGCGCCGAGCTGGCCGACGCGCAGGAGAAGCTGCGTGGGCTCGAGGCCCGCTGGGAATCGGAGAAGAGCGGACTCAACCGCGTCGGCGACCTCAAGGAGCGCATCGACCAGCTCCGGGTCGAGGCGGACCGCGCCCAGCGCGAGGGCGACCTGACCCGGGCGTCGCAGATTCTCTACGGCGACATCCCCGCGGCCGAGCGCGAGCTCGCCGAGGCCGAGGCCAGCGAGGACACGACGACGCAGATGGTCTCCGAGGAGGTCGGCGCGCCGGACATCGCCGAGGTGGTCGGCGCCTGGACGGGCATCCCGGTCGGCCGCCTGCTGCAGGGGGAGTCCGAGAAGCTGCTCCACATGGAGGAACGGATCGGCGAGCGCCTGATCGGGCAGCGGGCCGCAGTCAAGGCGGTCTCGGACGCCGTGCGGCGGTCGCGGGCCGGGATCTCGGATCCCAACCGGCCCACGGGGTCGTTCCTGTTCCTCGGGCCGACCGGTGTCGGCAAGACCGAGCTGGCCAAGGCGCTGGCCGACTTCCTCTTCGACGACGAGACGGCGCTGGTGCGCATCGACATGAGCGAGTACTCGGAGAAGCACTCCGTGGCCCGCCTCGTCGGGGCGCCTCCGGGCTACATCGGCTACGAGGAGGGCGGGCAGCTCACCGAGGCCGTGCGCCGTCGCCCCTACTCCGTCGTGTTGCTCGACGAGGTGGAGAAGGCGCACCCGGATCTGTTCAACATCCTGCTGCAGGTCCTCGACGACGGCCGGCTCACCGACGGCCAGGGTCGCACGGTCGACTTCCGCAACACGCTGCTCATCCTCACCTCGAACCTTGGGTCGCAGTTCATGGCGGACCAGCACATGGAGCCGGAGGAGAAGCGCAACGCCGTCATGGGGGTCGTGCGGCAGGCGTTCCGGCCGGAGTTCCTCAACCGGCTGGACGACGTCGTGCTCTTCGACGCGCTGACGACGGAGGAGCTGGGGCAGATCGTCGACATCCAGATCGCCAAGCTCAACCGCCGGCTGGAGTCGCGGCGCATCTCGATCGACGTGTCGGCGGCGGCGAAGCAGTGGCTGGGAGAGGTGGGCTTCGACCCGGTCTACGGCGCGCGGCCGCTGCGCCGGCTCGTGCAGACCACGATCGAGGACCAGTTGGCGCGCGGGCTGCTCGCCGGCGACATCCACGACGGGCAGACGGTCCGGTTCGACCGGGTCGGCGACGGGATCTCGCAGGTCTGAGCGGGCTTCACGGGACCGGTCGCTGGTGGGGGTCACCCGCACCAGCGGCCGGTTCCCCGTGTCAGCGGCCGATCTCGCGGCGCAGGGCGTCGACGGTCATCTTGGCGGTGTAGAGGTCCGCGCCGGTCAGCTCCCGGTAGCGCTTGACGGCGGAGATCGGGCGCCCGGCGCGGATCTCGTCGAGCAGTTCTTCGCGCTCGTAGAACGTCAAGGGGCGGGGCGGGCCGGTCACGGCCGGCCGCCGGCGCTGCCGCTCGCGGTCGAGCGCCGGCGCGATGACCCAGATCCAGATGGCCACAGCGGGCAGGAGGAACCCCAGCCGCCCGCTGGACATCGTGGTCACCAGGATGGCGACCATGAGGATCCACCACTGCGAATACCAGGGCTTGCCGCCGTGTTGGCGCACCTCGGGGGTGTCGGGGGAGGCGCCGTAGGTCGGAGCGGGGGCCACCCAGCCCATGCCGGGCGCCGGGAACGCGGGGGTGGGCACATCCGGGGGCATGGGGCGGCGCCCCGGGAGGTCGGTGAACAGGACGCCGAGGTCACGCCAGGTGCGGGCCTCGAGCGCCCGCGACATCCGCTCGTTGAACTCGTCTGTGGTCAGCCGGCCGGCGGACATGTGCTCCTGCAGCAGCGTGATCGCTTCGTCGCGCTCGTGGTCGCCGATGCGCATGTCCTCGTTGGCCATGCCACGAGCGTACTCCCGCCCTGCCGGAAGGCCGTCCGACCAGGGTCTACGGACGATCGACCGGGAAGAGGGGGTCGTCGTCGGTGTTCGGATCGAAGAACCCGACCCCGTGCTTCGCGGCGAGGTTGCGTGCCGCCTCGACCGCCCGGTCGGTCTCGTCGTCGGGGCACTGCGCCAGCGTGAACGACGATCCGCAGCGGTACGTCGTGGTCCCGTCGTCGGCGTCGGCGAGCGGGCCGTTGACGGGCGGGAAGCTCTGCGTGAAGTCGGAGTACCAGCTGCGCAGCGCGACCGTGCCGTTCTCGGGGTCGTCGAGATCGACCCCGGCGCCGCCGTAGCCGATGCCTTCGGTCCACGCGAGGAACGCGTCGACGTCGCGCGGCACGGAGTCGGGATCGAAGACCAGGATGTCGTAGCTCATGGGAACCTCCTGTGCTGGACGATAGCGGCTGCGAACAGGGTGGGGGACCGCCGGCGCGGATCCCTGGCTGGTTGGATGAGGGCATGAACACGACCCTGCGTGACATCCGCCGCGATTACGCCGGCGAGCCGCTGCCGGCGGACCTCACCGGCTTCGATCCGTGGGCTTTCCTCGACGGCTGGCTCGCCGACGCGTTGGCCGCGCAGGAGCCCGAGCCCACCGCGATGACGGTGTCGACGGTGGGCGTCGACGGGCGTCCGCGCAGCCGGGTGCTGCTGCTCAAGGACGCGGGCCCGGCCGGGCTGACCTTCTTCTCCCACTACGACTCGCCGAAGGGCGAGGAGCTGGCCGCGACGCCCGCCGCCGCGGTCAACCTCTGGTGGCCGACCCTGATGCGGCAGGTGAGGGCGGTCGGCGCGGTCGAGAGGCTGACGGAGCGGGAGAACGAGGACTACTTCCGCAGCCGGCCGCGGGCCAGTCAGATCGGGGCGTGGGCGTCCCACCAGTCGCGCCCGCTGGGGTCGCGTGAGGAGTTGGCGGCCGCGGTCGAGGCCGCCGCGCGGCGCTTCGCCGACGACGCGGAGGTGCCCTGTCCGCCGTCGTGGGGCGGCTACCGCGTGCTGGTCGACGAGATCGAGTTCTGGCAGGGTCAGGCCAGTCGGCTCAACGACCGGGTGTCCTGCCGGCGGCTCGCGGACGGCTGGCACGTGACGCGACTGCAGCCCTGACTCAGGCCGGGCGTAGCTCCAGCAGGCGGCCGCCGTCGCCGTCCTGCAGCAGCCAGATCGCGCCGTCGGGTGCCTGGGCCACCGCGCGGATCCGCGCCCCCATCGGCCAGGTCTCCGCGACGGTCGCCGACTCGCCCTCCAGGTCCACCCGGATCAGCGCCTCGCCGGACAGAGCGCCGAGGAAGGCGTCCCCGGACCAGGCCGGGAAGAGGTCGCCGTCGTAGATCATCAGCGAGCCAGGAGAGACACTGGGGGTCCAGAAGGCCTTCGGCGGCTCGAAGCCGTCTCCAGGGGCGTGGTCGGGGATGTCGCCGCCGCCGTAGTGGGAGCCGTTGGAGGCCTCCGGCCATCCGTAGTTCGCGCCGGCGACGATGAGGTTGAGCTCATCACCGCCCTGCGGGCCCATCTCGGAGGCCCACAGCCGGCCGTCGGCGTCGAGGGCCAACCCCAGCGGGTTGCGGTGCCCGATGCTCCAGAACTGCGCCGCGACCCCTCCCTCGTCGGCCCAGGGGTTGCCGGGCGCCGGGGCACCGTCGAGTGTCAGGCGCACGATCTTGCCCAGGTTGCCGCCCATGTCCTGCGCCGGGTCGAACTTCTGGCGGTCCCCGGAGCTGACGACCAGGTGGTCGCCGTCGATGAGCAGGCGATGCGAGAAGTGGCCGTCGCCGTCGACCTTGGGGGTCTGCTCCCAGATGACGTCGACGCCGGTGAGGGCTGCCCCGGCCACGTCCAGTCGGCCGCGGCCGACCACGGCGCCTGAGCCCCCGTCGCCCCGCTCCACCCACGAGAGGTAGACGGTGCCGTCGTCGGCGAACGTGGGCCCGGGGATGATGTCGCCGAGGCCACCCTGCCCCGCGACCGCCACGTCGGGCACGCCGCTGACCTCCCGCACGGTGCCGTCGGGATCGCGCAGCACGAGCGCCCCGCCGCGTTGCGTGATCGCCATGGTGTCGGTGCCGGGCAGGAACGCCAGGGCCCAGGGCTCGTCGAACGCCTGGTGCTCGGTCACGACGAACTCGTGCGTCGTCGGGACTGCTGATGTTGACGCGGATGAGGTGGCTGAGGGGGAGGGCCCGCCCGCGGCCGACGAGGAGGCGGGGCTCGAGGCGACCGTGCCGGCGGGGGTCGGGGAGTCTGCCGGGCCCGAACAGGCGGCGAGACCGGCGAGCGCGAGGGCGGCAGGGGCGAGTCGTCGCATGAGGTCGACGCTACCCGCCGCCCTCAAGCCGGTCGAGGAGTACGTGGAGTCACGTATTTCGCCGCAATGCCGAACAATGGCAGAAAGCGGTCGGTGCGCGTGGGCGCGCGTCCTCCCCGCTGGCTGAGGAGCGAGGAGCGCAGCGACGAGCCTCGAAGCCTGGGAAACCTGAGCTGACAAGGTCACTTTCTCGAGGCTTCGAGGCCGCTGCGCGGCACCTCAGCCAGCGGTGGGGAGGCCGCTGCGCGGCACCTCAGCCAGCGGTGGGGAGGCCGCTGCGCGGCACCTCAGCCAGCGGTGGGGAGGCCGCTGCGCGGCACCTCAGCCAGCGGTGGGGGGAGCGGCTCCTCAGCCTGCGGTGGGGGGAGTCAGCAGCACCTTGATCGCGCGACGCTCGTCCATCGCGGTGTAGCCCTCTCCTCAGTTCACGTGCGCGTGCCTGGTGCACACGCCACCAACCATCTCACCCCCTCACCGCGATCCGAGGGAGGCCCTGTCCTGCGGTGTACCGGCAGGACCCTCAGCCGCCCAGCCGGAGCCAGCGGTCGCCGCGCGCCCGCAACCCCAGCGTCACGGCGCGCGCACCCATGAAGACCACGGTGAACGCGATCCACAGCCACGTCAGCCCCTGCCGCCCCTCGGCCGCGGTCAGCGCGAGCAGCGCCACCGGCGCGTACGCCACCACGGTGACGACGCCCGCAGCAGCGAGGTAGCGGCCGTCGCCCGCGCCGATCAGCACGCCGTCGAGCAGGTAGACGTAGCCGGCCAGCGGCAGTGTCGCCGCGACGATGACGAGCAGCCACGCGACCAGTGCCCGCACGTCGTCGTCGGGCGCGAAGAACGCCGCGACAGGCTGGCGCAGCAGCGCCGCGGCGACGCCGATGACCCCACCCGCCGCGACCGACCACCAGGTCATCAGGCGGGTCGACGAGCGGGCTTCCCGCGCGTCGCCAGCCCCGAGGGCGGTGCCGATGATGGTCTGGCCGGCGATCGCGAGCGCGTCGAGCGCGTACGCCATGAGCCCCCACACCTGCATGACCACATGGTGCGCCGCCAGGCCGGCCGCACCCTGCGCGGCCGCGACGTACGTGGTGATGAGCAGCGCGATCCGCAGTGTCACCGTGCGCAGCAGGAGGGGCGTCCCGACGGCCAGGCTTCCGGCCATGCCTCGCCGTGACGGCCGCATCCGCGCGCCGGCCCGGCGGGCCTGGAGAGCCACGAGGGCGGTGGCGGTGGCTCCCAAGGTCGTCTCGGCGGCCGCGGTGCCGAGCGCGGCGCCGGCGATGCCCATCCCGAGCCCGAACACCAGAGCGGCGTTGAGGACGAGGTTGAGGGCCGCGCTGCCGATGGACAGCACCAGCGGGGTCCTGGCGTCGGCGAGGCCCCGGAAGGTGCCGGTGGCCGCGAGCATGACGAGCATGCCGGGCAGCCCCGGAATGGACCAGCGCAGGTAGGTCACCGCCTGGGTGCGCACCTCCCCGTCGGCGCCGAGGGCCGTGGCCAGCCACGGCGCCGCAGCCCAGACGAGCACGCCGACGACGGCGCCGAGGAGGGCCGCCAACCACATTGCCTGCACGCCCAGCCCGATGCCGTCGGCGCGCTGTCCCGCTCCGATCCGGCGGGCCACGACCGCCGTCGACCCGTACGCGAGGAAGATCATCAGCCCGGTGACGGTCGTCAGCAGACCGCTGCCGATCCCCAGACCGGCCAGCGGCACCGTGCCCAGGTGTCCGACGATCCACGTGTCCGCGAGCATCATGAGCGGCTGAGCCACCAGCGCCGCGAAGGCGGGCACGGCGAGGGCGAGGATGCGGCGGGAGGTGCTCATGGCGAGCCGGAGTCTACGCGGGCTAGGCTCGGGCGAATGGAGCGCCTCATCCCCGACCGGGACACCCCGGGCGCGTTCTGGGTGCGCTTCGGCCTGACGTCGCAGTCCTGGGTGGACCCCGCCCGGCCCGACTTCCTGGCGTTCGAGTACGTCCAGCACATCGCCATGGTGCTCGACCACACCGTCCTCGGCGCCCCCGCCGACCGGCGCCTGCGGATCGTCCACCTGGGCGGGGCGGGCATGTCGATCCCGAGATGGGTGGCGTGGCGCCGCCCGGGGACGGCGCAGGTCGTGTGCGAACCCGATGTCGAGCTCACCGACGAGGTGCGGCGCAAGATCCCCTTGCCGTCGCGCTCCGGCATCAAGGTGCGCGACGTCGATGGGCGGGCGGGACTGTCCGCGATGCCCGAGGGGTGGGCCGATGTCGTGATCGTCGACGCCTTCGACGGCTCCCAGGTGCCGGGGGAACTGGCGACGGCCGAGTGCCTCGACGAGCTGCGGCGTGTCGGGCGCGAGGAGGCGGTGGTGATCTACAACGTCACGGACCGTGCTCCGTTCGCCTGGGCCAAGCGCCTCGCGGCCGGGCTGGCCGAGCGTTGGCCACACCTGATCATCGGCATGGAACCGGTGGTGCAGAAGGGCAAGCGGTTCGGCAACATCGTCCTGGCGGCCGCCGACACCCGGCCGGACATCGCCGGCATCGAGCGGGCCTCGGCTGGCCTCACCGTCGGATACCGCTGGATCAGCGGCCGGGCCGCGAGGTCCTGGCCCGGGGGCACGGAGCCCTACCACGACGGCGCGGCGGAGCCGTCGCCCGGGCCGACGGGCCGCGGGTGGTGAGGCGGTGATCCTGCACCTGGTGCGGCACGGACAGTCGACGTGGAACCTGGAGCGCCGCCTGCAGGGCCAACGCATGGATGTCCCGCTCACGGCGCTGGGCCTCAGCCAGGCCGAGGCGGCGGCCCGGGTCCTCGACGGCGTGCCGCTGAGCGAGGTCGTCGCCTCGGATCAGCTCCGCGCAGTCCAGACCGCGGAGGTTATCGCGGCGCGGCACGGCGCCCCGTTGCGCACGAGCGCGCTGCTGCGGGAACAGGCGTTGGGGTCGCTGGAGGGGATGAGCTACGACGACCTCACCGAGGAACCCGTGCCGGACGGCCTCCACCTCAGCGAGGTGCGCTGGGGCGGGGGAGAGTCGGTGGCCGAGGTGCACGGGCGGCTCAGTGAGTTCGTCGCCGAGCTGCGATCGCACCACGGCGTCGGTGAGCACCTGGCCGTCGTCTCGCACGGCGACACGCTGCGCATCCTCCTGGCCGTCCTGGCCGGGCGGGGGCACCGCGACGTCGCGTGGGTGGAGTTCGCCAACGGCCAGGTCGTGTCGGTGCCGACGGGTTAGGTTGGGACGACACCGACACAGGAGGTCGCCATGGCGGTCGAACTCGATCACGACAAGTACTCCGCCTATCTCAATCAGCATCTCGTCGCGGCGGATGCGGGGGTCAAGGCGTTCAAGGCGGCGGCGGACACGTGGGCCGGCACGCCCTACGCGGTGACGTTCGAGCGGCTCCATGACGAGCTGGCCGAGTCGCACTCAACGGTCGCGGATCTCATCGAGGACCTCGGCTACGAGGTCAGCACCGCCCGCAACATGGTGGCCGGGCTGGTGCAAGCGGCGGGCCGGCTCAACCCGCTCAACCCCACCCGCAACCACGACGGGCTGATGACCCAGACGGAACTCGACGCGCTGGCCGCCGCCGTGCGGGCGCAGCAGATGATGTGGGAGACCCTCGTGGTGCTCGCCGACGTCGACGAGCGCCTGGACAAGGCCTTCTGCCAGTCGATGGTGGAGCGGTGCGAGGATCAGCGGGCGAGGGTGGTGCAGGTGAGCGAGGCGACCGCTGTGTCGCGGTTCACCGTCCATCCCCACGGCTGAGCCCCGCGCTGCAGGTCAGAAGTCCGGATCGCGACGCTGCAGCCACAGCTGGACCCCGGTGGTGGCCCGCCCGACCGGTCGCGACCACCAGCGGGCCCCCCGCAGCGCAGCCCGGGCGGCGGAGTAGCCGGCGCCGCCGTGCACGCCCCCGCCCGGATGCGTGGCTGCCGAAGCCAGGTACAGACCCTCCACATGGGTGAGGGGCCCCCCGAGCCCGGCCAGCGGCCGCCAGGGGCCCTGCTGGAACAGCTGCGTGGTGCCGGAGCCGAGGGCGCCGTCGACGAGGTTCGGGTCGGCGGCGTGCAGATCAGCGGGTGTCTGCACCCAGCGTCCGCGTTCGAGGGCCCGCCAGCCTGGGGCGAGGTCGTCGAAGAGGGCCTCGAGGGTGTCCAGCGACCGGGCGGCGCCCGCCGGCCCGCTGCGTGGGAGATGCGTGTAGGCCCATAGCGACTCGGTGCCTGCCGGCGAGCGCGACGCGTCCGCCGTCGTCATCTGTCCGATCAACGCGAAGGCGCGGGTGGGCACCCGCCCGGTGGCGATGTCGGCGTGCCACCGCACGAGTCCCCGCGCGGAGTGACCGGCGTGTACGACGGTGGCGCCCGTCGCCCGGGCCGCCCGCCACGGCAGGGGGGCGTCGAGCCGCAGGTTGAGCTTGAGGGTGGGCGGGTCCCAGGCGAACCGGTCGAGCCGGCGCAGCAGGCCGCTGGGCACCGCGTCCGCGGGCAGGAGGGCCAGGTAGAGGGCGGTCGCGGACACGTCGGCCAGCACGGCGCGGCGCGCCCGGACCGTCGTGCCGTCGGCCAGGCGCACGCCGTCGGCCCGGCCGGCGGTGACGCTGATGCCGGCGACGGGCGACCCCAGGTGGACGACCGCCCCGGCGGCGCGGGCGCGGGCGGCCAGCGCGCCCGCCAGGTGCCCGGCCCCGCCGCGGGGCACCGGGAAACCCACATCCTGCGCCAGCATCGTCATGATGAAGCCCATCAGCCCGCTGACCGGGGCCAGCGGCGACACGTCGGCGTGCATGGCGTTGCCGGCCAGGAGGTCGCGGGCCCGCCCGCCACCGAACCATTCCTGTCCCATGCGGTCCGAGGGCAGCAGCGCGAAGCGGGCGAAGTCCAGCAGCCCCGACCCGCCGAGCGTGCGGAGGAGGCGCGCGCCGGGTCGCACGGGGGGCCAGTCGGTGAGCAGGGCTGCGATGAGGGGCTCCCGCACCCGCCGCCAGCCGGACACGAGCGCGAGCCAGGCGTCGCCGTCGCCCGGGTGGTCCGCGTCGAGGGCCACGGCGGTGTCCTCCGCGGTCGCGGCCACGACGGAGCCCTCGGCGTCAGTGCCGTCGGCCACGTGCACGAGGGCCGGCCGGTGGTCGGCCCAGGTGAGGCCGTGATCCTCGAGATCCAGGTCCCGGAGCACGGGGGAGGCCATGCCGAGGGGATAGCAGGAGGAGAACTCGTCGACGACGAATCCGTCCACGTGCCGGTGGGCCACTGCGCCCCCGGGCACCGGCCTGCCGTCGAACACGGCGACGTCCCAGCCCGCGTCCGCCAGGAGGGCCGCGGCCACCAGCCCGTGGTGGCCCGCTCCGATGACGACGGCGTCGACGCTGCGCTCCATACCCCGATCCTACGTACCCTCACGGCCGAAGCACTTGAACCTACGCAACCGTAGGTTAACCTGGGGGAGTGACCTCACCGGGCGACGTCGTCGCCCCGCCACAGGCGGACCGCTCCTCCGTCAAGCGCGCCCTGGCCCGCGTGGGTCGCGGTGCGCGCCGGGTGGCAGAGGCCCTCGCGACGCCCCTGCTGCCCGAGGATTTCATCGATCTGGTCGACCCGCTCCGCTCCGGCGCGGACCTGCGGGGGCGGGTCGTCGCGGTCACCCCGGAGACCCCCACCGCGACCACGATCCTCATCCGGCCCGGCCGCGGGTGGCGGGGTCACCGCCCGGGGCAGTACACGCGGATCGGTCTGGACGTCGACGGGGTACGCCACTGGCGCGCCTACTCGATCACGAGCCCCGTCGGCGCCGAGACCATCTCCATCACCGTCCGCGCCATCCCCGATGGCAAGGTCAGCAACCATGTCCGCCACGGCCTGCGCCCCGGCACGGTGCTCATGCTGGACCAGGCCACCGGGGACTTCGTGCTGCCCGACCCCGCCCCGGACAGGGTCCTCTTCCTCACCGCCGGCAGCGGAATCACCCCCGTCATGGGCATGCTCCGCAACGATCCCCTCCCGCGGGACGTCGTGGTCGTGCACTCCGCCCCCACCAGCGGCGACATGTTGTTCCGGCGCGACCTCACCGCGCTCGCGGCCCAAGGCCGCATCTCCCTCGTCACCCGGTTCACCGGCACCGACGGCATCCTCCCCGTGACCGCCCTCGACGGCGTGGTCCCGGACTGGCGCGACCGCGACGTCTGGGTCTGCGGGCCCACCGGACTGCTCGACGACGCCGAAGCCCACTGGGCCGCCGCAGGGCTCTCGGGACGCCTGCAC
Source organism: Tessaracoccus sp. O5.2 (assembly GCF_964266725.1). Taxonomy (NCBI): domain Bacteria; kingdom Bacillati; phylum Actinomycetota; class Actinomycetes; order Propionibacteriales; family Propionibacteriaceae; genus Tessaracoccus; species Tessaracoccus sp. O5.2. The sequence continues at coordinate 46,453 of NZ_CAXWGV010000003.1, read as the reverse complement.
ACCGAACGGTTCCGGCCCCGCATCCACGCCGTCGGCGACGGCGGCGAGGTCACCTTCACGGGCGCCGGGGTCACGGTCGCGGCCGACGCCGCCACGACCCTGCTCGACGCCGGTGAGGACGCCGGTGTGCTCATGCCGTCGGGCTGCCGGATGGGCATCTGCTTCAACTGCGTCCTGCCCCTCACCGACGGCAGCGTGCGAGACCTGCGCACGGGCGAGGTCACCACCGCCAACCCCGAGGATCCGGTCCTCGTCCAGACCTGCGTGTCGGCCGCCGCCGGCCCCTGCCACCTCCGAGTTTGAGAGCCATCATGACCGCATCACCCACCCGCACCAACCGCATCACCACCACCCGCCCCGAGGCCCGCGCAGAGGTCTCCGCCAGCGGGAAGCGCAACCCCATCGCGCACCTCACACCGGAGGACATCGAGGACATCGGCCGCGAGCTCGACGCCATCCGCGACGAGGTCCTCGCGAGCCGCGGAGCCGCCGACGCCGCCTACATCCGGCGCATGATCCGCACCCAGCGGTCGCTCGAACTCGCCAGCCGCGTCGTGCTGCTGTTCTCGAAGTTCCCGCCCGCGTTCGTCGTCGGGACCACCGGCCTCACGGTGGCCAAGATCATCGAGAACACCGAGATCGGCCACAACATCCTCCACGGCCAGTGGGACTGGATGCGCGACGAGAAGATCCACTCGAGCACGTGGGAGTGGGACTTCGCCTCGCCCGCCGAGCAGTGGAAGAAGTCCCACAACGTCGAGCACCACACCTACACCAACGTCGTCGGCATGGACAACGACCTCGGCTACAACATCCTGCGCGTGGACCCAGATCAGGAGTGGAAGCTGAACCACCTGTTCCAGCCGGTCACCAATTTCTTCACGGCACTGTTCTTCGAGTACGGCATCGCGGCGTACGACCTCGATGTCAAGGGCTTCAAGGACGGTACGAAGGACAAGGACGTCTTCATGGCGGACCTGAAGAAGGTGCTGAAGAAGCTGCGCGCCCAGATGGGCAAGGACTACGTGGTGCACCCCCTGCTGTCGGGGCCGTCGGCGCTGTCGACCCTGCTCGCCAATGCCATCGCCAACACCGCCCGCAACGTGTGGACGCACTCGGTGATCTTCTGCGGCCACTTCCCCGACGGCGTGGAGACGTTCGAGACCGAGTCCATCGAGGGCGAGACCCGGGGCGAGTGGTACGTGCGTCAGATGCTCGGCTCGGCCAACATCAGCGGCTCGCGGTTCATGCACGTGATGACCGGGAACCTGTCGCACCAGATCGAGCACCACCTCTTCCCCGACATGCCGAGCAACCGGTACGCCGAGATCGCCCCCCGCATCCGGGCGCTGATGGAGCGCTACGGGCTGCGCTACGTGACCGGTCCGCTGCCGAAGCAGGTGGGGTCGGCCTGGGCCAAGGTGTTCCGCCATTCGCTGCCCAACAAGCGGCCCGGGCACAGCCAACTGGGCGACGTCGTCGCCGCCGCCCGGGACGCGGTCACCGACGTGCTGGACTCGACCCGCGGCATGTGGCGCCGCGACCGCCGCAGCCTGGCCGCCGCCCCCGCCTGACCCCGGTGCCGTCCCCGGCGTCGTAGGCTCTGAGCAGCCACGAAAGGAGCCGGGACGTGATCGAGCTTCCACCCATCACCTGGCAGGCCGTGGCGACCGGGCTGGCGGTGCTGCTGGTCGGCGTCCTGGTCGGGCTCGCGGCGCGCGCCGTCGTGCGACGGCTCCTGGCCTGGCGCGGCCGGAGCGCGAGCTCGACGCGGGTGTTCTCCAACCTCGTCCACGTGACGATCGTGGTGCTGTCGGCGGCCGCGGCGGTCACGGTCGTGTTCCCCAGCGTCAAACCCGTCGACGTGCTCGGTGGCATCACCATCATCTCGCTCGCCGCGGGCATCGCGTTCCAGACGGTGCTGGGCAACATGTTCGCCGGTATCGTCATCCTGGCCCGCGACCGGTTCCGCGTCGGCGACCAGATCTCCGTCCTCGACCATGCCGGCACCGTCAGCGAGATGGGACTGTCCCACACGGCGCTGCGCACGTTCGACGGCCGGCTCGTCCTGATCCCGAACTCGTCACTGCACTCGGAGATCGTCACCGTCCAGACGGGGTACGAGCGGGTGCGGTCCACCGTGTCGGTGGAACTCGACGACGCCACCGATCTCAGCCGCGCCCGCCTGGTGGCGCTCGAGGCCATCAGCACGGTGCCGTCCGTACTCGCGGACCCCGCGCCCGACGCCCTGCTGCGCGAGATCGGGACGGCGACGGTCCGCATGGACCTGCGGTTCTGGTCGGGCGCCCGCCAGCTGGAGACCCGGACCGCGCAGGACGCGGTCATCCAGCGGGTCCTTGAGGCGTTCCGGACCCACGGCGTGAAGTCGGGCGACGACGTCGTCACCGTGAAGCTCGTCGACGGCGGAGGCCAGTGAGCGCGCCGCAACGACACTGGGCGGGCACCGTCCTCGCGGTCGCCGCCACGTTCGTACTCCTCGCGGTGGTGGTGCTCGGCGCGGCCAGCCCGCGCCCCTCGGCTGTCGAGATCCTGCCCAGGCCCGCGCCCACCCTGTCACCGGAGCCGGCGCCCTCGCTGCCTGACCTCGACGTCCTGCCCTCCGCGTCGCCGCTGTTCCCCGCCCCGGACGTGGAACCCCTCGTCCTGCCCGCGTGGGCCGACGACGTGCTCCGGCTGCTCGTCGCCGCCGCGATCCTGGCCCTCGTCGGAGCCTTCCTCTACCGGCTGCGGGCCGAGCTCATCCGCACGGAGCGGCGTCACGCCGCCGACCCGGCCGGCAACGAGGCCGAGATCCCCGAGATCGACGACGAGGAGCTGGCCGAGACGTTGGAGGAGGCCGTCGCCGAGCTGCGGCGGGGGATCGCCGTCGACGGGGCGGTCATCGAGTGCTGGCGGCGGCTCGAACACGTCGCGGTCTCCTCCGGGGTCTTCCGGCGGCCCGCGCAGACGTCGGAAGAGTTCACCGTCGAGGTGATCAGCCACGCCGCCGTCGACGCCACCGCGCTGGGCGACCTGGCCGAGCTGTACCGGCAGGCGATGTTCTCCACGCACGAGCTGACCGACGCCGACCGCGACCGCGCCATCGCGGCACTGGAGACACTCAGCGCCCAGCTCACCGGCAAGGCGGCCCCGTGACGGCCGCGCGTGGACTCGCGCTGCGGCTGGCGGTGTGGCTCGGCCTGGCGGCGATCGTCGTCGCCGTCGACGGCGCACTCAACCTGCGGGTCGATCCGCTCATTGCGTTCCTCACCGCCGTCGTCGTCGCGGTAGGCACGTGGGCCGGGGCACACCTGCGCCCTGCCGGCGAGCCCCCGGAGTGGGTCCAGCCGTCGTGGGAGACCCGCTCTCCGCACTTCCAGGCCGACATCCGGACCCGTAGGACCTCGTCGATGCTCGCGCACGCCCAGCCCGGCCGCGACTTCGACGCGCGCCGGCTCGCCCGGCAGCTCGGCGACCTCACCGCCCGCCGGCTCGTGTTGTCCGGGCGGGTGCCCGACGGGGTGCCGGACCCTCTCGCGCACGCCGACGGCGCCCTCTCCCCGGCGCTGCTGCGCTACCTCCGCAGCGCCGAGGCGGACCACGCGCAGGTCCTCACCCGCAAGACCCTCCACGCCCACCTCAAGGAGATCGATTCGCTATGAGCAGCCCAGATGCGCTCGCCCCCGCGGAGGCCACCGCGCTCGTCCGGCAGGTCCTCGACGCCGTCGACACCGCCCTGGTCGGCAAACGCGACCAGATGACGTTGGTGCTGGCCGGGGTGCTCGCCGGGGGGCACGTGCTGCTCGAGGACCTCCCCGGCCTGGGCAAGACGCTGGCCGCCCGGTCGCTGGCCCAAGCCCTGGGCCTGGAGTTCACCCGCGCGCAGTTCACACCCGATCTCCTCCCGGCCGACCTGACGGGCTCCTACATCTTCGACCAGCACACGGCCGAGTTCAGCTTCCGCGAGGGACCCGTCTTCACCGGCTTACTGCTGGCCGACGAGATCAACCGCACCCCGCCGAAGACCCAGTCCGCGCTGCTCGAGGCGATGCAGGAACGCCAGGTCACCGTCGAGGGTCACACGTTCGTGCTGCCGCGCCCGTTCCACGTGCTGGCCACCGCCAACCCGATCGAGCACGAGGGCACCTACCCCCTGCCGGAGGCCCAACTCGACCGGTTCCTCCTGCGCCTGGCGTTCGGGTACCCGTCGCTCGACGAGGAGTGGGACGTGCTGTCGCGGCGGATGGAACGGCGGCGCGAGGAGGTCACGGTGCCGGCCGTGCTCGACCCCGCCGGCCTGCTGGCGGTACAGGACTGCGTCGAGCGCATCCATGTCGCGGAGTCCGTGGGGCGCTACGCCATCGACCTGGTCCGCGCCACGCGCGAGCACCAGGACACGCTGGTCGGGGCGTCGCCGCGCGGGTCGTTGGCGCTGCTGCTGTGTTCGCGGGCGCTGGCGCTGATCGAGGGCCGCGACTTCGTCATCCCTGAGGACGTCAAGCGACTGGCCGTGCCCGCGCTCGGGCACCGCATCGTGATCCGGCCGGAGCTGTGGCTCAACAACGTCGCGCCCGAATCCATCGTTCGGGCCGTGCTGGACGTCGTCCCCGTCCCCCACGCGGAGAGCGTGTGATGCAGCTGACCCACACCCCGGCGCTGCTGCGGTCACTGGGTGCCGCGGCCGTGCTCGGGGTGGTCGCGCTCGTGGCCCGGCGCCCCGACCTCGTGGTGCTCGTCGCGCCGTTCGTGGTGCACCTCGCCTGGGGGTGGGGCATGCGACGGCGTGGCGGGCCGCGCGTCGACGTGCGCCCGCGGGCGGTCGTGGTGCCGGAGGGCGAGTCGGTGCCGCTGGCGGTCTCAGTCTCGGCGGCGTGGCCGTCGTCGCTCGTCACGGCTCAATGGCCGGTGCGGGCAGGCGTCGCGCTCGAGCCCGACGCCGGAACCGTGGTGGACGCCGTGGTGCCGGAGGGCGTGACGATGGCGGTGCAGCCCGAGCGGTGGGGCCGCTACGACGTCGGCCCCGGCCGCGTGGCGGTCGCGGACCCCAGCGGTTCCTGGCGGGCGTCGACGATGCTGCCCCGGGTCACCGTGACGGTGCGGCCCGCGTCGTCGACCCTCGAGGGCGGCAGCGGGGTCGCCCACCCGATCGGCATCGTCGGCATGCACCGCTCGCGGCACCGCGGTGACGGCAGCGACCTGGCCGACGTCCGCGAGTTCCGGCCCGGCGACCGGCTCAAGCGGATCAACTGGCGCGTGACGTCGCGGCTGGGGGCCGTGCACGTGAACTCCACCCTCACCGAACGCGACACCGACGTGCTCATCGTGGCTGACACGCTCCTCGACATCGTCCCCGCCGACGCGGGCGCGGCCACCAGCCTGGACGCGACGGTGCGGGCGGTCGCCGCCATCTCGCGGCACTACGTCGGCTTCGGCGACCGCGTGGCCATCCACGACCTCGGCCGCCGCATCGGCCACGTGCGCTCCGGAACCGGCCCCCGGCAAGCGCGGGTGGTGCTGAACGTGTTGTCGCGGGCGAACCGCAGCGTGCCCGACTGGGACGTGCTCCGGCCGGTGGGGTCCGTGACCAGCGGGATGCTGGTGTTCTTCTGCTCGCCGCTCCTGGAGCGCGAGGCCCAGGACGAGATCGTGAGGCTGCGCCGAATGGGCGCGGAGGTAATCGGTGTCGACACGCTGCCGGAGGAGATCGGCCGGTTCGACGACATCGCGTCGTTCCGGCGCGACACCTTCCTCGGCGAGGCATGGATGATCCGGCGGATGGAGCGCGACGCAGCGGTGGCGCGGCTCCGGTCGCTCGGCATCCCGGTGACGCCCTGGCGGGGGACCGGGAGCCTCGCCAGCGTGCTGTTGTCGATGGAGGCGGCCCGCTCCGCCCCCAGGCGGGTGGTCGGCCGATGAGGGATCTGGCCGAACTCGTCGCCGGCTGGCTCTACGCCCTCCGGATCACCAGCGGCCCGCAGTGGGTGCTGCGGGTGGGGGTCCTGGCGTGCGGCATGGGGGCCGCTGCGCTGGGATGGCTCTGGTTCCCCATGATCCTCTCGACGGCGCTGCTCGTGGCGGGGTCGGTGCTGGCGCTGGCCGCCACAGTCCGACCGGACTCGGGGGCGGCGCTGGGACTCGTCGGGGTCGTGGCGATCATGTGGCTGGCCGGCGGAGCCGACGCCCCCTGGTGGCAGTGGCTGACGGTGGCGGCGGTGGTCGCGGGGTTCCACCTGGTGACGGCCCTCGCCGCCGCGGGTCCGTCGTACGCCGCGATCACCGCCCGTGCAGCCCGCCGGATGGCGCTGGGCGTGATGGGGTTCGTCGCGATCAGCGTGTGCGCGGGGCTCGCGGTGGTGGCGCTCAGTGGGGTGCCGGCGGCACTGCTGGGACCGGCGTGGGTGGCGGCCGGGGTCGCGGCCGTGGCGGGTGCGACGGTGGTCGCCGTCGCCGCGCTGCGCCCCTGAACCGGATCGCGTCGATCCATTGACCGTGGTCGATCGTGGCCCTACGATATGCTACTAAAGCGCTTTAGCAAAGGAGCGGGCGCCCTACCCAGGAGCAGGGTCTATGCAGGACACCCAAGTCACCCGGCGCAGTCTGTTGATCGGAACCGGCGCCGTCGTCGCCACATCGTTGCTCGCGGCAGGCCCAGCCGGCACCGCCAGCGCGGCCCCGACCACGTGGATCGACGTCGTCGGCCACTTCGAGTCGCGCCATGAGCCGTGGGCGGTCCACCTCGGCAACGAGTACGGCGCCGCGGTCGCCGAGTTCGTCCGCGACGACACCCGCGCGGCGGAGGGGCTGCGGTCGGGCAGGCTCACGGGCGACTTCGCCAAGGCGGGGCGCTACGTCGCGCTCCGCAAGACCCTGGACGGCCTCGCCGTGACCAAGGTGAGCTTCAAGGTGGCCACCGAACGGGTCACCCGCGTCCAAGTGCGCCTCGTGAGCTCCACGCAGGGGCAGCGCAACGCCCAGGTCAACGTGACCCCGGGCGCCGCCGGGTGGCAGCACGTGGAGGTGACCCACTGGAACAACATCGCCGGCATGCAGGACGTGATCCGGCTCGAGCTGCAGCTGTGGAAGGACCACATGACCCTGGGCTCGACGAGCGCGACGGCGTGGTTCGACGACGTCCGGGTCGAGCACACCGTCGAGCCCGTGCCGCCGTCGACGTTGGAGACCACCGGGCTCCCCGTGATCCTCACGGGCGACGAGGACATCGTCCCGCTCGTCGTGCGGGCCGTGTACGCCGACGGCAAGCGCAAGGACGTCACGCAGCACTCGGAGCTGGTGTCGAGCGCACCGGACGTGGTCGCCGTCAACGCCTACGGGTACCTGACACCGCTGCGGGCTGGCTCGGCCAAAATCTCCGTCGACCACCTCGGCGTGACACACCAGTTCCCGGTGGAAGTGCGCGAACCCCAGGACCTCGCGATGCTCCGGGTGGTCGACGGCCGCCTCATGGAGGGCGACCGGGCGTTCGGGTTCACCGGCTTCAACTACGACCTCATGATGCTGAAGTTCCCCCGCAACGCCGACTGGACCGGGCTGGACGCCGATGTCGCGCTCATGGCCGCGTGGGGGCTGCGCGCCGTCCGCGTGCCCATCAACCTCGGCATGGTGCAGCCCGCCCGGGGTGTCTTCCCCGACGACGACGCGTGGGCCGGTGAGATCTCCTCGCGCGGCATGAACACCTCATGGCCGGCCATGCTCGATCACTTCGTCGCCCGCGCCGGCGCGCACGGCGTCCGGCTGATCCTCGACTGGCACCGCTACCCGGTGGACCCCTACGACTACTGGAGCGGCGGCAACAACCACGACGCCGGCACGGGCAAGCCCGGCACCGGATTCGGCTACCTGGCGCCGTCGCCGACGGAGCGGGGGACGCTCAACCTCGCCGACCGCGACCATCTGGCGGCGCTCCTCGACGCGCACCGCTGGCTGGCAGCCCACTACAAGGGCGATCCCAACGTGATGGGCATCGAGATCCCGCACAACGAGCCGCACGACGCCTTCATGTCCATCCAGTCGAACTGGCGACGCGTCACGGAGCAGGCCGCCCTCGCGGTGAAATCAGCCGATCCCGAGCGACTGGTGTTCGCCATGGTGCCCGCCTACGGCCACGACGTCTCGACGTCGGTGTCCACCTGGCAGCTGCCGAACCTCGTCGACGGCAATGCGCCCCACCACTACATGCCCAACGCGCCCCTGCCGCTGCGGGCGGATGCTGAGCAGCGCCGGTCGCCGTGGCTGGCCCGCGACGTCGACGCCGTCTTCTCCCACGCCATCGCGTCGCTGTTCGCGCCGTACTCGACCGGCCGTGCCCCGGTGTACAACGGCGAGGGCGGGAGCTATGGCTGGGAGTCGTTCCTGCCCGACATGACGCAGCGGGAGGCCGGCGACTACATGATCGAGGCGGGACTGGCGCAGTACTACGCCGCCGGCGCCGTGGGCCAGCTCCACTGGGCGCTGTGGCACAACGCCTCCGACTTCGTGCCCTTCCGGGAGTCCTTCGACCGCCACTTCACCCGCTTCGCGCCGGTGTACGCGGCCGGACCCGTGGACTGGTCCGCCGCCGAGGTGGCTGTCATCCAGAACCCGGCCGCCGTGCCGATCGCCAACGGTCACAATTTCTCGGTCGTGCCGTTCGTTCGGCTGGCGCTCGACCTGCACCTCGGTCCGTTCCATCTGCTGACCGATGACGAGGTGATCGATCGGCTCCTGACGATGGTCCCGACGGGGCTCGAGCAGGTCGACGGTCTGAGCGCGGAGTTCGACTACAAGGCGGTCGTTGTGGATCGACGCAACCTGGACGAGCGGGTTCGGAGCGTGCTGGCGGCCGACGGCTTCCCCGTCCCGATCCTCTGGGTCGACGACATGGAGGCCCTCAAGCCGCAGAAGCTGGCGAAGTTCCTGAGCGACGCCGGCGTGGCCGTCGACCAGCGGACCAGCACGGACCACGTGTGGACGGAGGGTCCGCAGCACGTCGTCGTCTATCGGCGGGCGGCGAAGAACGAGGACCGCGACAAGATCCATCCCATCCTCAAGCGCACCGGCACGTTCCGGCTCGTGGCCGAGAGCGGGCAGGAGGTGTTCAGCGGCGACGCCGCAGCCTTGGCGGCGCAGGGCATCCGGGTGCCGCTCACGAAGTGGCGGAGTGCCATTCTGCGCATCGAGAGCTGACCAGGGACCGAGGGCCGGCCGGGGTTCACCCGGCCGGCCCTCGAGTGTGCTCGCTCTCAGCGGAGGCGGCCGGCGAACCTGTGGGCGACCGCCGCGTGTCCATGGGGGCTGAGGTGCACGCCGTCGTGCGTCAGGCCCGGTCTCCACCGCGTGGAACCGGCGGCCACGACCTCGGCGAGGTCCCACACCTCGTCGACAGGGTCCGGGCGGCGGCGGAGCCACTCGTTGAGGGCCACTCGCTCCCGGTGGCCGGGAGTGGGGGCCTGCGAGTCGACCGTCACCCAGGCGTCGCTGGACTCCGTGACGGGCGGGATGGTGACCGCCGCGATGCGCCATCCCTCGTCGCTGAGGACACGCCACAGGGACTGCAGGGCAGCCTGCACCGCGGCGAGGTCGCCGCCGCGCTGGAGGTCGTTGGTGCCGAGCGCGACGACGGCCAACCCGGGCACGGCAGCCGCCGACAGCTGGGCGCGCCGAAGCGAGGGCTCCTCGGCGAGGGCCGCGGCGGCCGTCGCTCCGCTCGTGGACGCGTTGACGGCGAGGCGGCGGCCGTCGAACAGCCGCCGAACCCATCCGAGGTGAGCGGCGCTGCCGCGCCGGTCGCCGAAGCCGACGGCGTTCGAATCGCCGACGACGAGGACGTGTTCCGGGTGGTGGTCCCGGGTGGGGACGCCGAGGATCTGGCAGGGGCCGAAGCCATGGCGCAGGACGTCCCAGGTCCCGTCGGGGAGGAGGGCCTGGACGGATTCGCCCGCTGTGGTGTCGGCCTCCGGCCCGAGCGGGACGTGGTCACCTGACGTGGGGCGGACGCGCGTCGTGGTCGTGATCGCGTCGGCGGCGGCGCCGAGATCGAGCGGGTCGGACACCAGCGCTTGGCCGGGCATCAGGGTCGCCTCGGGGAGGCCTGCGAAGCGGACCGTACGGTGGTCGCCTGCCGACTCCACGGTGACTCCGAGGGTGAGGGTGTTGGGACCGGGTGCATCGCGGCCGCCGTCGTTCATCCAGTTGGCGAAGACGAGCCGCAGTGTCCGCGGTGCTCCGGTCAGGGGGTGGTGAAGCCGGGTGGTCACACCCGCCGCACGGGCCGCGTTGAACGGTGGACCGACGCGGACCGGGAGGTGGGTGTTGCTGCCGAGCGGCAGCCAACCGCCCGGCACCTCATCGGGAAGGCTCAACCCTTCAGTCCGCCCGCGAAGCCCTGGATGACGTGGCGCTGCAGGAAGAAGTACACGATGAGCACGGGGAGGGCAGCGATCATCATCCCCGCGAAGATCAGACCCCACTCGCTGGCGAACTCGCCCTGGAAGGAGAACACGGCCACCGGGAGGGTGCGGTTCTCAGTTCCCGCAAGGTAGAGCAGCGGGGTGAGGAAGTCGTTCCAGGTGTTGATCGTGTTGACGATGATCACGGTGCCGGTCACCGGCCGCAGCAGGGGGAACACCACGTGGAAGAACGCGCGCCACCAGCCCGCGCCGTCGATCTTGGCGGCTTCTTCGTACGTGGGCGACTGCGTCTTGAGGAACCCTGTGTAGAGGAAGACGGTCATCGGCATGAGGCTGCCGACGTAGAAGATCATGAGGGAGGCGTGCGTCTGGAGCAGGCCGACGTCGCGCATGAGCATGTAGAGCGGCACCATTCCGAGCTGGCCCGGGATCATCAGTCCGAGGAGGAAGAGCATGAGCTTCGCCGTGCTGGTCCGCCGGCTGCCGCGCACGATCGCGTAGGCGGCCATCGCGCCGATGAGGACGGCGACGGTGATGCTGACCGCGGTGATGAGCAGGCTGTTGACCATCGCCCGGCCGAGGTCCGCGGACTCCCAAGCGGTCTGGTAGTTGCCGAGGAACAGGGACGCGGGCGGCGCGACGGTGGACGACGCGATCTCCGAGGTCGTCTTGAACGACATCGTGACCATGATGTAGAGGGGAAACAGGTACGCGATGGTGACGGGGACCATCACGAGTTCGAGGATCGGGCGCCCGTAGCCCTGGCGAGGGCGGCGCCGCGAGCGGCGGCGGACGGGGGTCGCCGTCGTCGGCGGAACGGGGATGCTGGTTGAGGTGCTCATGCTTCGGTTTCTCCCCGCCGCGTGACGGACATCTGGAGGAAGACGATGAAGGCGACGATCATCGTCAGGACGAGGGCGATCGCTGACCCGTAACCGTACTCGCCGTAGACGAACGCCTCCCGGTACATGATGAGCGAGAGGGTCTGCGTGGAGACACCGGGCCCGCCACCGGTCATGACGAAGACCTGGTCGAAGAGCTTCAGGGACGACGTCATGGTGAGGGCGGTGGCGATGGTCGTGGCCTGGCCGAGCAGGGGGCGGGTGACGAACCAGAAGCGCTGCAGGGTGCTCGCCCCGTCGAGTGCGGCGGACTCGTACAGTTCGTCGGGGATTCCCTGGAGTCCGGCGAGGAAGATGACCATCGACATGCCGACGTGGTGCCAGATGACGCTGGCGATGATGGCCCACAGCGCGAGCTGGGAGTTGCCGAGCCAGCTCTGGATCAGCCCGTCCATGCCCAGGGCGCCCATGGCGGTGTCGAGGGGGCCGTCGGGCGTGTAGATGTACTGCCACAGCAGGCCGACGATGACCGGCGGCATCATCATCGGGGCGAAGAACAGGGTCCTCAGGAGGTTCCGGGCCCGGATGGCGGAGTTCAGGGCCAGCGCCAGGAGCAGGCCGAGCCCGGACTGCGCGACGGTCAGCGTCACGGCGATGGTGAGCGTGTTGCGCAGCGAGGCGACGGCGGCCTGATCGGCCATGAGCTCGCGGAAGTTGTCGAGGCCGATCCAGTTGGCCTCAGCGCCACCCTTCCAGTCGGTGAAGGCGTACCAGCCGCCGGCGACCGAGGGGTACAGCACCACGATCGCGTACAGGGCGAGGGCCGGGAGGAGGAACCACTGGGGGACGAGCCGCGCGCCGCTGCGCCGCCGGCCCGGCGCGGCCGGCGAGGGGGCCTGCGGGATCGCAGACCCCCTCTCGGCGAGAGCGATGCTCACGACATGCTCTCCTGGTATGCCGCGTCGAGCGCCTGCAGGAGATCGTCGACGGTCTTCGAGCCTTCGACGGCCTGCTGGCCGACCTCCATGAGAGCGGTGGCCACCTGCCCGCCAGGCCACACGTGGTTGGCGAACGGCGTGGTGCGGCCCTCATCGAGGAACGGCTGCACGGTCTGGTTGAGCGGGTTGTCCAGCGGCTCGGCGTTCGTGAGGGCCGGGATCGCGCCGACCTCGGCAGCCCAGGCGGCGGTGCGCTCCGGCTCGGAGATGTACTCCAGGAACGCCAGCGCCGCGTCCGGGTTCTCGGCCTTGGCGTTGACCACGAGGAAGTCCGGCGTGAAGGGGATGTGCGTCTCGTCGGCGCTGTCGGTGGCCGGGATGGCGAACGAGCCCATCTGGTCGGCGCCGCCTTCCATGAATCCGGCCAGGACCGGCGAGGCTGCCGAAGGCATCACGACGATGGCCGCCTCGCCGTTGCCGACGGACTGCATCGCGGGATCGCCGGGCATGCCCAGGGGGCTGGGCGTGGTGTAGCCGTCCTCGATGAGGCCGAGGAACTGCTCGAACGTGGCGCGCCAGCCCGCGGACTCGGCGAACGACGTCTCGCCGGCCTCGAGCTGGTCGTAGAAGTCGGGCTCGAGGCCGTTGACAAGCGTCGCCGACAGCGCGTAAGGCAGGAACTGGATGACGTAGTTGTCGGCGAGGCCGAGCGCCAGGGGTACCTTGCCGGCAGCCTTCAACTGGTCCAGCACGTCTATGAACTCGCTCCACGTGGTCGGCGGCTCAACGCCGACCTCCTCGAACACGGCCTTGTTGTAGAACGCGAGGATCGCCTGACCGTAGGTGGGGAAGGCGTAGGTCTTGCCGTCCAGTTGCTGGAGGCGCGAGAACGACTCGGGGACGTTCGCGGCCCAGGGCTGGTCCGACAGGTCCATCAGGGCGCCCTCCTCGGCCAGGTTCAGCACGGAGGACGGGGCGGCGTACCCAGGAGCGGAGCGGAAGAGGTCCGGGGCTGTGCCCGAGGTGATCTGGATCCGCAGCTGTTCGCCCAGCGCGCCGGCCTCGGCGTAGGTGCCGTTGACCGTGACGCCCGTCTCCTCCTGGAAGTCCTCGATGAAGAGCTTGGGGCCGATGTCGCTGGTGGTGGCGAGGGTCAGGGTGCCGCCGAGCTCCTCGGCGGTGGCCGACGCGGAGCCGCTGGACCCGGCGGCGGCGCCGCCGCTGGGGGTTTCGGCGGGGGAGCAGGAGGCGAACAGGCTCAGAGCCATGATCCCGCCCGCGGTGGCAGCCATGTGGCGCCTCAATGATGCACGCATTGTGTCCTCGAATCTCTCGACGTTGAGTGGATGGGAGTGCTCAGACCTGGCCGGTGAGACCAGTCAACAACTAAAGGGCTTTAGTGTCAACCCCTGGCCGTGGATGTGCTCTCCCGGACGATGAGATCCGTGGTGGTCCCCTGGGTCGCACGGGGGGCCGCGCCGCCGATGAGATCGAGGAGTTCCTGGGCGGCGAGGCTGCCGTAGGCGGCGATGTCTCGCGACAGGGACGTAAGCGTGGGGGTCACCAGCGTCGCCGCGGGACCGTCGTCCCACGCGAGGACCGAGACGTCCTGCGGGACCCTGATGCCGCGGCTGATCAAGGCGCCGGTGAGGTGGACCGCGAACTCCAGGTCCTCCACGATGACGGCGGTCAGCGGGTTGCCCGCCCGATCGGCGAGGAGGGCCACCGCGTCGGCGGCCCCGGCGTCGGCATCGATGGTCTCGGCGCTCATCCGCACGCCGGCGCGGCGGGCCGCGGCCATGAAGGCCCGCTCGCGGATGGCGTAGTGCAGCAGATCGAGGTCGCCGCCGATGCGTGCGATGTGTGTGTGTCCGAGCTCGGCCAGGTAGCCCACGGCGCGCTCCGCCGCGGCCTCGTCGTCGGTCCACACGCATGCCAGCGGCGAGCGGTCCCTGGTGTCGCCGACGATGACCGCCGGGAGGCCGACGCGCTCGAGTTCGCGCAGTCGGGGGTCGTCGACGTGGGGGTTGATGACCAGAACGCCGTCCACCCGGCGCTCGCTCATCCATCGCTCGTACAGGGCCGACTCGTCGGCCAGCGAATCCACCGTGTGAAGGATGAGGAGCACGCCTCTCTCCGCCAGTGCCGCCTGGACGCCGGCGAGGAAGTGGCCGCCGAAGCTCGCGGACCACAACGGCTGACCCGGCTGCCGAATCGTGACGACCCCGATCACGCCGGCCTTGGACATCGAGAGCGCCTGGGCGGCGTAGTTGGGGCGCCAGTTCGACTGCCTCACCACCTCCAGGATCCGGTCACGCGTCTCCGGCGAGATGCCCGGCTTGCCGTTGAGGGCGAATGAGACCGCCGTGGGGGAGACCTTGGCCCGTGCGGCGATCTCGGCGATGGTGAGGCGCCTGGCGGAGGGCTCCGAGGGGTGGTTCATGCACAGAGCCTATCGGCCGGAGTGCGGAGATGTGCTAAACCGCTTTACAGGCTCCCCAAGGTCGCGTATGGTCATCCGCGGGATCGTTCGGGCCTGGCCGGCCTCAGAACAATCCCACGATTCACCATCGGAGTCTTGTCCGTGCACATCTCACCTCACGAGGCGTCCCGCCGCATCCCGACCGTCCACGACCTCGGAGGGGTGTGGACCTGCCGCGCGGCGCGGGGGCCCATCCCGTCCCACCTCGAGGCCGTCCTCCGCGACGGCATCGCGGGAACCGTCCCGGGGGTGGTGCATCTGGACCTGCTCGCCGCGGACCTGATCCCCGACCCCTATGACGGGGACAACGAGTCCGCACTCACCTGGATCGGACGCACCGACTGGGAGTACTCGCGCAGCTTCACCTGGGAGCCCGATTCGCACACCGACCACGACCTCGTCGCCGAGGGGCTGGACACGGTGGCGCGGATCTGGCTCAACGGTCAACTTGTCGGCGACGCGCGCAATCACCATCGCTCCTACCGGTTCCCCGTCCACGACCATCTCCGCGCCGGAACCAACGATCTGCGGGTCGAGTTCCGGGGGGCGCTCAGCTTTGCCGAGGAACGCGAAGCGGTCCTCGGCGTGCGCCCGCACTCCAACCCGCACCCCTTCAACTGCATCCGCAAGCCCGCCTACGCATTCGGGTGGGACTGGGGACCGGAGATCGTCACCGCCGGTATCTGGCGGCCGCTGCGGCTCGAGGGCCGCAGCGGGGCCCGGATGACTCAGCTGCGCCGGAGGACGCGCTGGACGGGCGCCGGCGGCGAGCTACTCGTGGACGTCGAAGTCGACCGCGGCCACCCACCGCTGAGCCTCGACGTCGAGGTCGAGGGACGCCGGGTGAGCATGCCCGTGTCTGACGGCGCGGCGAGTGTCCGCCTGGAGGTGCCCGACGCCCAGGCGTGGTGGCCGCGCAGCCACGGGGAACAGCCGCTGTACCCGGCGCGGATCCGGCTCACCGACGCCGACGGCGACTGCCTGGACGAGTGGCGCGGCCGCGTCGGCTTTCGCTCCGTCACCCTCGACACGTCGCCCGACGCCGACGGCAACCGCTTCACCGTCGCGGTCAACGGCCGTCCCATCTACGTCCGGGGCGCGAACTGGATCCCCGCCGACACCTACTTGCCGCGCGTCACGCGAGAGACGCTGGCAAGCTCCCTCCACGACGCTACCGACGCGGGGATGAACCTCATCCGCGTCTGGGGCGGTGGCATCTACGAGTCCGACGACTTCTACGACCTGTGTGACGAGCTGGGGCTGCTCGTCTGGCAGGACTTCACGCTCGCCTGCGCCGCCTACGCCGAGGATCCCGAGCTCTGGGACGAGTTCGAGGCGGAAGCCGCCGAGGCCATCGTCAGGCTCGCCGCTCATCCGTCGCTCGCGCTCCTCAACGGCGGCAACGAGAACATCTGGGGCTGGGCGGACTGGGGCTGGCGGCGCGCCCTGGACGGGGCCACCTGGGGGGAGGGCTACTACATGGACCTGTTCCCGGGGCTCGTCCGACGCCTGGCCGACGAGGTCCCCTACAGCGAGGGCAGCCCGTTCTCCTTCGACCGCTATCTCCATCCGAACCAGGACTCCGACGGGTGCATGCACATCTGGGACGTGTGGAACAGCCGTGACTACACCGCCTACCGCACCTACCGCCCCCGCTTCGTCTCCGAGTTCGGGTTCCAGGCGCCCCCGGCGTTCGCGACCCTCGAGTCCGTCGTCCACGACGAGCCTCGCTCGCCGTTCGGCGCGCAGATGCTCGTCCACCAGAAGGCGGAGTCGGGAAATCTCAAGCTCGAGCGAGGGCTCGGAGATCACCTGCCGCTCCCCACGGACTACGTGGACTGGCACTGGGCCACGCAGCTCAACCAGGCACGGGCCGTCCGATTCGGCGTCGAGTACTTCCGTTCGCTCGCCCCGTTCAACACCGGGTCCATCGTGTGGCAGCTCAACGACTGCTGGCCGGTCGTGTCCTGGTCTGCCGTCGACTCTCTCGGACGCCGCAAGCCCTTGTGGTTCGCGTTGCGCGAGGCGTTCGCCGACCGACTCTGCAGTATCCAGCCACGCGACGGCGGACTCAGCCTCACGCTGCACAACGAGTCGGACGAGCCCTGGACCTCGACGGCGACCGTACGGCGCATCGACGTCGAAGGGCGGCACCTCGCTGTCCAGATCATCGAGCTGCAGATCGACCCGAGGGCCAGTCTCGTCGTGCCGCTGGACACGACCATCACCCAGTCGCAGAACGCGTGTCGGGAGCTCGTGGTCGCCGACCTGTCATCCGGTCAGCGCGCCTTCTGGTACTTCGAGGAGGACACGCGGCTCGAGCTCGCGGCCGATCCCGTCACCGCCACCGCGGAGGAGCTGGCAGGGGGATACCGGGTGACCGTGACGGCCCACGCGCTCACCAAGGACCTGACGCTGCTCGTGGACCACGCCGACCCGGACGCCACCGTCGACCGCGGGCTCGTGACGCTGCTCCCCGGCGACGAGGTGGTATTCACCGTCTCGTCCACGAGGCCGCACCTCACCACCAGACTGACTGGCGCGCCGGTGCTGCGAACGGCGAACGACCTGGTCGCCCCCCGCCAGCGGCGGACCGGAGGCGCATCCCCGCAGCCGGTGGGGATCGACGGATCCGACCTCCGCGCGGCCGCGCGCCGTGAGAGCCTGGCCCGATGAGCCGACCGACCGCGCTGCGCCGGGCCAATCTTGAGGTGTCGCTGAAGCCGTTCGCCGACTTCGGCGCCCAGACGCTGTCGTCCACCGTCCAACGCATCTTCGACGACTGGTCGGTCCTGCTCGACGTAGCCGAGGAATGCTCCGTGCTGCTGTGGGCCTCCGACGGCAGCGAGATCCTCGACTGGGCCGGGGACCTCGATCAGGGATTCGAGTGGGCCCGGTTCATCGGGTTCAACAACACCGAGACCGCCCCGTACGGGGAATGGAAGCCGCCCCGTCGGCGGGCCATCCCGTTCGCCGAGAACACGCCTGACGTCACCTACCGCGATCTCGCCCGGCTCGTCGCCGAGATCAAGGCCGAGGGTCGTCGACGTGGCATCCCCACCCAGGTCGGGGCCACGTTCGATCCGGGGCCGGAGTTCGCGCCGTCGGAGTTCAAGTACCACCGCCATCCCGAGATCGTGGCCAGGGGCGAGGACGTCGGCATCGGGCCCATCATCGCCATGGTGCGGCACTTCTCGGTGCTGTCCGCCGACGACCACGCGTACGCCGCATTTCCCACCGGGATCCCCGAGGGCACGACCTTCGGTGAGTTCCTGGGGCGCCAGGCCCAGGACTACCTGGCCGCGCTGGGATTCGACTATCTGTGGCTGTCGAACGGGTTCGGGTTCAGCTCCTATGCCTGGTCGGAACTGGGGGAGTCCTTCGACGGGGAGAGGTTCGCCGCCGAGCGGACGCCGGAACTCCGCGAGCGGGCCCTCGGCTTCTGGGCAGACCTGTCTCGCCACCTGACCTTCCCCGTCCAGGTCAGAGGGACGAACCACACCGCGGGCATCGACATCGGGGCGGACTCGGTGCCGGCCCTTGAGGTGTACGAGCGGGGGTACATCTCCTCCCCGCCCCCCAACTCGCCCTGGGGGCCGCTGAACGAGGACTTCGGTATCGAAATCACCGGCTTCATGTCGCGGATCGCGATGCTGCCGGCGGATGCGGAGGGCTACCGGTTCCGCTTCTACGCCAACGACCCCTGGTTCTGGCAGCAGCCGTGGTGGGACTTCTACCACCGGGAGCCGTTCGACATCTACCTTCCCCTGAGCATCGCCCGCCTCGACGCCGACGGGCGCACCCAGCCCCCCGACGAGGTCAACGTGCTGTCGATCGACACGTGCCACGGCCTCCTGGATGACCGCTGCGGCCGGGAGGTGTCGGGTCACGTCGTCACGGCGCTCGAGGCGCACCCGGACGAGGCGGGCCCGCTGGTGTGGGTGTATCCGTTCCGCGAGTACCACCAGGCGATGGCGGCCGATCCCACCTCGATCAACCGACCACACTTCGAGGACTGGTACCTGACGTCGGCGGTCAACGCCGGCCTGCCCCTCAACACCGTGGTGAGCACGGACAACCTCGCCGTGGCCGTCGCGAACGGCGCCGTCGACGGCCGTGTGCTCGTCGTTCCGGCCGGGGCCCTGACGGCCGCGGTTGTCGAGCACCTGCGCCGTCACGCCGCCGCAGGCGGAACGGTGCTGGCCTACGGCGCCGTGTCGGCAGTCGGGGCCGACGGCCGCGAGTTCCTCGGGCTGGAGGTCGCCGACGGCGGCGTCGCCGGGACCCTGTCGCTGACGGGCGTCGACGAGGAGGGTTCAGGGTTGCCGGTTGCCCACGCCGCGCGACTCTCCGCCGGCCCTGTGACCGAGGTGGCGGCGCCCGGTGGCGCCACCGTCGTCGCCAGCGCGCGCTCCGAGGATGGTGAGCGTGTCTACGCGAGCGATCGACCGCTGGGGCAGGGCCGCGTGATGTGGGTCCGTGGCTCGTCGCCGGTCACCTACTCGGATCCGGACGACCGCGGGGTACGTCACCATCAGTCGCCCGACCCGGAGCGCTACGCGCATCCGGGCGAGGTCATGCTGCGTCTCTTGCGCCGTGCGGGCATCCATGTCTCGCACGACCTTCGTGGCCCCGGCTCCGGCCGCGTCGTCCAGGCCATCCACCGCCACGACAACGCGTACTGGTTCAGCGGCTACCTGCCCGACACCACCACGTCCGTGCGCCTCCGCCTCCCCGGCGGCGCCCCCCTCCTGCAGCAGCGCGAGGCGTGGATGGAGGAGGGCATGAGCGTCCACCAGCTGCCCAAGTCCTTCCATGTGGAGTGCCGGGTCCTCGTCGACCAGGCCGCCGCCGGCGTGGTGAAGTGCCGCGACGTGGCGCCATTCCCGGCGTTCATGACGCGCGGGATCTCCGTGAGCGGGCTGAGTCACGCCCGCGTGACGGTCCTGCTGCCGCGTCGCACGGGGGCCGTGGAGGCCACCGTCGCCGGGCACGTCGTCGACCTCAACGCGGCGCCCGAGCCGGGCGGGGCCGTCACCTGGAGGAGAGACGGACAGGACGTGATCGTCGATGGCCTGACCGGCGAGATCACCATCATGTGGGAGGAGACGCGCTGAGGGGCGCAGTCTCTGCCGAGCACAGGCATCCCGCTGGCGGAGACGGCACTGAGGCCGGGTGAACGCTGAGCGTCCACCCGGCCTTCATCTCTCAGTCCTGCGCGACGACGACCGACTCGATGCCGAGCACGTCGGCGACCTTCGAGATGGTCTCCGCGTGGTGGCCGACGCCGAGGGCGTAGTGATGCGTGGGGGCCTCGGCCACCCAGCGCTTGAGGAACGTCCGCACGTCCGGGCGGAAGCGGCCCAGCGTGTTGGTGTTTCCCGTGGGGGGAACGGGAAGACGCAGCGATTCACCCTCGGCGACGACGAACTTGAACTTCCCGTCGGAGGTGATCGTGTTGCCCAGCATCGTGATGGGGCCCTCCTTGATGTTGAACTCCACGCTCGCGCCCGCGCCAGGCTTGCCGTGATACTTGCGCAGGCTCCGGATCGCGGGGCGCCCCTCGGCGATGTTGATGTGGTGGGGGCCGTCGTGCCCGACGAGGACGGCGTCGCGTTCGAAGTCGATCGGGTGGAACTCCGCGAAGCTGCCGCCGATCTCGAGGCGGTCCATCACCATCATCGCGACGCACGTCTTAATGTCGAACTCGCCGCACATGGGGAAGCCCGCAGCCTGGAGCAGGGAGTTGCCGACGATGAGGTTCGTCATCAGGGTGCGGGTCTCGGACCCCGGGAGGCCCTCGTAGTAGTAGGCGAGGCCGTCCAGGTTCTTCTCTTCGACGAAGCCGTCCAGTGCGACCGCGGCCCGGGCGGCCGTGTGGAGGTCGCCGTCGGTGAGCCGCATGGTGATGGGGTCCGAGACCGGATCGGGAGTGTCGAAGAACTCCAGGATCTCCTCCTTCTTGGCGCTGACAAGTGCCGGATCGGGATCGCTCCAGTGCCGGAGGATGTCCTCGGGCTCGCAGAGGACGACGTGGCTGCCGAACGCGGACGTGAGGGCGGTCGGATCCGTGTGCATGTCGAGCATGGCCTCCAGCACGTGCCCCATCAGGCCGATGCGCGCCGTGCGCAGGCTGCGGTACACCTTCGCGATCTGGCACCACTCGGCGATCTCCGCGTCTGCGACCGGATCGTCGTGAAGCGTTCCGATGATCACTTCCGGGGGCCGCTTGCCCATGCGGACGGCCACGGCGGCGAACTCGGGGACGGAGCAGAAGTCGTCGTTGCTCAGCTGCATGTAGGTCGTGGCGTTGGCGTAGTCGAGGGCGGCTCGGGGCTGGAGCGCGACGAGGACGACGGGGATGTCCAGCGCGCGGATGAGGGCGCCGAACGTCGACGAGGTCGCGTAGGTCACCATGTCGACCAGGAGCAGGTCGAGATCGGCCGCACGGATTCGCGGGAGCGTCGCGTAGGTGCCTTGCGCCTCGTCCAGTAGCCCGAAGTTCACCACCTCCACGCCGTGGCAGGCCACCTTGCCCTCCAGCACAGCCGCCTTGCGGTGCATGTCCTCCAGCAGCCCCTCGAACTGCCCCCAGTACACGTGATGCCCGACCGAGACGATGCCCACCCGGGCCGTCAGCGGTTTCCTACGTTCGATGATCGACATGTTCTGCCTTCCGCGACTCCTGCGTCGCTGTAACTTGAACCGGTTCAATAACCGTAGCTGGCACGGTCGGCCTGGTCAATGCGCTTCTACCAGGAAGTACGGCAGATCCGGCGCGTGGGTGCGGTCTCTGAACAACTGATCAAGATTGAAGCGGTTCAGATATGCTGGCCTCACTCCGGCTGCTGGCGGGTCGGCTTCAGGAGGGTACAGTTCGTGCCGCGAGCAGGAGAGGGGCACGAGTGGCGAAGCCGGGCAAGGTCACGCTCAGTGACGTGGCCAAGGCGGCCGGAGTGTCGTCCGGGACTGTCTCGAACACGATCAATCGCCCCGAGAGCGTGGCGGACGCGACCCGACGACGGGTCCAGGCGGCTATCCGCCAATTGGGGTTCGTGCCGAATGAGGGTGCCGCCCGGCTCCGCAGCGGCAGCAGCCGACTGCTCGGGTTGGTGGTCCCTGACATTGCGAGTTCGTTCTACGCCGAGATCGCGAAGGGGGTGGCCCGGCGGGCCGAGGAGCACGGTCACGCCATGCTCCTGTTCGACACGGGCGACGACCTTGACCGCGAGGTGAGACAGCTCGAGACCCTTGCGCGGCACCGGTCCATCGGTGCACTGATCGCCCCGCGGATGGCCGACGAGCGCCATCTCCGCAGGCTGCGCGCCCTCGACATGCATCTGGTGCTCATCGACCGGCCCGCCTCGGAGCATGACGGCTGTTCGGTGTCGATCGACGACGTGCAGGGGGGGCGCATGGCGGCCCGTCATCTGGTGGCGCTAGGGCGTCGGCGGCTGGCGTTCGTCGCCGGTCCGGTCGGGGTGCCGCAGGCGGAGCGGCGGCTGCAGGGCTTTCGCGACGCTGCGGCCGCCGACGAAGTGTCGGTCGAACCGGCGGTGGTCCATGCCGACTCCTCGGACTTCCTGGGCGGCGGGGAGGCGGCGCGGGCCCTGCTCGCCATGGATCCCCGTCCGGACGGGGTCTTCTGCGTCAACGACCAGCTCGCGGTCGGGGTGGTCAACGAGCTGACTCGCGCCGGCCTGCGGGTCCCGCAGGACGTGGCCGTGGTCGGCTACGGCGACACGTCGGTGGCGCGGAGCGCCTCGGTGCCACTGACGACGGTCCGCCAGCCGATGTCCGATCTCGGCAGGGCGGCCGTCGACCACCTCATCAGAGAGTCGGAAGGCATGGCCGAGTCGAGGATGCACCACCACTCCAGCACGGTGTTCCAGCCGTCGCTCGTGGTCCGCGAGTCTGCGCCCCTGCCCGAGTGAGGTCGCCTCTGTTGGGTAGATCTGGGCGGGTACTCCCACCCAGATCTACCAACTAAGACCGCCGGTCCTGCTCAGCGTCCCTTCTGTTCCCGCTCCGCCGCCTCGAGGGCGGCCGGGGCGGCGGCCGCGGGGTCGTCGCCGTCGAACGTGAGGTCGCGGAAGTCGCCGCGCAGCGCCTTCAAGGCGGTCCGCTCCACCTCGATCTCCTTGCGCGTCCGCACCCCGAGCCGCCGGATCACCTCCATCGGCGGGCACCACCCCTGGATGGCGCACGTTGCCGGCAGGTGCGGACCGCGTCGCGCATACCGCTGTCTCGTCCGGTGGAAGTGGTGGCGTAGTCGCCATCAGATCCGCCGGACGAGCGGTCAGGCTGCCCCTCCTGCGGATAACCGCGCTGGGTCGAGGTCCAGGCGGCGCAGGAGCTGTGCGTTCAGCGCGACGATGATCGTCGACAGCGACATCAGCACCGCCCCCACGGCGGGGGACAGCACCAACCCGAGGGGCGCCAGCACTCCCGCGGCAAGCGGCACCGCGACGATGTTGTACCCCGCCGCCCAGACCAGGTTCTGGATCATCTTGCGGTAGCTGGCCCGCGACAGGTCGATCATCGAGAGCACGGCACGAGGGTCGTTGCCCGCCAGCACCACGCCGGCCGACTCCATCGCGACGTCCGTCCCTGCCCCGATCGCGATCCCCACCTCGGCTCGGGCCAGCGCGGGGGCGTCGTTGACGCCGTCGCCCACCATCGCCACGGTCAGGCCGCGACCCTGCAGCTCGGTGACCTTTGTGTCCTTGTCCTGCGGCAGCACCTCGGCGAACACCTCGTCGATGCCCAGCTCGGCGCCGACGGCGTCGGCCACCTGCCGCGCGTCGCCGGTGACCATCGCCACCCGCACGCCGCGATCCTGCAGCGCCCTGACCGCCGCCCTCGATTCCGCGCGCACCTTGTCCTCGACGGCGATCGCGCCGATCACCTCGCCGTCGCGGATGACGTGAAGCACGCCGGCTCCTCGCCCGGACCAGGAGTCGGTCTGCTCCGTGAGAGCCGACGGCGTCTCCAGGCCCAGCTCACGCAGCAGGGTGGGCCCGCCCACCTGGATCACCGCGCCGTCGACGGTGGCCCGCACCCCGCGGCCGGTGGAGGCCGAGAAGTCCGTCCCACGCCGCCGCATGCCCGAGGCCTCAGGGTGCGCGGCGGCCGCCGCGACGATGGCCCGCGCGACGGGGTGCTCGCTGTCCGCCTCGGCCGCCGCCGCGAGCGACAGCAGTTCCGCCTCGGACACCCCGGACGCCGCGACACCCGTCACCGCGTGGGCGCCCTCCGTCAGCGTGCCGGTCTTGTCGAACAGCACCACATCGATGGTGCGCATCCGCTCCAGCGCCATCCGGTCCTTGATCAGCACGCCGTTCTTGGCCGCGCGCTCGGTGGAAATCGCGATGACAAGCGGGATCGCCAGGCCCAGCGCGTGGGGGCAGGCGATCACCAAGACGGTGACGGTCCGCACCACGGCCTCGTCCGGGCTGCCGAGTAGCGTCCACGCAATGGCGGTCAGGATGCCGGCGCCGAGCGCGAACCAGAACAGCAGCGCGGCCGCCCGGTCGGCGAGGGCCTGTGCCCGTGACGACGAGGCCTGAGCGTCGGCCACCATCCGCTGGATGCCCGCCAGGGCGGTGTCGTCCCCGGTGGCCTCGACCCGCACCCGCACCGTGTTGTCCGTGGCGACGGTACCGGCGACGACGCGCTCGCCCTCGCCGCGCGCCACCGGCCGCGACTCCCCGGTGATCATCGACTCGTCGAACTCGGCCGCGCCGTCGACGATCGTCCCGTCCGCGGGCACCCGGGCGCCTGCCCGGACGAGCACCACGTCGTCGACCGCCAGCTCGGCGATCGGGACGACGAGCGTGCCGTCGTCGGTCACCCGCTCCGCCTCGTTGGGCAGCAGCTCCGCCAGCGCGTCGAGCGCCGACGACGCCGCACCCAGCGCCCGCATCTCCATCCAGTGGCCGAGCAGCATGATGGTCACCAGCAGGGCCAGCTCCCACCAGAAGTCGAGCTCGAAGCCGCCGACGCCGAGCGTGGTGACCCAGGAGGCAACGAACGCGACGGTGATGGCCAACGAGATGAGCAGCATCATCCCCGGCTGCCGGGTCTTCAGCTCGCGCCACCCGCCCTTGAGGAACGGGACCCCGCCGTAGGCGAAGATCACTGTGCCCAGGATCGGCGCGATCCACGTGGAGCCGGGGAACTCCGGCAGGTGGTACCCGAGCAGGTGCGCCACCATCGGGCTGAAGATCACCACCGGGATGGTCAGCGCCAGGGACGCCCAGAAGCGGTTCTTGAACATCGCCGTCGAATGCCCGGCGTGCTCTCCGTGGGAGTGGACCTGCTTCTCGTCGACGGCGGAGTGGGCGTGGCCCTGTGGCATCGCCTGTCCGTGTGTCGAGTGGTCATGGTGTCCGGTGTGTTCCATGCGTCCGTTATATACCCCCAGGGGGTAGTAATCAATAGATCAGTAGATGCTGCACTGCGACAGCAGCTATCACGCGGAGGTCGGGATGCTGACCACCCTTCGCTAGGTGTGACCCGCAATCTTGACCGGATCTTGACCGTTCACCCGCTGGATTCACGCCGGGCATGGGGCAGGGTGGACACCACGTGAAATCGACCGCCCTGGAGGACCCTGATGCCCCGACTTCGACCCGCCCTGCTCGCCGCCGTGTGCTCGGCGTCGCTGACGCTCGCCGCCTGCTCGGCGTCGGAGGCCGGCCCCGCGACGAGCCAGGCGGTGTCGTCGCCCAGCGTTGCCACCGTCGACGCCGGGACGCTGCTGGCCGCGCAGGGGCTGGAGGGGCGCTCGGGTCGGGAGGTCGTGGAGGCGCTCGACCAGCTCGATGCGGCGCGACCCCTGCCGCTGGCGGCCTCGGTCCGCTACGACGAGGTGCTCCTCAGCGACGGAGCCTCGCAGGCGGCCCTGCCGCTCGAGGGCGACGAGTTCTACCTCTCGCTGGCGCCGTATGTGACGCGCACGCACGAGTGCTACTTCCACAATCTCGGAACCTGCCGGGGCGAGCTGGCCGGGGAGCAGGTCCACGTGACAATCACCACCGACGACGGTGAGGTTCTGGTCGACGAGGCCGCCACCACCTACGCCAACGGATTCGTCGGATTCTGGATCCCCAAGGACGTCGCGGGGACGGTTGTGGTCACCAAGGACGGTCAGCGCGCTGAGACGCGCTTTTCCTCCGATCCCGAGGGCCCCACCTGCCTGACCACCCTCCAGCTGGCGTAGGAAGGGCGTCCCGCAGGGTCTAGACGCCCTGCGGTGCGTTAGTATCTGCGTATGCACGCGGATAAGAAGATTAACTCAGTCCCCGCGGAGTTCGTCGACCTCGCCGCGGAAGTGCTCAGCCTCCTGTCCGACCCCACCAGGATCCGGATCATCCTGACCCTGGACGCGGCCGGCGAACTGTCGGTGGGCGAACTGGCGCAGGCGGTCGCCAAGAACCCGTCGGGCGTCTCGCAGCACCTCGCGCGGCTGCGCATGGCCCGCATGGTCACCACACGCCAGGACGGCACGCGCGTGCTGTACAAGCTCGCGGACGAGCACGCCCTGAGCGTCGTCATCGAGGCGGTCAGGCAGGCGGAGCACTCCGTCGCCTCGGCCGGTCAACTGCCCCTGCACCACTCGCACGAAGCCTGAGCGCCACCGTGCTCTCCGTGCTGCGCCACCGCACCTACCGGCACCTGTTCGCCGCCCAGGTGATCGCCCTCCTGGGGACCGGCCTGCTCACCGTCGCCCTCGGGCTGCTGGCCCTGGATGTCGCGCCGGACCGGGCCGGCGCGGTGCTGGGCCTGGCGATGACCATCAAGATGGTCGCCTACGTGGGAGTCGCGCCGGTCATCTCGGCACTCGTGGCTCGGCTGCCCCGCAAGCCCTTGCTGATCACCGCGGACCTGGTGCGGGCCGCCGTGGCGCTGTCTCTGCCGTTGGTGACCGAGGCGTGGCAGATCTACGTGCTGATCTTCCTGCTGCAGTCGGCATCCGCGACCTTCACGCCCGCGTTCCAGGCGCTCATCCCGACGGTGCTGCCGATCGAGCGTGAATACACCCGCGCGCTGTCGCTGTCGCGTTTGGCCTACGACATGGAGGCGCTCGTCAGCCCCATGCTCGCCGCGCTCCTGCTGACGGTGGCCGGGTACCAGATCCTCTTCCTCGGCACGGTGGCGGGCTTCGCGACATCCTCCGTCCTGGTGGCGGCGACCACGATCCCCAGGGTGGCCGCGCCGCCCGCGGCGCCGTTCCTGAGCCGGCTGACCGGCGGCACCCGGCAGTTCTGGGCGTCCGTCGAGCTGCGCGGCCTGATCGGGATCAACCTCGTTGTCGCCGCGGCGACCGCGATGGTGATCGTCAACTCCGTGGTCATCGTGGGGACGGACCTCGGCCGGGGGCACGACGACGTCGCGCTGCTGCTGGCGGCCTACGGCGCCGGGTCGATGCTGGTGGCGCTGGCGGTCCCTCGCCTGCTCGACCGCCGGCCAGACCTCCGGGTGATGCTCGCGGGGGCCGCGGTCCTCCCCATGGCCCTCGCCGCGGCCGCCGCCGTCCTCGCGTGGGTCGACGCCGAGCGCGCCTGGCCGGTGCTGCTCGGGCTGTGGTTCGCCGTCGGTGCCGCCACGTCCGCGGTGCTGACGCCGTCGGCCCGGCTCCTGCGCCGCAACTCGACGGAGCAGACGTGCCCCGCGGTGTTCGCCGCGCAGTTCTCGCTGTCGCATGCCTGCTACCTGGTCACCTACCCGCTGGCCGGTGTGGGTGGAGCGCTCCTCGGTCTGCCGGGGGTGGCGCTCGTTCTGGTCGCGGTCGCGGTGCCGGGGGTGGTGTGGGCGGCCCGTGCCTGGGCCCCGAATCGCGCGACGATCCCGGAGCCGGGGCGCGGCGCGCATATGATCGACGCGTGAACGACGGTCATAGTCCCTCGCCCTTCGGGGCCGCCCCACCCGCCCCCAACTCCGCGACGCAGGAGAGCGGGCGATGATCGTCGAGTGGCTGCTCCTCGCCGCCGTCGTCATACTGATCGCGGCGAACGCCACGTTCGTCGCCGCCGAGTTCGCGCTGGTGACGGTGGACCGGCCGACCGTGTCCCGGCTCTCCGAGACGGACGCCAAGGCCGCGTCGCTCCGCGAGGCGCTGCGCACCATGTCGACCCAGTTGTCCGGCGCCCAGCTCGGCATCACCATCACCAGCCTCGTCGTTGGCTTCATCGCGGAGCCGTCCATCGCGGCGCTGCTCGAGGTGCCCATCGAGGCCGTCGGTCTGCCCGAGGAGGCCGCCTCCGTGGTCGCCTTCACAGCCGCGTTCCTCATCGCGACCGTCGTCCAGATGGTCTTCGGTGAGTTGGTGCCCAAGAACTGGGCCATCGCCGAGCCGCTGAAGGTGGGCCGGGCCGTCGTCGGATTCCAGCGCGCCTTCACCTGGGTGAGTCGGCCGCTGCTGTGGTTCCTCAACGGCACCGCCAACCGGCTGGTGCGGGCCTTCGGCATGGAACCGCAGGAGGAGCTGGCATCCGCGCGGTCGGCGCAGGAACTGGCGGCGCTCGCGGCCCGTTCCGCCCGGCAAGGGCTCCTGGACGAGGACCTGGCGCGCCGTCTCGAGCACTCCGTCGCCCTGGGTGAGCGGACCGCCTCCGACGCCATGACCCCCAGGCCGCGAGTCCGCTTCCTGAAACTTGACCAGACGGCCGCCGACGTCCTCGACGCCGTGCGCGCCACCGGGCACGCCCGCTTCCCGGTCATGGGCGACAGCGTCGACGACGTCCGCGGCGTCGTGCACTTCAAGGACGCGGTCGCGGTGCCGGCCGCGGATCGCGCGACCACCCCGGTGGCCGGCCTGATCCGCCCGTTGCGGGCCGTCCCGTCGACGATGCCGCTAGGCCCGGTCCTCGAGGTGCTGCGGCGCGGCGTGCAGATGGCGGTGGTCGTCGACGAGTACGGCGGCACCGACGGGATCGTGACCCTCGAGGACGTCGTCGAGGAAATCGTCGGCGAGATCGACGACGAGCAGGACCGCCCGACACGCGCCTACCGCGAGCTGGGGGAGCGGCGGTGGTCGCTGTCCGGCCTCCTCCGGCCCGACGAGGTGGGCGAGACGCTCAATCTGGAACTGCCGGAGGGGCGCGAGTCCGACACGCTCGGCGGCCTCATCACCGAGGAACTGGAGCGGTTCCCCCGCATCGGGGACGAGGTGGTCCTGGCTGTCCGCGACGAGTCCCGCCCCGACGACGACGGGCTTCCGTCGCCCGCGCAGGCGCGGCTCACGGTCACGCGGCTGGACGGCTGGCGGGTCGATCGGCTGACCCTCGCCGTCGAGGATCTCGAGGAGGGTGAGCAGAATGCTTGATGCGACCGCCATCCTGATCGCCATCGCGCTGCTGATCGGCAACGCGTTCTTCGTCGGCGCGGAGTTCGCGCTGATCGCCGCTCGCCGCACCCAGATCGAACCCCGTGCGGCCGCCGGCTCGCGCGCCGCCCGCATCACGCTGCGGGCCATGGAGCGCGTCTCCCTCATGATGGCCGGCGCGCAGCTCGGCATCACCATGTGCTCCCTCGGGCTCGGTGCGATCGGCGAGCCCGCCGTCGCCCACGCGCTGGAGATTCCGCTGGCCGCCGTCGGCATCACGGGCGCCGCGCTGCACACGGTCTCCTTCATCATCGCGCTGGCGATCGTCGTGTTCCTCCACATGGTCCTCGGCGAGATGCTGCCCAAGAACATCGCCATCGCCGGGCCCGAGCGCTCGGCGCTCCTCCTCGGGCCGATCCTCTACGGCATCGTCGTGGTGCTGCGCCCCCTCATCTGGCTGCTCAACTGGATCGCGAACGCGGTCCTCCGGCTACTGCGCGTGGAGCCCAAGGAGGAGGTGGCCTCCGCGTTCACCGCCGACGAGGTCGCGGCCTTCATCGCCGAGTCCCGCGAGGAGGGCCTGCTGGAGGATCGCGAGCACCAGCTGCTCAGCGGCTCCCTGACCATCGGCACCGAGACGGTCGAGGCGGTCATGGTGCCGCTGGACTCCCTCAAAACGGTCCCGCGGGGCGCGTCCCCGAGCGACGTCGAGGCCGCCTTCGTCCGCACGGGCTTCTCTCGCTTCCCGGTCACAGCCGAGGATGGAGAAGTGCTGGGCTACGTCCACCTCAAGGACTTCCTGGGGCTGTCGGACGACGAGGCCGCGCGGCCTCTGGACGATCACGTGGTGCGGCCACTGGCCACCATCGCCAAGGACACGACGCTCGAGGCCGCGCTGGCCGCGATGCAGGCGGGCGGTACGCACTTCGCCCTCGTCGTCGACGGCGACGAGACGATCGGCGCCGCCATGCTGGAGGACGTCGTCGAGCGTCTGATCGGCGAGGTCAAGGATGCGGCGACGGTGTCGCGGGGGTAGGGGCGTCTACGTTCCGCTTCCTGGAGAGCTGCATCTGTGCATGGAGGCGATGCAGCACACCCACGTCCGCGACTACGGGCTGGTGGGTCCCGTCCGGCTCCTCACGGTCCCCGTGAGCTGAGGTTCCGCCCCGGCGAGGCAGTGGAGAGTTCCGCTCGCTGAGGTTCCGCCCCGGCGACGCAGTCGCCGCGATCCCGCTCGCTGAGGTTCCGCCCCGGCGGAGTCGTCGCGATCCCGCTCGCTGAGGTTCCGCCCCGGCGACGCAGTCGCCGCGATCCCGCTCGCTGAGGTTCCGCCCCGGCGACGCAGTCGCCGCGATCCCGCTCGCTGAGGTTCCGCCCCGGCGACGCAGTCGCCGCGGGGGAGTCTCGAAGCGGGCACCGGAGGTGCCCATCTCTGTGGGCAGGGTGATCGCCGCCTGTGGCGGCGACTTCGAGACTCGGTCGCGCCGGCTGCGCCGTCGGCCCGCGACCTCAGTGAGCGAGGGAGCGGCGACTTCGAGACTCGGGCGCGCCGGCTGCGCCGTCGGCCCGCGACCTCAGTGAACGGAACTGCCCGCGACGTCAGTGAGCGAGGGGGTCAGGCGGTGACCTCAAGCGACGTCGTCAGTTCGCAGGCGGAGCTGCCGCCGACGAAGACATCGATCACCGTGGCGTCCTGCACCCAGGTGCGGGTCGCGGCGCTCCAGTAGCGCAGCTGGTCCGGACCGAGCTCGAACTCGATGTCCACCGACGCACCCGCCGGCACGTGCACCCGACGGAAGCCCTTGAGCTCGCGAACCGGCCGGGTTGAGGTGCCGTAGCGCTGGTGGATGTACAGCTGGGCGACCTCGTCGGAGTCCACCTCGGACGTGTTGGTGAGGGTCACCGCGACCGTGCCCGTCTCCCCGACGGCGATGCTCGACGGCGCCCGCAGGTCCGAGTACTCCACCGTCGCGTAGGTGAGGCCATGTCCGAACGGGTAGAGCGGGGTGCTCTCCTCGTCCCAGTAGCGCTTGTCCGCTTCCTCGGGCTGGAAGGTGCGGTAGTGCGAGTGCACCATCGGCACCTGGCCCACATGCCGCGGCCAGGTGAAGGGCAATCGGCCGGCGGGGGAGACGTCGCCGAACAGCACCCGCGCGACCGCATCTCCGCCGCGCACGCCCGGGTACCAGATCTGGACGATGGCGTCGGCGTTCGCGTCGGCCCAGCGCAGGTCCAGCGGGCGGCCCGACATCACGAGCACCACCATCGGGGTGCCCGTGGCGTGAACGCGCTGCAGCAGTTCGAGCTGGCGGCCCGGGAGGTCGAGCGTGGAGACCGAGGCCTTCTCGCCGATCATGTTCTGCGGCTGGCCCACCACGACGACGGCAACCTCGGACTCGACGGCCAGGGCGACGGCGCGCTCCAGCTCGGCGTCCTCGTCGAAGCCCTCGGGGGTGCGGGGGAGCTGGCCCGCCTCGTGGGCGTCGAACATCGACGGGAACAGGCGGGTGGCAACGGCGGTGGCCGGGGCGAACTCGACGCGCGTTCCCTCACCGGCGCGACGGCGGATGCCGTCGAGGATCGTGACCGACTCGGTGACGTCGAAGTCGAAGATCCAGGGGCCCAGGATGTCGCGCTGCGAGTCGGCGAGGTCACCCAGGACCGCGATCGACGACGGGGCGCGCAGCGGGAGGGCGCCGTCGTTCTTGAGCAGGACGGCGGTGCGCTCGGCGGCGGCCTGAGCGACGTCGCGATGGGTGGAGTCTCCGAGGATCGACGCGGTGGTCGACTCGTCGACGAAGGGGTTCTCGAACAGGCCGGCGGCGAACTTGGCGGTGAGGACCCGGCGGACGGCCAGGTCGATGGTGGCCTCGTCGACCAGCCCGTCTGCCACGGCCTGCGGGAGGCGGGCGTAGGAGGCGTCGAACATGGCCATCTCCATGTCCAGCCCGGCGTAGACGGCGCGGGCGCCGGCGTCGGTGAGGTCGCGGGCGAAGTGCTGTGTCTCCAGGGAGCGCACGGCGTTGGCGTCGGAGACGACGAACCCGTCGAAGCCGAGCTCGTCGCGCAGCACGTCGGTCAGCAGCCAACGGCTCCCACTGGCGGGCACGCCGTTGAGGTCCATGTAGGCGCTCATGACGTTCTTGGCACCCGCGTCGATGGCCGCCTTGAAGGGCGGGAGGTAGACGTTGCGGAGTTCAGCGTCGGAGATGTCCGAATCCTCGTAGTCGCGTCCGCCGCGCGCGGCCCCGTAGCCGGCGAAGTGCTTGGGGCCGGCAAGGAGGGACTCAGGGCCGCCGTCGCCCTGGAACCCGCGCACCTGCGCGGCAGCCATGGCCCCGCCGAGGCAGGGATCCTCGCCGGCGCCCTCGATGATCCGGCCCCAGCGGGGGTCGCGCGCGATGTCCACCATTGGCGCGAACGTCCAGTTGATGCCGACGGCGCGCGCCTCGCGGGCGGCCACCCGCTGGCCCTGCTCGGCCACGTCGGGGTCCCAGCTGGCCGCGACCGCGATGGGCACGGGGAAGGTGGTGCGGAAGCCGTGGATGACGTCGTAGCCGAAGATCAGGGGGATGCCGTGGCGGTTGGCGTCCATGGCCTGCCGCTGCAGCTGGTTGGCCTGGGCGGCGTTCTTGACGAACAGCAGCGACCCGACCCGGCCGGCGTGCAGTTCCCGCTCCACATAGGCCGGGTACTCGAGGAACTGGCGCTGCTCATCGGGGAGCGACTCCAGATCCACCTCGACGGCGTCCGTGGCGTCCGGCCGCCCGAAGTAGAAGTACTGCGTCAGCTGACCGGCCTTCTCCTCCAGAGTCAGGCGTCCGAGAAGGTCCTCGACGCGCTCCTCGACGGAGAGGGCAGAGTCGCGGTAGGCGGGGGCGTCGGTCATGGAGGTCCTTAGTGGTGTCGGCGGCGACGATTCAAATCGTAGTGAACAGCATAGTTCAAGAAGCGTCAAGCTTGACTATCGGTATCATGAGGGCTCAAGGTTGGGGATGGGGAGAAGTTTGAAGGAGATGGCTGTGTCGACAACACCGTCGAAGCGTGGCCCGTACGCGAAGTCCGCTCAGAAGCGCGCAGCCATCGCCAAGGCGGCCTACGAGGTGGTGATGGAGGTGGGGCACCCGCAGCTGACGACGGCGGCGGTCGCAGCCCGGGCCGGCATGCTCGAACGGACGATGCTGTACCACTTCCCGACCCGGGATCACCTCCTGGTGGCGGCCATCGAGTACTTCGAGGGGTTCATCGACGGCGAGGGCCAGGACGTCGACGTCGAGCGGCCGCTGGCTCCGCCCGGGGAGTTCCGCGACCTCATCGACCACCTCGCCCACCGCTCTCCCGGCGAGGACAAGCGGCTCCAGTTGCAGGTGGCGTTGGCGTCGGCCGCGCAGGACCCGGCGCACCCGGCCCATGCGTTCTTCCAGCGCCACTACGAGCGGGTGATGGCGGAGATGGTGGAGTTGATGAAGGCCCGGCAGGCGGCGGGCCTGGCCCACCCGGATCGTGATCCGGTCCGCATGGCCCGGCAGTTCGTCGCGGTGTGGGACGGGCTGCAGCAGAACTGGTTGATCCGCCGCGACTTCGACCTCACCGAGGAGATTACTGAGGCCTTCCGCGAGATCAGTGGCCAGAACGCGATGGAGGCGAGGGCGGCGGTCCAGGACCTCCTCAACCGCATCTGACCGACAGGCGCCTGCCTTGCATCCCGGCGCCTGCTCTGTAGCGCAGGCGCCTCGGCGCCGCCTGCCTTGTGTTCAGACGCCTGCCCCGGAGGGCAGGCGCCGTGAGTTATCGCAGGCGTCAGAGGGGGGCCGGGCCGGCGGCCCGGTGGGGGATCAGTGGCCGAAGCGGTCGGAGTCCGCGACGCGGTAGTCCGGGTTCTCCAGCGCGGTGAGCGCACGCACCTCGTCGTCGGTCAGGCGGACGTCGAGCGCGGCGAAGTTCTCCGCCAGCCGCTCCCGGTTCGACGACTTCGGGATGGGAAGCAGGCCCTGCTGGATGTGCCAGGCCAGGACGACCTGCGCCGCGGTGACGTCGTGCGCGGCGGCCACGGCGCTCACGGTCGGGTGCTCGGCCAGCCCGTTGCCGGCCGCCAGTGGCGCCCACGATTCGGTCAGGATGCCGTGCTCGGCGTGGAACGCGCGCTCCTGTGTCCGCGGCGTGAACGGATTGCACTGGATCTGATTCACCTCGGGCGCGACACCCGTCGCGTCGATGAGCCGCTGCAGATGCTCGGGCTTGAAGTTCGACGTCCCGATCGCCTTGGTCAGCCCTCGCTCTCGCGCCTCGATCAACCCCTCCCAGGCCCGGACGTAGAGGTCCTGGTCCGGGTTGGGCCAGTGGATGAGGACCAGGTCGACGTACTCGAGGCCCAGTCGGCCGAGGTTTCCCTCCACGCCCGCGACGGCGTCGCCGTGCCACGTCTTGTTGAACTTCGTGGTGACGAACACCTCCTCGCGAGCCAGCCCCGACTCCCGCACCGCCCGCCCGACTCCTGCCTCGTTACGGTAGTTCTCCGCGGTGTCGACGAGGCGGTAGCCGATCTCGAACGCGGTCAGGCACATGGCGCGGACCTCGTCGTCGTTGAGCGGCCAGGTGCCGACGCCGATCGCCGGGATCGCAGTGCCGCCGGTCAGGGGAATTCGGGGAGCAAGCGTTGTCATGCGCCTATTCTTGCGGACCGGCCAAGCCTCGGCGGGAATGTCGCCGGCCGCCGATGTCGGTGCCTCGGGAGGCCGATAATTGGTCAAGGCTCACCATGCGCTACGGCAGTCAGGAGAGACATGACCACCCACGAACACGGCAAGAAGGTGCTGCAGGACCTCCAGGGGCCCGCGAAGGAACTGCGTTCCCGGATTCCGGAGGTGTACGCCGGCTACTCGGCCATGCACAAGGCGGTGCTCGGCCCGGGCGCGCTCGACACGAAGACCAAGGAACTTATCGCGCTCGCGATCGGCGTGACGGACAAGTGCGACGGGTGCATCGCCAGTCATGCCCGCGGAGCGGCGCGCGCAGGAGCGACCGCCGACGAGGTGGCGGAGGCGCTCGGAGTGGCCATTCTCATGCGGGGCGGCCCCGCGACGGTCTACGGCCCGCGCGCGATGGACGCCTTCCTGGAGTTCCTGGAGTAGCGCTCCGGGACCTGGAGCCTTTCCCGAGGCGCCCGCCAGACCCGCCTCTGGCTACTGCTAGCGTCGGCGCCGTGATCACGCGCGCGCTCGGCATCGTCCTCGGGGTGGCGGCCGACGCCGTGCTTGGGGATCCGGCCAGACACCACCCCGTCGCGTGGTTCGGGACCTTCGCGTCGCGCGTCGAGCAGCTCCTGTACGCCGACGACCGCGCCCGAGGCGCCGCGTTCGCTGCCGCGACGGTGGCGCCGATCGTCGCGGCAGGGGTCGTGGCCGAGCGTGCCACCCGCCGTCACCCCGTCGCCCACGTCGCCGCCACCGCGCTCGCCACCTGGGCGGTCCTTGGCGCCCGCAGCCTCGCCCGCGAGGGCCAGCTGATGGCTGACTGCCTCGACGACGGCGATCTCGACGGCGCCCGCGCCCGGCTCGGCCACCTCTGCGGCCGCGACCCTGCCGGCCTCGATGAGCTGGAGCTCGCCCGCGCCACCGTCGAGTCCATGGCGGAGAACACGGCCGACGCCGTGGTCGCGTCGCTGTTCTGGGGTGCCGTCGCCGGGATCCCCGGCCTTCTCGCCCACCGGGCGGTCAACACGCTCGACGCCATGGTGGGCCACCGCAACGACCGCTATGCCCGCTTCGGGACGGCCTCGGCGCGGCTCGATGATGCCCTCGACTACATCCCGGCCCGCCTCACGGGTGCGCTCGCCTGTGTGGCCGCGCCCGTCGTCGGCGGGTCGGCGGCGGAGGCCTGGCGGGTGCTGCGCCGCGACGCGCGCAACCACCCGTCGCCCAACGGCGGCTGGTGCGAGGCGGCCTGGGCCGGCGCCCTGGGCGTGCAGCTCGGCGGACGCAACGTGTACTTCTCCCGCGTGGAGCAGCGGGGCCTCCTCGGCGACGGCCCGCGCCCCCGCGCGGCCGACGTGCGGAGGGCGGCCCGGCTGGTGGGCGTGGTGACGGCGATGGCGACGGGACTGGCCGCCCTGGCGGTCACCTCAGTCCGCTTGCTGAGGAGCTCCCGGTGACTGCGGTGCTCGCATCCCGTTGGCTGAGGTGCCGCGAAGCGGCCTCGAAGCCTAGGAAACGCGACCTTGCGGGCACGCTGTTGGAACAAGTCTCGGAGGGGAGTGGCGCATGACCGGGATCCTCATTGCGGGCACGTCGTCCGACGCGGGCAAGTCCCTGGTGGTCACTGGCCTCTGCCGGGCCGCACGCCGTCGCGGGATCGACGTGGTGCCGTTCAAGGCGCAGAACATGAGCAACAACTCGATGGTGTGCGCCGACGGCGCGGAGATCGGGCGTGCGCAGTACCTGCAGGCGATCGCGGCGGGCAAGACGCCGACGTCGGCGATGAACCCGGTGCTGCTCAAGCCCGGCAGCGACCGGCGCTCCTTCGTCGTGCTCCGCGGCGAGCCCGCGGGCGCACTGGAGGCGGGGGAGTACGCCACGGGCCGGCGCCTGCTGGCCGAGGCCGCCCACGAGGCGTACCGGGACCTGGCCGCCGAGCACGAATTGGTGATCTGCGAAGGCGCCGGCTCCCCGGCGGAGATCAACCTCCGCGACGGCGACTACACCAACATGGGCCTGGCCAGGGCCTTCGACCTGCCGGTGGTGCTCGTCGGCGACATCGACCGCGGCGGGGTGCTCGCCTCCATCTACGGCACCTGGGGCCTCCTCGACGACGAGGACCGCGCCCTGCTTGCCGGATACCTGATCAACAAGTTCCGTGGCGACCAGGCGATCCTCGACCCTGGGCTGACCGAGCTCACCCGCCGCTGCGGGCTGCCGTCGTTCGGGGTGTTGCCCTGGCTGCCGGGCGTCTGGCTCGACGGCGAGGACGCGCTTGAGGTCGGCCGGTGGCGCGGCGACGCCCGGCCTGTCTCGCCCCCGGGGAGCGGGACGCTGCGGGTGGCCGTCGTCCGCCTGCCGCGCATCTCCAACGCCACCGACGTCGATGCGCTGGCCCAGGAGCCGGGGGTCGACGTCGTGGTGACGACGGATCCAGCCACCGTTGCGGCGGCGGATCTCGCCGTGCTGCCGGGGTCGCGGTCCACGTTGACGGACCTGGCGTGGTTGCGGGAGACGGGGATAGCGGCCGCGATCGAGGCACGCGCCGAGGAGGGGCGGCCGGTGCTGGGGATCTGTGGGGGCTTCCAGATGCTGACGCGCACCATCACGGACCCCGTCGAGGCCGGCCACCCGGGCGCGGTCCCCGGCCTGGGGCTGTTGCCCGGCGACACGGTGTTCCACCCGGAGAAGGTGTTGGGCCGGCCGTCGGGAAGCTGGCGGGGGCACGACGTCGAGGGCTACGTCATCCACCATGGGCGGGTGCGGGTCGACGACGGGCACGAGCCGTTCCTCGAGGGGGTCAGGTCCGGCGCCGTGTGGGGGACGATGTGGCACGGATCGCTGGAGTCCGACGGGTTCCGCCGGGCGTGGCTCGCAGGGGTCGCGGATGCCGTAGGGGTGTCGTGGACGCCGACGGAGTCGCCAGGTTTCGCGGCGCGGCGGGAGTCGATGATCGAGACGGTCGCCGACGCGCTGGAGGCCCACGCCGACCTCGATGCCCTCCTGGGACTGGCCCGCTGACGATCGGCCTTCGCGTGGTGACATGCGAGTGGCGGCCTTCTCGTTCTGAGGAGGCCCAGCTGCGAAGCGGCCTGGGCCGTCTCGAAGGGTCGTAGCGTGACCTGACTGGGAGTTTGCCTGAGGGTGTCGCGTCACGACCCTTCGAGACGCACGCGGTCGCTTCGCGACGCGCGCTCCTCAGGGATCGGTGTGGTGCCGCGCACGAAGCCCACATTGTTGGCTGACGTGCTCGATCCATCGCGCGACTCAGTCAGGTCCGTCCCGCCCGCGAGCAGATCCTGCTGACGACTTAGCCAACGGTCAAGGAAATCTGCCACCAGCGCGATGTAGGCCGCACGGTCTGCGAAATAGCCGCCGCAGTGGTCCGCGCCGTCGAAGGTGATGAGCTCGACCGGCCCCGGGGCCGCTGCTGCGGCCAACTGCAACGCGTGGTCGTAGGGGATGACCCTGTCGTTCGTCCCGTGTAGCAGCAGAAGGGGGCGAGGGGAGATCGCGCCGATCCTGTCGAGAGGACGGACCTCGGAGAAGGCGTAGCCGTAGCGCAATCGGTTCGCCAGGTCGGCGATCGGGATGAGCGGCTCGCTCGGCAGGCGGTGTCGGCGATATCCCGTGGCGACGACGTCACTGAGGGTGGCGAACGGTGAATCGGCGACGAGAGCCTCAATCCGGGAATCCTGAGCGGCGGTGAGGATGGCCGTGGACGCGCCCATCGAGAATGACACGACGGCGATCCGGGCGTCCGGGCGACGCTCGCGCACCAGGTCCAAGGCGGCACTCAGGTCCCGTTGCTCGTGGTGGGCGAGGGACTGTGGGCCATCACCGGAATCTCCGTTGCCACGGAAATCGAAGAGCAGGACACTGTGGCCCGCCCTCCACAGACCCGAGCCGATCCCCAACATGTCCGCCTTGTTGCCACGATGGCCATGGGCGCAGACGACGACCGTGGACGACGCTGGCTGGTCGAGCCACCAGCCCGCCAAGGGAACTCCGTCGGCTGCGGTGAAGGTGACGTCCTCCGACGGAGCCCCCACCTCGAACGGGGTGAAGGTGTAGTTCGGCCAGGGGCGCCTCGGCCCGTTCAGGGTCCAGGCGGTGGCCCCCGCCACGGCCCCGACGCCGAGCGCGACGCCCGTCGCCACCCACCCTGCTGCCGCCAACAACCTCTTCATCCGACCCCGCCTTCTCGATGCCACCACCCTAGTTCCCCGCCCGCCCGCGGGGAGCGCCGCTCGGCGCCGCCGCAGACGGCTCGGAGGCGCGAATCTGCTAGACGACCCCAAGTCAGGTCGAACTGCGGGCTCTGACAGACTGAGGCTGCGCGCAGGCGACGTCGAGGAACCCGGTGTGAGTCCGGGACGGTGCCGCCACTGTGACCCCGAGATGGGGGGAGTCAGGAACTCGGGCCTGCGCGGCCAACCATTCGGGCGAGCGACCCCAGGAGGCCACGGCTGATGACCGTACCCACCATTCCCCACGACGACGGGCACGTTGAGCCCGACGCTTCGGTCACGACCCTTCGAGACGGGCTGGACGCTTCGCGCCCGGCCCTCCACTTCGAGAACCTCAGTGCAGCGCTCAGGGAGCGGCGAGGGCGCCGGCTGATCGGTGTCGGGGTCGGCCCCGGGGATCCGGAGCTGATCACCGTCAAGGCGGTGCGCGCCCTTGAGGCAGCCGACGCAATCCTCGTCCCCGCGACAGAGGAGTCCGGCGACGGGCCCGGCCGCGCGGAACGGATCGTCGAGGCGGCCTGCCCAGACGCCGCGACACGGATCGTCCGCGTCCCCTTCTCCATGGCCGACAAGTCGGGAGTCTCCCCGCGTCGCAAGCAGGCGTGGCTGACCTCTGCCCAGGCCGCCGTCGATGCGTTCGTCGACGGCGCCGCCATCGTCGCGTTCGCCACCGTGGGCGACCCCAGCGTCTACTCCACGTTCTCCTACCTGGCGGCGCACGTCGTCGAACAGCTGCCCGACGTGGAAGTCGAGGTCATCCCCGGCATCACCGCGATGCAGGCGCTGGCGGCGGCCAGCCGCACGCCGCTGGTCGAGGGTCAGGAGGTGCTCGCTCTCGTCCCGGTGACGGCCGGGTTGGACCGCCTCCGCGAGGTGCTCGCCATGGCCGACTCCACCGTCGCCTACAAGGGCGGGCGGCGCCTCCCGGAGGTCGCGGAGCTGCTGCGCGGCGAGGACCGCGACGCCGTCATGGGTGTGGACGTCTCGCTGCCGAACCAGCGCCTCGTCCGACTCTCGGACCTGGCCGACGGCGAGTCCGCCCCCTACTTCTCCACCGTCCTGGCGGCCCCCAGCCGCTCGACGACGGGGGGTCGGCTGTGACCGGGAAGGTCGTCTTCGTCGGCGCCGGCCCCGGCGCGGTCGACCTCATCACCGTCCGCGGCGCCCGCGTGATCGCGGAGGCCGACATCATCATCTGGGCCTCCAGCCTGGTCCACCCCGGGATCGTCTCGGGCGCCAAGCCGGGGGCCGAGCTCGTCGACTCCGCGTCGGCCTCGCTGGAGGACATCGAGCCGATCTACCGCCGCGCCCGCGCCGAGGGCCTCCTCGTGGCCCGCGTCCACACCGGCGATCCGGCCATCTACGGCGCCACCGCCGAGCAGCGCGACCTCATCCGCCAGCTCGGCCTTGAGTTCGAGTCCGTCCCGGGCGTCTCCGCCTACTCGGCCGCCGCCGCGCGCATGGAGGTCGAGCTGACGGTGCCGGAGGTGTCACAGAGTCTCGTCCTGACCCGCCTCGAGGGCGGCCGCACCCCGATGCCGCCGCGCGAGACCGTCCGCGGGTTCGCCGCCCACGGCACCACCATGGCGCTCTACCTCTCGGCCGCCCGCAACAAGGCGCTCCAGGAGGAACTGCTCGCCGGCGGCTACCCGCCGGAGACGCCGTGCATCGTCGGCTACCAGGTGTCCTGGCCCGACGAGCTGATGTTGCGCTGCGAGCTGAAGGACCTGTCGGAGACCATGCGGGAGCACAAGCTGTGGAAGCACACCGTCGTCCTCGTCGGGCCGGCGCTCGCCGAGGGCCCGCTCGCCACCCGCAGCCACCTCTACCACCCCGGCTTTCGGCACGAGTACCGCGCGGCCGAACCCGAGGCGCAGGCCGACCTGCGCGAACACGGCACCCGCGGCGTCCTGGAGGAGGACCGATGATCCACGTGCACGGCTACCTCGGCGAGATCTCGCCGGCCACCCGCAGCCTCGCCGGACGGGTGGCGCTCGTCGTCGGCGGGCGGCGCCACCTCGACGCCCTCGGCGTTCCCGACGAGCGCCGCGTCCTCCTTGGCGCGCTCAGCCCGGCCGTGGAACGGCTGAAGGCACTGCCCGACGGCGACGACGCGCTGGTGCTGGCCAGCGGCGACCCCGGATTCCATGGCATCGTCCGACGCCTCCGCGAGGAGGGCCTTGACCTCGCGGTCACGCCGGCGGTCAGTTCGGTGGCGGCCGCGTTCGCCGCCGTCGCGCTGCCCTGGGACGACGCCGTCGTGGTCTCGGCCCACGGCCGGCCCATCGACGACGCCGTGGCAGCGGCGCGGCGGCACCCCAAGGTCGCGGTGCTGACCGGGCCCGGCGCCGGGGTCCGCGAGCTGGCCGCGGCGCTCGAGGGGTGGCCGCGGCGCTACGTGGTCGCGGAGAGGCTCGGGGAGCCGGATCAGCGGGTGCGCGAGCTGAGCGCCGAGGAGGCCGCCGTCGCGCAGGTGGCGGAGCCGAACGTCGTGCTGATCCTCGACGACTCCGTGCCCGAGGAGCGCGACGCCGACGGCCCGGTCATCGGGCAGGTCACCAACTCGGAGGCCGCGCGCCGGCACGCCGACGCGATCGACGCAGTCCTCGGCGCCGCCACCCGCCGGTACGACGGCCCGGCCGCCGAGGGACTGGTGCGGGCGTGGCGGGAGTGCGACCTCATCGTCTCCCACCTCGCGCTCGGCGCCACCGCCCGGATCCTGGCCCCGCTGCTCGCGGACAAGAGCCAAGATCCGGGCGTGGTGGTGGTCGACGAGGCCGGCCGGTTCGCGGTTCCGCTGGTGGGCGGGCACGCGGGAGGCGCCAACGACCTGGCCAAGCGCATCGCCGGGGCGACGGGGGGCACGCCGGTGCTCACCACCGCCACCGATGCGCTCAACATCCCCGCCCTCGACACGCTCGGGTGGGCGTATCACGGCGACGTCGCGGGCGTGACCAGGGCCATCCTCGACGGTCGCCCCGTGCGGGTGGAAAAGTCGCAGCCGTGGCCGCTTCCTCCGCTGCCCGCCAACGTGTCGGCGGACGCCGAGGACCCCGTTGCGACGATCGTCGTGACCGATTCGCTGGCTGAGGTACCCCATCCGCTGGCTGAGGTGCCGCGAAGCGGCCTCGAAGCCTATGAAGCGCAACCCTCTCCGCTGGCTGAGGTGCCGCGAAGCGGCCTCGAAGCCTATGAAGCGCAACCGTTCAGCGCGACTCCGGTGGGGCGTGAGGCCAGCGTTTCTGAGGCTTCGAGGGCGCTCCGCGCCACCTCAGCCAGCGGTGGGGATGAGGCCCCGAAGACGCACGAATCGGGGGGCGTAGTCGTCCTGCACCCGAAGAGCCTCGTCGTCGGGATGGGCTGCAACCGCGGCACCGACGTGGCCCACCTCCGCGAGCTCCTCGAGCGCACCCTCGCCGAGCACGGCCTCGCCCTCGAGTCCGTCGCCGCGATCACCACCGTCGACCTCAAGGCCGGCGAGATCGGGCTGCTCCAACTCGTCAAGCAGCTGGGCGTGAAGCTCATCGACTACCCGGCCGACGAGCTCGCCGCCCAACCCGTGCCGACGCCCAGCGCGATGGTGGAGGGGCACGTCGGAACGCCGTCGGTGGCCGAGGCCTCCGTCCTCGCGCATGGCGCCGAGCTCATCGTGGCCAAGCAGCGCAGCACCGACGCGACATGCGCCGTCGGCCGGATCCCCGCCCGCGGGCGGCTGAGCGTCGTGGGGCTGGGCCCTGGCGTCCGCGACCTCCTCACCCCGCGCGCCAAGCAGCGACTCGAGCAGGCGACGTTCGTGGTCGGCTACGGCCCCTACGTCAAGCAGATCCGCGACCTCATCCGCCCCGGCGTCCGCGTCATGGCCTCCAAGATGGGCACGGAGGAGGCCCGCACCGCCGCCGCGATCGAGGCCGCACGCAACGGCGAGAACGTGGCCCTCGTCTGCGGCGGAGACCCCGCCGTCTACGCCATGGCCAGCCCCGTCCTGGAGCAGGGCACCGACGGGATCGACGTCGACATCGTGCCCGGCGTGACCGCCAGCCTCGCCGTGTCCGCGATCCTCGGCGCGCCGCTCGGCCACGACCACGCCACCATCTCCCTATCCGACCTCCACACCCCGTGGCCCAACATCGAGCGACGGCTGCAGGGCGCCGC
This sequence comes from Tessaracoccus sp. O5.2, assembly GCF_964266725.1. Classification (NCBI taxonomy): domain Bacteria; kingdom Bacillati; phylum Actinomycetota; class Actinomycetes; order Propionibacteriales; family Propionibacteriaceae; genus Tessaracoccus; species Tessaracoccus sp. O5.2. The sequence goes on along the minus strand of NZ_CAXWGV010000003.1, from coordinate 3,361 downwards.
CGTCGGCGATTTCGTCGTCGCGCTCTACAATCCCCGGTCGCGCACCCGCACGGCCCACCTCCCGCGCGCGCTCGAAATCCTCGGCGCTCACCGCTCACCGGAGACCCCCGTCGCGGTGGTGCAGCAGGCGTGCCGCCCGCGGCAGAAGGTGATCATGAGCACGCTGGCCGAGTTCCAGCCCGAGTGGGTGGACATGAACTCGCTGGTGGTGGTGGGATCGTCGACGACGAGGTTCGTCACCTCGGGCGGCGGGCGGCGGCTGATCGTCACCCCGCGGGACTACCAGTGGATGCCGGACACGGTGGAGGAGGTGGACGCATGAGCGTGCCGCTGATCATCGCGGCCCACGGCACCCGCGTGGGCGAGGGCGTGGCGCAGTGCGAGGAGCTGGCAGGCCTGGTCGCGGAGCGGCTGCCCGGCGTCCCGGTCACGGTCGGCTACGTCGAGCTCGCGGAGCCCACCATCACCGATGCGCTGGTGGCGTCATTGGCCGACGGCGGGCGCCGCGCCGTCGTCGTGCCCCTCATGCTCGGCACCGGCGGCCACGTCCGCTCCGACATCCCGCAGTTCATCGCCGAGGCGACGGCGCGGGTGCCGGGCAGCCGCGTGGAATACGCGCGGCACCTGGGCCCGGAGCCGCGGCTGATCGAGGCCGTCGAGGCGCGGCTGACGGAGGCCGCGGAAGAGTGGGTCCCCGGCGAGACGACGGTGGTGTTCGTGGGCCGAGGCGCGCTCGTGCCCGAGGCGAACGCCGACCACCTCCGGGTGGCGCGGCTGCTCTACGAGCGGGGCGGGTGGGCCGACGTCGAGTCCGCGTTCATCCAGGTGACCAGGCCGTCGTTGCCGGAGGCCCTGGACCGGGCCTACGCGCACGGCGCGAGGCGCATCGTCGTGATGGGGCACTGGTTGTTCGCGGGCCGGCTCAAGGGCTGGACCCGAGAGCAGGCCGCGGAGTGGCAGGGGGCGCACCCGGACGCGGAGGTGCGGGTGGCCAACGTGATCGGGGCGTGCGCGGCGCTGGCCGACGTGGTGGCCGAGCGCTACCGGGAGACGCTTCCGGTGTCGGAGGGCGGGTCGCCGGCCTACCTGGCCGGGCTGATGCTGGGTGGGCGTGACGTGCTCGTCGTCGGGGGCGGCAAGGTGGCCAGCCGGCGGGTGTCGCGGCTGGTGGAGTCAGGTGCCCGGGTGCGGGTGGTGGCGCCGTCGGTCACGCGGGCCGTGGAGGCCCTTGCCGACGCCGGTCGGCTGACCTGGCTGGCGCGGGAGTTCGGCGACGCCGACCTCGACGGCACCTGGTACGTGATGGCGGCCACGGATTCGCCGGAGGTGAACGCGAGGGTCGCGGAGGGCGCGGAGCTGAGGCACACGTTCTGCGTGCGGGCCGACGACGCCCGCGGCGGTTCGGCGTGGACCCCGGCGACGGCGGAGGTGCGGGGTGTGACGGTGGGCGTGGTAGGGAACCGGGAGCCGCGACGAACGCGCGATGTCCGCGATGCGATCGTGGCGGCACTCTCGGAGCCGCCACACTCGACTCAAGGTGAATGACCGGCTCTCGTTCCAGCGTGCTGCCCGAATGCGCCGGGCTACTTCCGCTCATGCCGAGAAGCGAGCTTTCGCGCGACGCTCACGGACCCTTGTCTAGCCTTGCCCCATGCAGATCCTGGGAGATAGGACCCGACAATTGCCGGCGCCGCCGCACGTCGTGTTCACCTCCCTGACACACCCAGGCCTTCCCGGTGCGCGTCCCTGGTTGGTGCTCCTGGACGACGAGGTGCCACCCGTCATCCTCAGCAGTCACGAGCCGCACCGTGTCCAGTGGAGCTCCCTGTGGCCCTCGCGGCCCAACGACCTCGTGGACCTCGAGCTCAGCCCCAAGGACGGTGGCACGCTGCTGCGGTTCATCCTGTCGACGCCCGACGAGGAACCCGACGCCAGCAAGCTCGGACACATGCGGAAGACGACTCAACCACCTGCTGTTCGCTGACCGCCGCTTCTCCTACGGCCAGTGACGCACTCAACTGCCGCGATGAGCTACCTGATCTGCCTGTCCAGGAGGCGGGTTGCTCTATCTGGGCGGGGCACCTCTGAGCTTCTGTCGGAGCTCCCGGAGAGGATTGCCCCATGCAAATGTCAGAAATGGTGGAGAGCGTCCTCACAGTCGTCGTCTCTCTCGTCGGATCCTGGCTCGTCGCTCGGTGGACCCTACGGGCACAACGTGCGACCAACGCCCATGCCGCGGCCGTGGACAGGCTCCTTCCTTCGCTGGCGCGACTGCGCGCGTTGCTGCACGAGTCCAGCGTGCGGAGCTGGGATTCGGAGGACGTCGCTGCGGCCGTGAATGAGTTTGAGTCGCTGTGCATGCAACACGCTTCAACACTTCCTCCGGGGATACGCAGCGTTCGCTTTGACGTGCGTGCGGCCGTCGGGAATTACTTCGGCGGCGTTTCGCTCGCCTCCCTGGACGCCAGTATGGCTGACTTCCCGCTCGCCGAACCTCATCCGTACTGGAGGGCGATCTCGGTCTCCTACCTCGAGTACGCAATGACGAGGCTGCAGCAGAGTCTCGTACAGCCCAGGGCTGCACCGATGGTCCACTTCTCCGATTGGCGCCGCGACGAAGACGCTCTCCACCGATGACAGGACCAGCACCACGTCCGCTCATGCCGCACCCGGTGCTCGTCGTGAACCTCACCTGTGGACGCTCGGCCTCGTGGGACACTAGTTGTTCTTGGGGCCGCGGCCATTGCTCGTTTGCGGAGCGAGGGTCCCGTGAGAGCAGGTGGGTAGGCGTGGTCTTCCTCTCGTGGCGGCTGCTTCTTGGGCTGGTCCATCGGTGGTTAGGCGCACCAGCGCCATCGTTTCGGGACGTGCGCGATCAAGTGCGGGACCCCTCAACGGACCCCGTCGGGGCCACGTTGTCGCTAGTTACCCTTACGGTCGTGGGATTGGCGTCGATCGTCGGAATCGTTGGCACGGTCTTCTTCGCTGATGTTGAGATGTACTGGGCGGTGGCACAAGTCGTGGGTGCCATGATCGGCGGATTGTTGTATCTACTCCTGAAATGGGTGCTGGTCAGAGTGAGGTGGGTTGCTAACCGGGTCACGCTTTGGGATGAGCTCTTCTTTGCTCTCACTGCGGTAACTCTCTGGTTTGGCGAGCTACTACTGCGCTGACGAGGTGGTGCACGGCGGACCCAACCGTTCGCCCCCACAGCAGGCCCGACATCCGCTCATGTGAATCGGCCTGGGTTTCGTTCCTATCGGTTTCCCTGTCCGGCGGTCGCCGGGAGGCCTGATTCGAGGTCAGCGTAGTACGCGTCCTCGATCTCGATCGGGGTGCGCATGCCGAGTTCGCCGTGCAG
>NZ_CAXWGV010000002.1:0-116651 GCF_964266725.1 Tessaracoccus sp. O5.2 | reverse complement strand
GACGAGATCGGACACCGGCAACGCCGCGGGTCCGCAGGCGGACGCCCTCCAGCGTTCGACAAGGTCACCTACAAGAACCGCAACGTCGTGGAGCGCTCCTTCAACGACCACAAGCAATGGCGCGGCATCGCTACCCGATACGACAAACACGCAGCCATCTACCGAGGAGGCGTTGTCCTACGCGCGATCACCCTCTGGCTTCACGCATAAGGAGACACGCCCTAGGACGGAAGCGGGCCAATGCCACCACCTCGTGAGCTTCAAAGGCGCGCACAGGGCGGCAACGCGCGCCTCCTCCGCTTCCCGCATCGCCTGAAACTCTGGGGCTCCAGAGGTCGATGACATCACCGTGCGCAGGTGCACTCCAACGAGCTTGGCGATGGGCCGCCGTTGGTTCAGCATGAGCCAGTGGTCTCCGCCCCAGATCAGCAGGTCGTCGGGCACGGGCAGGTAGTCGCTGCGGCGCAGCATCATCAGTGTGCCGAACGGGGTGGTCCCCAAGCTGCCAAAGCGGTGGCGCACTCGCTCACGTCGGCGCGGCCGCAGGCAGGACTGGGAAGGTCCCAGCATGGAGTATCGGCCTCGGCCAAGCACATTCGCCGCGTGATCGAGTACGGCGTTCGAGAAACGGACGTCGTCGTTGATAATCGCTAGGAACTCCCCACGGGCCTCGCTGGCTCCCAGATTCCAGGCGGGGTTAACGTAAATGTTGTGGTCCTGCTGCAGCACCCGCACCTTCGCCGACTCCCACTGCAGAGGTTCGGGAGCGTTGTTGACGACAAGGATTTCGTGGACCAGAGGGTGGGCGGCCAGTTGGTCGACGAGTGCGGCGATCCCTGGCGATCGTTGCAGCGTCGGGATCACCGCACTGAACTTGCCCGAGACATGGGACATGCCACAGATCGTATCCCACACATAGACGCTCCTTTGGGTGCTATCGAGGGACGTCGACTCAAAGCGTCAAGTGGACGGCAAGACGCAACCTCAGCGGCTGTTTCGTGGCCGGGGTCACCATCCTGTCGGGCCGAGACAGCGACATCAGGCCCCTCAGCTGCGAACTCTGTGGCACGGGACGCGCATTGCCCAATCGCCAGGAGCCTGGTGTAGCTCGATCACCTTGCCGTCGCGGCACAGAACCCGCGCAGCAGCGACCTGTTCGCCCCAGGTGGAGCCGATATCTCGCCTAGGCACGAGCGCCGGGGACCCTGCAGCGGCAACGCCGATTGCAAGTGCCACCAGCATCCCAGCGACACGCCTGTGGGCCACGCCTCTTTGGGCCAAGCCCTCTACGGTGATAAGCAGCCAGGCCCAGAGAAGCAGCGTGGCGCCTGTTCCCCACCTGATCAGCGAAATTGGTGGAACGTCGTAGGAGAGTGAAGCGTAGTTATTGATCAGGAAGCTCAGGAACCACGTGGCTGCCGACGCGAGAAGGGCACTCGCCCCTGCAATCCGCAGAGCCGGTTCGGTTCGGAGTAACACGACGCTGATGCCGAGGCATAGCACCAGAGCGAGGGCAGGCATCCACCATCCCGTGATCTCAATGATCCAGCTAATGCGTGCTTGGTTGCCGCTGATCGATCCAAGCACAACATTGGCCAGGTAGCCCTTGGCGGCTGAGCCGATGTCGCCCAGCCCATCGCCACGAGCATGCCCTGTGGCGAGGACGGAGACGACCTGTGCGACCGCGCCAATCCCAACGCCGGCCAACGTATGCAGGTGGTGTCCGCGGTGTCTCCACTCAAGTAGCGCCAGGATGGGGAGCAAGATTACGACCTGAATCTCAGTGGTCGTGGCTGCGAACATCACCACGCCCCACAAGATTGGCCTGCAAGTGCCGGTGGAACTCACGAACATGATCCAGAAGGCCAGATAGAGCATGTACCAGTGGACGTTGGCAAGATTTCCGAGGGCTTCAACACCGGCGAACGGCAGGATCAGTGGCACCAAGCCCACGGCGAATGTAATGAAGCGGCTCTGAATCAGATGGCGCGCAGCGACGGAACTAAGAGCCCCTACGGCTCCTGTCACGGCGCCGGCTCCAGCTGTGGATGCCAACGCCCACCAAGCTGCCGGCAACAGCGACACCCCGCTCGATATGATCCGAGGAATGAGATGGAGGTAGCCGTCATAGGGTTCCCACAGCAGCGCGACTGATGGTCGAATGAGCCAGTCTTCAAGGAAGACGGCGCCATCCTCCGCATAGATCACATCCCAGGCTCGCCGAGGTAAGCGTGCGAACGTGACGATGACGCCAAATGCGCTTCCGAGGAATACCAGCGACACGAAACGGCCGATGGAAAGGGGTGCCGCACTCGGCGCCGATAAGAGCTTTCCCAATTCCAATCACCCCTCAAATGCGGGAACAGGGCCAGACTATGGGTGTCGGCGACACCGGTAGCACCGTGACGTAGAATCGGTCGGGTTGCCATCCGTGGCGTACCCGGATGCGGCACGCTAAGCGCATGTCCACGCTCGCTGTCATCCCTGCCCGCGGTGGTTCCAAGGGAATCCCGCGGAAGAACCTCCTGAGTGTCGCGGGCAAGCCCCTGATCGTCTGGACCATCGAACAGGCGCTTGCCGTCCCCGGCCTGCGGGTGGCGGTCTCCACGGAGGACCCGGAGATCGCGACCGCAGCGGCCGCCGCCGGGGCGTGGGTCATCGCGCGCCCCACGGACCTCGCCCAGGACGACACCGCGACGGAGCCGGTTGTCGAGCACGCCATCGTCGACTGCACGGAGCGGTTCGGCAGACCGGACCGGGTGCTTCTCCTCCAGGCGACGTCTCCCGTCCGTCGCCCGGGAACGATCGGCCGGGCCCTGGCCCAGTTCGACCGGGACGGCGTCGATTCCCTGGTCGGGGTCGTGCCCACGCCGCCGTTCATCTGGTCACTCGACGGCGACCAGGCGGTTGCGCACTGGGACTGGCAGCGCCGCGCCCGACGTCAGGACATGCGGTCCGACCAACTGCGGTACCGGGAGACCGGCTCGCTCTATGTGACCCGCACCGACATCTACGAGCGCACCCACAACCGCATGGGCGGCCGTATCGGCCTCTTCGTCATGGATGAGATCGAGGGCGTCGATATCGACAGCATCCACGACGTGACTGTGGCGGAGGCGGCCCTGGCACGTCTGGGCGGGTGATCCCCCCCCGCCTCACCTGGACGCGGCGTCCTCCAACGCGGCCCGCAGCACGGGTGTCGTCTCCACCGCACGCTCCGCGAGCAGGCGCGCGCCCAGCTCCGTGACGTGGTCGTCGTCGGAGTAGAGCAGGCCCTCCGGGGAGTCTCGGTAGCAGCGCGTCTCGTCGCAGAGCGCCGTGTGCATCGAGATGATGCCGGCGAGTTCGCGCCCCCCGGTCATGTCCTCCAGGGCCTCGCGGATCGCCACCTTCCGCGGCTCGAAGTAGCTCTGGTCCCAGTCGCACACCGCCCCGTCCAGGATGAGTGAGTGCCGGTGGGTGCAGCTGTACATGTCGGTGGGCCAGATCGGGTTGTCGTCGGCGATGAGGATGCGGCGGCCGAGCTGGATCGTGCCCTCAATGGTCCTCCGCAAACCCACATCTTCAGCATTTGAAAGCGCTCGGCCGTCCCGGACGAGATGTCGGACGTAGACGACCGTCTCGATCTCGGGCCGGGCCTCCACATGCCGGAGGACGCGCTCAACTCCCTCCATGGAGGCGAACGGTTTGGGAGACCGGACGGTGATGATGCCGATGTTGGCATCCGGGTAGAGGCTGACGAAGCCGGGGAACAGGGCCTCGGCATGGCTGTCGCCGATGATCAGTACCGACGCCGCCCCCGGCTTCGTGGTTCCGCAGAGGCCGTTGGAGAGGTCGGCCATGTCGGGGTCGCAGGGGACGAGCTCGGAGGACCGCTCCTCGACGTCCTCGTCGAGATCCCGAGGTCGTTCGACGGAGGGGGCGATCGCCGCGGCGAAGACCAACGACGCTGACACGGCCATCGCCGTCGGAGGGATCAGGACCACCCCCAGGGTGGAGATGACCCGCTGGACCCGCCTTGGCGACGACGATGAAGGGCCAGTGCCACAGGTACAGCGAGTACGACCAATCGCCGATCGCGACCATGGGACGCGAGCTGAGAATGGCGGTGAGCGGCCCCCCGCCGTCGCGCCCGGCCAGGATGAGCAGCGCCGTGCCCACCACGGGCAGGAGGGCCCACTTGCCCGGGAAGGGTGTCTCGGGCGTGATGGCCATGAAACCCCACACCATCAGAGCCGCCCCGATCACCCCTGCGGCGCGGAGCACCAGCGACGGCAGGCGCTGCACCAGCCCTATGCCCAAGGCGAGCAGGCAGCCGGCCAGAAACTCCCACGCCCTTGTCACGGGGCCGTAGTAGCCGAGCGGGAAGTCGGTTCCCACCTGGATGGAGGCCAACGACCCCACAGCCAGAAGCCCCAGCAGCAGGAGCGCAACAGCCTTGGGCGACCGTCTGCTGAGCCGTCGCCCCAGCACAAGCGAGAGCAGGAGCAGCGCCGGGAGGACCACATAGAACTGCTCCTCGACGGACAGCGACCAGGTGTGGAGCATCGGGTTGCGCTCCGCGGCGGTCCCGAAGTAGTCGCCGGTGTGGTCGGCGATCACCCAGTTCGCGACGCCGACGGTGGCCCCCAGGGCCGTCTTGAACGCCGTCTCCTGGGGCCCGAGCGGCGACAGGAAGAGCAGCGACAGCAGCACCGTGACAGTGCTCGTCACGGCGAGGGCAGGTCCCAGCCGCTTGAGCCGCCTGATGTAGAAGCGGCGGAACGAGATCGTCCCAGTGGTGGCGTGCTCACGCAGCAGCATCAGCGTGATGATGAAGCCGGAGATCACGAAGAAGACGTCGACGCCGGTGAAGCCGCCGGGCACGGGCAGGCCGGCGTGCGTGACCATGACCGCGAGCACGGCGACGGCGCGCAGGCCTTGGAGGTCGCGCAGGCGACCGGTGCCGGGAGTGTCGACGGAGGAGGTCATGATTCCGAGATCGTAGGTGCTGCCGGGGCGGTTGTCGCACTGCCGAGGCTTAGTACGGGCGTCGCCCCTCGTAGCCGATCCAGGCTGCGAACGGCTCCATGGCCCGCGACCGCGGCTCATGGACGCGCGCCATGGCGCGGGGAGAGCCCGCGATCTCGTCGTAGAACGCCGCGTCGTCGAAGCCGGCCGCGGCGGCGTCGTGGCGGTCCGCCGCGAACACCACCCGCGACACCCTCGCCCAGAGCGCCGCCCCCAGGCACATCGGGCACGGTTCGCAGGACGCGTAGAGCACGCAGCCGGTGAGGTCGTGGGTGCCGAGGCCGACGGCGGCCGCGCGGATGGCCTGCACCTCGGCGTGTGCGGTGGGGTCGGGGACCGCGGTGACGCGGTTGACGCCCTCGAAGACCTGCCCCGACGGGGCTACCAGGACGGCGCCGAACGGGCCGCCGCCGTCCGTGACGTTCGCGACGGCGAGGTCGATCGCGCGCTGCAGGTGATCAGTCATCGAGCCCTCCTGGTCCTCACTGTAGTGAGTCTGGGGAGAGGGATCGCCGCCTGCGGCGACGGCTTCGAGACTCGGGCGCGACGGCGTTGCCGTCGGCCCGCGACCTCAGCGAACAGGGAGGCGGCGGCTTCGAGACTCGGGCGCGACGGCGTTGCCGTCGGCCCGCGACCTCAGCGAACGGTGGGGTGGCGGCGGCTTCGAGACTCGGGCGCGACGGCGTTGCCGCCGGCCCGCGACCTCAGCGAACGGTGGCCCGCGACCTCAGCGAGCGGTCGCCAGCAACGCCTCCTCGGCCTCCTTGGTCCACACCCCGTTGTTCAGCTTCGCCGCGACCTCCGGAAGCTTCTCCGGCATGTCGACCAGCCGCGTCAGCGGCAGGTCGTGCAGCGACGGGAACACCATGATCTTCCCGCCGGAGGTCCGGTTCATCACCGACTCGATCGCATCCCGGAACCCCGCCATCCCGGTGACGGCGTCGAGGGAGATGTGCGTGTCGATGATCCCCTCCTCGATCTTGCGCAGCACCGTGCGCATGTCGGAGACGTCCGAGCCGGAGGTGCCGAGCATGAAGATGCGGCGCTCGATGATCGCCTGCAGGTCGAACTCGCCGGTGGTGCCGGCGGGGATGCCGGCGAAGGCGTTGATGATCGCGCCCTCGGCGGCCAGGTCCACGGCCTGCGCAACGAGCGCGGGGACCGGCACCATGCACGAGAGATGCGTGTAGCCGGGCTCAAGCTTGGTGGTCCCGGTGTTGATGATGGTGAGCTCGATGCCGGCCTTCTCCGCGACCGGGCGCGTGAGCGACTCGAGGTGCGCGAGCCGGTCGTCGCTGAGGTCCGTCCCCGCGACCGTGATGCCCGCGATCCCCGACGTCAGCGCCCGCATCGTGTGCATCTGGCCCATCGGCCCGGCGGCGCCGATGATCGCGACCTTGTCGCCCTCACGGATCTCGCCGTTGGCGGGGATCCACGCGTAGCCGTCGGCCGGATCCTCGCCGGTGGTGCCGCAGAAGCGGATGAAGTCGTAGTGGACGCGGCCGATGTCGATCTTCACGGGGCCGTCGATCACCTCGCCGGCCAGCACGACGCACAGCACGCCGCGCATGCCCAGCAGACCGCCGAGCGCCTCCAACGCCGCGACATCGGATCCCCGGTACACGATGTCGTCGAACGCCTGCCCCTCCAGGCCGGCGATCCCGGAGGCGTCGATCCGCACCACCTCGGCGGGCGTGTGTGTCGCGGTGAGCTCGTCGATGCCCGCGACGTCGCCCACCACCAGCATCCGGCCCCCCGCCTTGGGGTGGTTGCGCTCCGCCCAGGCGTAGGAACCCTCGACGGTGGCCCACGGCTCGATGAGGCCGACGGCGGCCGCGGACGGGCCGTCGGAGACGTGGATGAGGAACTTCTCCCCGTCCGGCGCCACGACGCAGCGCTCGTCGACGACGACGTACTCCTGCAGCGCGCCGTCGAAGTTGTAGCCGAACGCGCCGTTCGACTTGGGCGTCTTGAGGTGCTTCCAGTCGGCCTGCACGAGCACCCGGTCGCCGACGGCGAAGTGGGTCACCTGGTCGCCGACGGCGACGATGCGGGCCACGGGCTCGTGCCCGGGAACCACCGGCGCGGCGCCGGGGTGGTAGCTCGGGATCTCGGCGAGCGCGTCCAGATCGATGCCGGAGACGACGTCGGCCTTGCGCGGGTGGGAGTCGAACGCGTGGAGCAGCTTGGTGTCGCTGAAGCAGATGCCGCAGGCCTCCACCTTGAGCAGCAGCTGGGTGGGGCCGACGGGGTCGACCGCCTTGCTCTCGTTGTGGATGAACTCATCCACCCCGGTGATCTGGATGGCGTGCTGCGTGGCCGGGATCTCCGTCACTGCTACTCCTTCGTGGCGCATGGCTCGGGCTTGTCGACACTGAATCTATGCCCGTCGCCACCGCGTGAGAAGCTATCGGCAGACGATTGGGCATCTGCCCACGGCGGCGGGTGCCGCTGGAGGCGACGAGGAGGCGCGCGTGGTACTCACTCCCGGGGCCGGGGACCTCGACCTGGCCGTGCGCGCTGCGTGGCTCTACTACGAGGACGGCCTGACCCAGGCCCAGGTGGCCGCGCGGCTGTACGTGTCGCGGCAGACCGTCGGCCGGCTGCTGGAGACGGCGCGCCAGCAGGGCATCGTGCGGATCGAGATGGACGCCAACTACCTGGCCGCCCTCGGCCTGGCCACCCAGCTGCGCGAGCGGACGCCGCTGACCGACGCCGTCGTCGTGCCCATGCTCAGCGGGCCGATGAGCCGGGAGCGCACCAACGAGCGGGTCGCGGCCGCGCTCGCGGCCTACGCCAGGCGCTACCTGCATCCCGGCGTCGTCGTGGGGGTCGGGTGGAGCGACACCGTCGCACGCGCGCTCACCATGCTCTCGGCAGAGTCGCTCGACGGCGTGACGCTGGCCTCGGCCGCCGGCACCATCGACAACGTCGCGCAGCTGGTCTCGGAGAACCCCGCGGCGGTCCGCTGCCTGCGCACGGTGCCGTCGCCGCTGTTCGTCTCGAGCGCCGAGCTGGCAGAGTCGCTGCGGTCCGAGGACGCCGTCGCGAAGGTCTTCGACCTCGCCCGGAGCGCCACCCTCACCCTCACCGGCGTGGGGGCCGTGCGGCCGGGCGGCTCCGCGGTGCGCACCGGCATGGTGACCGACGACGACGTCGCGGCCTACGCCGCCGCCGGGGCGGTGGGCGACATGATCGGCCAGTGGTTCGGCCGGCGGGGTGAGATCATCGACGGCCCGGTGTCCGGCCGCGCCGTCACCTTGGGCCTCGACGCGCTGCGGGCGTTGCCGAACGTCGTCGGGGTGGCCGCGGGTGAGGACAAGATCGACGCCATCAGGGGCGCCATCGCGGGCCGCTACCTCGACGTGCTGGTCACCGACGAGCCGACGGCGCAGGCCCTGCTGGGCCGATAGCGTGCCCGCCCAACCACGGCTTCCGTGGTGATGACGCAAGGCGCACTGGGTCGAAGGGGGTACGTGTGATGGTCGCGGGGCCGTGCGGCGGGTGCCATGACTGGCCTGGGACCCAGATGGCGCCGACGGCGGCCGCCCATTCCGGGTAGTCGCGCAGGCTCGCCACCGCGACGTGGATCGCCAGCACGCCGATGCCGCGGTCGAGCGCGGCCGCCAGCCCGAGGGGTCCGGGGGCGTCTGAGGGGAGGCGCTGATCGGTGTCCGCCCATGGGTCGCCGGCGTTGACCACGAGCAGGTCCACCCCGTCGAGGCTGGTCATGGCGTGGTCGACGTCGTCATCGACCTCGACGATGAAGCCCGCCTCGACGAGCGCCCCGGCGATCCTGGGCGTGGTCCGGTCGAAGGGGTGCCACGGGTGCGCATACCGGCCGGTGCCGGCGGCGATCAGTGCGCGCACGGCCGTCAGCTGTCCACGAGCTGTGGCCACCCGGTCGAGAAGTACTCGACGAAGGGCTCGCCGACGCAGTTGTCGCGGAGCTGCTGCTTGGAGACGGGGAACGACGGCCCGGGGTAGTGGGCGTCGGCCAGGATCCGTTCGGCGATCCGCTGATCCGCGATGGCGGCGCGCCCGACCACGACGAAGTCGACGCCGGTGGCCAGCGCGGCGGTCGCGGTGGGGCCGCTGGCCACCTTGCCCGCGATCCCGAGCCTGGTGCCTCCGCGGGGAAGGTCGACGAAGTGGCTGACCAGCGGGGCGTCGCCGTCAGCGGCCCCCTCCGGGAGCTTGGTGACGTCCCACAGGGACAGGTCGAGGTGGTCGAGGCCACCCTCGGCCATCAGCTCGCCACTGAGCTGTGCGATCTCGGGGGTGCTCAGGCCGAATCGTTCCGTCGAGAGCCGCAGCCCGAGGTGGAAGTCCGACGAGGTGGCGGCGCGGACGGCGGCGATGGTCTCGCGGATGATCCGCGACCTGCCGTGGAGGTCACCGCCGTAGCCGTCGTCGCGCGTGTTGTGGGCGGCGAGGAACTGGCACAGCAGGTAGCCGTGGGCACCATGCAGCTGGACTCCGTCGAACCCGGCACGCTCGGCTCGGGCCGCTGCGGCGGCGAAGTCTTCGATCGCTGACTCGATCTCGCCCGTGGTGAGCGCGCGGGCGCCCGTGGTGGGGTCGTCGTAGGGGGCGACGGCGGGCTCACCGGATGCGGCGGGGTCTGCCTTCGCGCCGCCGTGGTGGATCTGGACCAGCGAGGCCGCCCCCGCGTCGCGGATGCCAGAGGCCAGCCGCTCCAGACCGGGCAGTTGTGCGTCATCGCTGATCCCGAGCTGCCCGTTCCAGGCCTTGCCCGCCTGCGCCACGTAGGCGGCCGCGGTCATCACCATGCCGAAGCCGTGGCGGGCGCGGGCAAGCAGCCAGTTGATCTCGGTGTCCGAGAGCGTGCCGTCGGGGTTGGACTGCTTGTTGGTCAGCGGCGCCAGCGCCACGCGGTTGCGCCAGGCGGGGCCGTGGGAGAAGTCGAGCGAATCGGAGAGCTGCGTCACGAGACTGAGACTACTGGGCGGCCGGGAGGCCCCCGCCGCGGGCCCACGGTCCTTCCGGGATCGAAGAGAGTGAGAATCCGGGGACATGGCACCGTATGAGCCCCATCTGCCCGGAATCTCACTGGGAGGGAGCCGACGGAGCGGGCCACGGACCAAGCAGGGACAACGGGATCACTGCGACGCCGTCGCGCCGTCGGTATGCCTCCGGACCGGTGTTGAGGATGATCTTGTCGATCACCTTGTCGCCCAGACGCTCGGCGAGCCAGCGGAGGTGGCGCGTGTCGGAGTCGCCGACGGTGGATGAGAGCTTCACCTCGATCGGGAGGACGTGTCCGTCATCGCGCACCACGACCATGTCGATCTCGTGGTCGCCGTTTCTTGTGCGTAGGTGACCGACCGAGGCTCCCACAGCACTGGCGGCCACCCGGACGCACAGTGCGGCCAGTGACTCGAAGAGGTGTCCGAGCATGGTCCCGGAATGGGCGCCGACGATGCTCCCCTGTCCGTCCACCAAGGAGTCGACGGTGAGCCCGAGCAACCGCGCGGCCAGCCCTGGGTCTGCCAAGTGATGTTTCGGGGCCTGCTGAAGCCGGTTTAGGGCGCTGCCCATCGGCTGCCATGCGGGGATGGGGTCGAGCAGCCAGAGTTGAGTCAGGACCTCGCGGTAGGCCACCGATGTGGATCGGGCGGGCTTCTCCGACTCTGAAGGAGTCGCGGCGTCGAGGATCTGGGCGTAGTTGGCCGTGGTCGCGCTCGCCGCGGAGTAGGCGCGGAGCCAACGTAGCAGCGCGTCCGGCCTACGCACGGCCAGCCCTGCCTCGGGCACATCGCGGTCCACGACGTTGTGCAGGTAGGAGTCGAGCTGGAACTTTCGCGGACCGTCAGGAAGGCCCCTCATTGCGGGGAACCCGGTGTTGACGATCTCACGCGCGTAGTCCACCAACCGCAGGTCAGAGGAACCCGCTACCCGCGCACCGCCGTGGAGCAGCTCGGCGAGGCTGACGGCTGTGTGATGGCCGCGTTCGCTCAGGGTCATCGGCCTCATCCTCAACCTCCCGATCCGTCCAGCACCGGAGTGTGCAGTGGCCCCGGGGGCGGGGGAGGCGCTGCCTGCCAGAAGGAATCGGCCTCCGCTCGGGTCGCGGTCCACAGCGCGGCGGATCGTGTCCCACACAGCGGGCACCTTCTGCCACTCGTCGACGAAGAGAGGGGTCTCCCTGAGCAGAATCGATTCGGGGTCGGCCAGGACCGCCTCGCGCTGGGCCGTGTCGTCAAGGTTGATGACGCTCCGCACCCGTTGCTCGGCGGTGGTGGACTTCCCCACGGCCTTAACGCCGTCGATGGCGATGGCGGGGATGTGGGGAAAGAGCTCGTCGAGTTGGTCATCCAGGATTCTGCGCTGGTAGTCCATGGCCGGATCATACATCCAGCAGCACTTGAATCATACATCCAGCACGACTCGAACCATGCATCGAGCAGGCAGCGAATCATACATCGAGCAGGTGCTCGTGGGAGCGAGGGAGACGGTTGGGCCACGGTCCCACCGCTGCCCGCGTACGCTGGGGGCCATGTCAGAGTCAGAACAACCCGCAGAGAAGTTGGATCCCAAGGAGGCCATGCGTCAGGCCCTCGAGCGCAAGAAGCAGGCCGAGCACCTGTCCGCGTCGCAGGGCGTCGACGTCGGCCGCGGGCAGGCGCACGCGCACGGCAAGGTGGGTGGGAAGCGGCAGTTCCGGCGCAAGTCGGGCGGCTGATTCCGAAATCTTCCCCTGGGGCTTCATCTGTGCACATGCACATAAGAAGCCCTGGAGAAGATGAACGTCGATCACATGACTGTGGCCCGCCCCCCGAGGGGGACGGGCCACAGTCATGTCCGGGTCAGTCGGCCAGGCGCTCGTTCAGCTTGGTGAGCAGGTCGATCGCAGCCGCCGGGATGATGGTGCCGGGCGGGTAGATCGCGTCGGCGCCGTGCTCGCGGAGCTCGTCGAAGTCCTGGCTCGGGATCACGCCGCCCACGACGATCATCAGATCCTCGCGGCCCAGCTTGTCCAGCTCCTTCCGCAGCGCGGGCACCAGCGTGAGGTGACCGGCGGCCAGCGAGGACACGCCCACCACGTGGACGTCGGACTCGACGGCCTGGCGGGCCACCTCCTCCGGCGTCTGGAACAGCGGGCCGACGTCGACGTCCATGCCGAGATCGGCGTAGGCGGTCGCGATGACCTTCTGTCCGCGGTCGTGGCCGTCCTGGCCCATCTTGGCGACGAGAATGCGGGGGCGACGGCCCTCCTTCTTCTCGAACTCCTCGACGAGCCTGCGGGCTTCCTCGATGTCGTCGTTCGAGCCGGCTTCGGTGTTGTACACACCAGAGATGGTACGGATCTGCGCGGTGTAGCGGCCGTAGACCTTCTCCAACGCGTCCGAGATCTCGCCGAGCGACGCCTTGGCGCGGGCCGCGTCGATCGACACCTTGAGCAGGTTGCGGTCCGGATCGGTCGGGTCGGGGTTGGCGGCCGCCCAGGTGACGCGCTCCAGCATCTCCTGCGTGACGGTCTCGTCGCGCTCGGCGCGCAGCCGCTCCAGCTTGGCGATCTGCGCCTCGCGCACCGCGCGGTTGTCGACCTTCAGGACCTCGAGGGCGTCCTCGTTGTCCAGCCGGTACTTGTTGACGCCGATCACGGGCTGACGGCCGGAGTCGATGCGGGCCTGCGTGCGGGCCGCGGCCTCCTCGATACGCATCTTCGGGATGCCCTGCTCGATGGCCTTGGCCATGCCGCCGGCCTGCTCGACCTCCTGGATCCGCTCCCACGCCTTGCGCGCCAGCTGCTCGGTGAGCTTCTCGACGTACGCAGAGCCGGCCCACGGGTCAACCGTGCGGGTGGTACCCGACTCCTGCTGCAGGAACAGCTGGGTGTTACGGGCGATGCGGGCCGAGAAGTCGGTCGGCAGTGCGATGGCCTCGTCGAGCGCGTTGGTGTGCAGCGACTGCGTGTGGCCCTGCGTGGCGCCCATGGCCTCGACGCAGGTGCGCACGACGTTGTTGTACACGTCCTGCGCGGTCAGCGACCAGCCGGAGGTCTGCGAGTGCGTGCGCAGCGACATCGACTTCGGGTTCTTCGCCCCGAACTGCCGCACGAGGCGCGCCCACAGCAGACGCGCGGCGCGCATCTTGGCGACCTCCATGTAGAAGTTCATGCCGATCGCCCAGAAGAAGGACAGGCGGGGCGCGAACGCGTCCACGTTGAGGCCCACGGACTCGCCGGCGCGGATGTACTCCACGCCGTCGGCCAGGGTGTAGGCCATCTCGATATCGGCCGTCGCTCCGGCCTCCTGCATGTGGTAGCCGGAGATGGAGATCGAGTTGAACCGGGGCATGTTCGCCGAGGTGTAGGCGAAGATGTCGGCGATGATCTTCATCGACGGCGACGGCGGGTAGATGTAGGTGTTGCGGACCATGAACTCCTTCAGAATGTCGTTCTGAATGGTTCCGGCCAGCTGCTCGGGCTTGACGCCCTGCTCCTCGGCCGCGACGACGTACAGCGCCAGCACGGGCAGCACCGCGCCGTTCATCGTCATGGACACCGACATCTGGTCCAGCGGGATCTTGTCGAACAGCTGGCGCATGTCGAGGATCGAGTCGACGGCGACGCCCGCCATGCCGACGTCACCTGCCACGCGGGGGTGGTCCGAGTCGTAGCCGCGGTGGGTGGCCAGATCGAAAGCGATCGACAGGCCCTTCTGGCCAGCTGCCAGGTTGCGGCGGTAGAAGGCGTTGGACTCCTCGGCGGTGGAGAAGCCCGCGTACTGGCGGATGGTCCACGGCTGGTTGACGTACATCGTCGCGTAGGGGCCGCGCAGGAACGGCGGGATGCCGGGCATGGTTTCCAGGAAGTCCAGGCCCTGCAGGTCCGAGTCGCCGTACAGCGGCGGCACGAGGATCCGCTCGGGGGTCTGCCAGCCGGCGGTGTGGCCGGTGGTGTCCATGATGGCTTCGAACTTGGCCGCGGCGTCGGCCGCGACGGCCTCCGTCAGCTCGATGTCCGTGAAGCGGGGGACGGTCATAATCTCAGGCTCCCAACTTGGTCAGGGTGGCGTCGAGCAGCTCGACCACGTTCATGCCGTCGAACACGTTGCCGTCGACGGCGCCCTCAGCGCCCTCGCCCAGCTCCTTGATCTGGCCGGCGATCAGCACCGTCTCGGCGCCCGCGGCGCGCAGGGCCTCGGCCACCGCGACGCCTTGGCTGGCGTAGACCTTGGCGCTGGAGCACAGCACCGCGACCTTCGCGCCGGACTCGGTGAGCTGGCGCGCGAAGTCCTCGGGCGCCTCGCCCTCGGCGACGAGCGTGTCGATCCCGCCCACGTGGAACAGGTTCGACGTGAAGCCCTCGCGGCCGCCGAAGTCGCGGCGGGCGCCGAGGCAGGCGAGCAGCACCGTCGGGGCGCTGCCGGCCTCGCGGGCCGCGGCGGAGCGGTCGCGGAGGTCCTCGAAGACCTGCGCGTCGCGGACCGGCTTCAGCCCGCCGAGCTCGGGAGCCGCGGGGCGGGCCTTGCGTTCCAGCGCGGCCTCCTCGTGGTTCGGGAACATCGACACGCCCGTCAGCTGGATCTTGCGGGTGGCCAGCTGCGCCGCGCGGGCGGCGTTGACCTCATCCAGTTGAGCCTTGACGGTGCCGTCGGCCAGCGCCGCGGCGAAGCCTTCGCCGTCGAGGCCCTGGAACACGGCCCACGCCTTGTCGGAGAGCTGCCGGGTGAGCGACTCGACGAACCACGAACCGCCGGCGGGATCGTTGACCCGGCCGACGTTGGACTCCTCGGCCAGCACCACCTGCGTGTTGCGGGCCGTGCGGCGCGAGAAGTCCGTGGGGAGGCCCGCGGCGGCGTCGAACGGAAGCACGGTCTGCACCTCGGCGCCGCCCGCTGAGGCGGCGAAGCAGGAGATCGTGCCGCGCAGCATGTTGACGTAGGCGTCGTCGCGCGAGATCTGCCGCTCGGAGGTGACCGCGTGCTGGATGGCGCCGCGCTTGGCCTCGGCCACGCCGAGCACCTCGCCGACCCGCGACCACAGGCCGCGCAGCGCACGCAGGCGGGCGATGGTGGCGAACTGATCCGTGGTGGCGGAGACGCGGAACATGATCGCGTCGAACGCCTCGTCGACGCTCAGGCCGGACTCGGTGAGCGCGCGGACGTACTCGACGCCCACCGCGACCGCGTAGGCCAGCTCGTGCACGTCGCCCGCGCCGGCGTTGTGGTAGATGGTGGCGTCGACCACGATGGGCCGCACGCCGGGGTAGGGCTTGGCGAGCTCGACAGCCTTCGCCAGGACGCCGAGGTCCGCGTCGGTGCCGGCCAGGGCGGCCGCGCCGATCGGATCGACGCCCAGGTTGCCGGTCAGAGTCGCCGCGTCCTTGCCGGAGGCCGCGAACACGTCGGCCAGCGCCATGGCGGCGTCGAGCTGCTGCGTCTTCGAGGTGACATACACCGGTGCCAGGTCCAGCAGGACGTCGCTGAGCACCGCGGCGACGTCGCCGACGGCGATCGCGTCGGGATCCACGCGCAGGTAGACCGCCGTGCCGCCGCGCTCCAGGTCCGTGATGACGGCGCGGCGGGTCTCCGCGACGTCCGGGTCCTCGTGCAGCTGCGCGATGTGCCAGGCGTCCATGTCGCCGTCGCGGACCGTGGTGCCGCGCACGAACGGCGCGACGCCCGGGTAGCCGAGCTCCTCGACCCCGTCGTCCTTGGTGTACAGCGGCTTGATCTCGAGCCCGTCGACGGTGGCGCTCGTCAGGCGCTTGTACGCGGCCTCGACACTGAGCTCCTTGCCCTCGGGGCGCTTTCGGTTCAGGACCTTCAGGACCTCCTTCTCCCAGTCGCCCCGGGAAGGAGTGTCGAAGTCTGCGGCCAGGCTGATGTCGGCCGCACTGGTGGCTTGATCGCTCATCGCTCTCCGTCTTGTCTCAAGGGGTGTGCACCCACGGCTCCACACTAAACCAGCGACGGGGGCCGCGGAGTGCGGGGCGGTGAAAGGTCGGACCGAAGCGCGGTGGTACTATCAGCGACCGCGATCGGCGCGTGCCGGAGGCCGGTCACCGCGGATCGAGGCCACCATGTCGAGGACGCGCCGCGTGGCGCGCACGTCATGGGCCCGGAACACCGTCGCACCTAGCCACGCCGCCACCGCCGTAGCTGCCAGGCTTCCTTCGAGCCGGTCGTCCGTGGGCAGGTCGAGGGTCTCCCCGACGAAGTCCTTCCTGCTGATCGCCTGCAGCACCGGAAAGCCCAGCGCGACGACGCGGTCGGTCGCGGCGACCAGCGCGAGCGAGTTGGGCGTGGTCTTGCCGAAGTCCAGCGTCGGGTCGACCAGGACGCCGTCGGGCCTGACCCCGGCGTCCACCGCGCGACGGGCGCCGTCGGCCAGCACGCGAAGGACGTCCTCGACGACGGCGTCGCCCGGCCCGTAGCCGACCCCGACGGGATCGGTGCGTGGCGGGAGGCCCCCGGTGTGCGAGACGACGTAGCCGGCGTCGAGGCGGGCCGCGACGTGGACGAGGTCCGGGTCCGCGCCCTGCCAGGTGTCGTTGACCAGGTCGACGGCGCCCTCGCAGGCGAGCGCCACCTCGGCGCGCCAGGTGTCGAGGCTGATCGGGAGCCTGGGGTAGCGCTCGCGGAGGGCCATCACGAACGGGCGGACGCGGGCGATCTCGGTGGCTTCGTCGACCCACTCGCCCTCCTGCCCGGCGCGCACGCCGCCGACGTCGATGAGGTCGACGCCCTCGTCGACCATCTGCTCGGCGCGGCGGAGGGCGGCGGCGTCGTCGAGGTAGCGGGCGGAGGCGTAGAACGAGTCCGGGGTGCGGTTGATGATCCCCATCACGGCGGGGCGGGAGGTGTCGAAGCGAAGTCCGCGCAGGACGAGCGGGGCGGGCTGGGGACGGGTCACCCCGGAAGTCTAGGTGGGCGTCGCGGGGCTGCTTCGTGCTCGGACCTGCGTTGAGCTCGGAGCCGGGATCCCGTTGAGCCGGACACGGCTGTCGGCGAACTGGTTTGAGCCGGACACGGCTCTCGTTGGACTGGGTTGAGCCTGAACCCGCCTTCGCTGGGGCTTGAACGTTCGAATGTGGCCGGGAGTGCAGCGACCCCGGGATCAGGCTCAACGTCCCCCGCCGAGAGCCGTGTCCGGCTCAAACCAGTTCACCCATCTGGGCCGCTGCCAAGGAAGTGGGTGTCTCTCGGACCGCGGGGAACAACTGGGCCCGGGGCTACAAGACCTACCGAGGCGGTGAGGTGGTGGGATTCGTGCCCGCCGTGGAACGACTCGCAGTGCGTCAGATCAGCAGCCGCTTCCTGCCCCAGGACGAGCGGATCGAGATCGCCGACCTGCGGGTGCAGGGTCTCAGCGTCCGCGAGATCGGCAGGCGACTGGGACGGGCCCCGACCGTCCGTGTTGCGACGTTGACTGGTACCCGCCCCGTCGAAACCGACCAGTTCGGGCGTCGTCCACAAGCGGCCCGGTATGTGCCCAATCAGAAGCGGGCTGGCAGCGACGAGGGGGTGCGCTCACGCTTCCTGACCAGCGCCACCCGGCATGCCCAATTCGTCTCGCCGTGCTCCAAGACACGAGCCGGTCCGGCTCCATCAGAGGTAGTTCGTTGCGGTGGTGGCAATGTGAATCACAGCGAAGAGGGTTGCCGGCACGAGTGATGGACAATTCTCCAGGTAGCGCCACAGGCAGATGAAGTACTCAGCATTCTCGAAGTCTGTCACGGGCCACCATGCGCGCCACGGGTGACCCGGACAGGTCCTACGCGAACGACTCCGCGGGATCGCGGGGGCCCGATCATGCCGCATCTCCCTCGGGCGCCGTCCGGGTCCGCCAGAGACACCCCCGCCCGAGAACTTCGACGGCTCAGCTGGGTGGAGGGCAGACCCGCGGAAGGTCGTAACAGATCTTAACAAGCGGTAACACCCTTGGAACAGGACCGAGACTGCCCGGACACCTGACACTCATAGCTTCTGGATGAAGGGACGGCGTCAGTCCCGGGGGACTTCCCCCGGCCGGCCGTCCCTTTTCTGTTCAGGCACCTGAAAGGACAACCATGTCTGTGTTCGGCACCCCCCAGGCGCGTACGTCGATAGTCGCTCTCTCCCTCGTCTCCGCTCTGGCGCTCGCCGGCTGTGGTGCGCGCGCCTCGGGCACCGACGACTCCGCCGCCTCGGCTGAGTCCTGCGTCGACACCTCCGCCGACTCCATCAAGGTGGGCTTCCTCAACTCTCTCTCCGGGACCATGGCCATCTCCGAGAAGACTGTCAACGACTCGCTCAACATGGCCGCGGAGGAGATCAACGCTGCTGGTGGCGTCCTCGGCAAGCAGCTCGAGGTCATCACCGAGGACGGCGCCTCCGAGCCCACGACCTTCGCCGAGAAGGCCCGCAAGCTCATCTCCTCGGACTGCGTGGCTGCAGTCTTCGGCGGATGGACTTCCGCCAGCCGCAAGGCCATGCTCCCCGTCTTCGAGGACCAGGACTCCCTGCTCTACTACCCGGTCCAGTACGAGGGCCTCGAGGCCAGTCCCAACATCTTCTACACCGGCGCCACCACCAACCAGCAGATCATCCCCGGCCTGGACTACCTGCGCGAACAGGGACACACCAAGGTGTTCCTGGTGGGCTCCGACTACGTGTTCCCCCGCACGGCGAACCGCATCATCAACGCCTACGCCGAGGCCCACGACATGGAGATCGTCGGCGAGGAGTACACCCCCCTCGGCAGCACGGACTTCGCCACCATCGTCGGCAAGGTCCGCAACTCCGGCGCCGACGCCGTGTTCAACACGCTGAACGGCGACTCCAACGTGGCCTTCTTCAAGGAGTACACCAGCGCCGGCCTGTCTGCCGACGCGATGCCCGTCCTGTCGGTCTCCATCGCTGAGGAGGAGGTCCAAGGCATCGGCGCCGCCAACATCGCAGGTCAGCTCACGGCGTGGAACTACTACCAGACCGTGGACACCGAGGAGAACGCCACGTTCGTGACCAACTTCAAGGCCAAGTTCGGCGACGACCGCGTGACCTCCGACCCGATGGAGGCCGCCTACACCTCCCTGTACCTGTGGAAGGCCACCGTCGAGAAGGCGGAGTCCTTCGCCGTGGCCGACGTTCAGGAAGCCGCCGACGGGGTCACCTTCGCCGCACCCGGGGGCTCCGTCACCCTCAACGGGGAGAACCACCACATCGCCAAGACCGCGATGATCGGGGAGATCTCCGAGGACGGCCTCATCTACTCGGTGTGGACCTCCGAGGGCCCCATCGAGCCCGACCCGTTCCTCACCACCTATGACTGGGCCGAGGGTCTGTCGGAGACCTCCTGACATGCAGATCTTCGCCGAACAGTTGTTCGCAGGGTTCAGCCTGGGGTCGGTGCTTCTGCTCACCGCCCTCGGGCTGGCCCTGACCTTCGGCCAGTTGGGCGTCATCAACATGGCCCACGGTGAGTTCGTCATGGTGGGCGCCTACACGGCGTTCGTCATGTCAGGCATCATCGGCCACGCCGGAACCTCGTTCCTGGTTTCACTGCCGGTGGCGTTCGTTGTCGCGGGCCTCCTCGGAGTCCTGCTCCACGCCACGATCATCAGCCGCATGCGGGACAGACCTCTGGACACCCTCCTGGTCACGTTCGGGGTGGCGCTGCTGCTGCAGCAGCTGGCCCGCGACATCTTCGGCGCCCCGAACGTCGACGTCCCCGCCCCGGCCTGGCTGTCCGGCCCCGTGGTGCTGGGATCACTTGTCATGCCGAAGAGCAGGCTGATGATTCTGTTGATCTGCGTCGTCGCCGTCGGGATCGTGGCCTACCTGTTGGCCAGAACGCCGCTCGGACGCCGGATCCGTGCAGTGGTGGGCAACCGTGCGCTCGCGGAGACCAGCGGCATCGACTCGGGCGGCATCGACCGCGCGACGTTCTTCATCGGTTCCGGGCTGGCCGGGCTGGCCGGAGTGGCGCTCACCCTCCTGGGCTCCGTCGGTCCCACCGTGGGCCAGAACTACATCGTCGATGCGTTCCTGGTGGTGGTCGCCGGTGGCATCGGCAAGATCAAGGGTGCAGTCCTGGCCGCCTTCACGCTCGGCATCCTGCAGTCGTTCTTCCAGCTGATGACAGACGCGAGTTTCGCCAAGGTGCTGCTGCTCGTGGTGGTCGTCGGCTTCCTTCAGATCCGCCCGCAGGGCCTGTTCACCGTCCGCACCCGGAGCCTCGCATGATCGATCGACTCAAGTCCCCCCTCATCGCACTCGTGCTCGTCGCCGCCCTGGCGGCAGCCCCGCTTCTGCTCAGCAGCTTCCGGCTGTCGTTGCTGGCCAAGTTTCTCTGCCTGGCCATGGTCGCCGTGGGGATCGGGCTGGCATGGGGGCAGGGCGGCATGCTGACCCTCGGGCAGGGCCTCTTCTTCGGGCTGGGCGGCTACATCATGGCCATGCACATGAAGCTCGCCGATGCCGGCCCGGGCGGGGTTCCCGACTTCATGATGCTTTACGGCACAGGCGTGGTGCCGGGGTGGTGGGAACCCATGCGCTCGGGCTCCCTCACCCTCCTCCTGGTGGTCCTGATTCCGGCAGCCTTCGCGCTCGTGCTCGGCATCGGTGTGTTCCTGCGCCGCGTCCGGGGCGCGTACTTCGCCATCCTCAGCCAGACCCTCGTCGCCGCCTTCGCGATCCTCCTGGTGGGCCAGCAGCAGACCACCGGCGGCACCAACGGGCTGACGGGGTTCAGCTCTTTCTTCGGCTTCGCCCTGTCCGACCCGATCAACCAGACCACCCTCTACTACGTGGTCGCCGGGACGCTCGTCGCCATGGTGCTGATCGTCCGCCAGCTCATGCGCAGCCGCTTCGGCGAGCTCCTGGTGGCGGTGAGAGATGAGGAGAACCGGGTCAGGTTCCTGGGGTACAACCCTGCGGTCATCAAGATCGTGGCCTTCGTCATCGCCGCAGTCTTCGCGTCCATAGGGGGGGCGCTGTTCGTGCCGGTGGCCGGCATGATCTCGCCCGCCGACGTCGGGGTCGTGGCCTCGATCGGTTTCCTCGTCGGTGTGGCCATCGGCGGGAGAGCAACGTTGTTGGGCCCGGTGCTCGGTTCCATCGCGGTCTCCTGGGCCCGGACCAGCCTTTCGGAGACCTTCCCGGGGGCCTGGACCTACTTCCAGGCGGCCCTGTTCATCGTCGTGATCGCGGCGCTGCCAGCCGGTCTCGCGGGAATCTGGGCTGTGGTGCGACGCCGGATGCGTTCCCGGGAACCGCACCCCCTCGCCCTCACCACACCTCAGGAGGCACCGGCATGAGCCGCACCATCGACCCGGGCTCGGCCACGCTCGTCAACGCGGGCACGGACCCCCGCCAGGAGTATCTCGAGGTCCGGCACCTGACCGTGTCGTTCGACGGGTTCGTCGCCGTGAACTCGGTGGACCTCACGGTGACCAGCGGGGACCTTCGATTCCTCATCGGGCCCAACGGTGCAGGCAAGACCACGATCATCGACGCGCTTACCGGACTGGTCAAGGCCAGCGGCTCGGCCCGGTTCGCCGGGAACGAGCTCATCGGTCGCAGCGTCCACCGTGTTGCCAGGATGGGCGTCGGTCGCACCTTCCAGACAGCCAGCGTGATTGAGGAGCTCAGTGTCCTGGCCAACCTCGACATCGCCAGCGGCGCCGGTCGTGGCCCGCGCACGCTGCTCCGGGCCCGGGGCCCACACGTACCCGACGACGTGGCCGAGGCGCTCGAGATCATCGGCCTGACGGAGCTCCGGGAGAAGCCCGCAGGCACGCTGGCCCACGGCCAGAAGCAGTGGCTGGAGATCGGGATGCTGCTGGTCCAGAAGGCCCACCTGCTCCTCCTCGACGAGCCCGTCGCCGGGATGAGCCAGGCCGAGCGGGAGCAGACAGCGATCCTGCTCCGTGCGCTCGCTCCTCGGCACACCGTCGTTGTGGTCGAGCACGACATGGAGTTCATGCGGCAGGTGGCGGACTCGGTCAGCGTCCTTGCCCGCGGCGAGCTCATCGCCGAGGGAAGCGTCGCAGACATCCAGGCCAACCCGCTCGTCCAGGAGGTCTACCTGGGCACCCCCACCACTGAAGGAGGCCGCTGATGCTGGAGATCGACGGTGTCACCTCCGGCTACGGCCGGACCAGCGTGATTTTCGATGTGTCGCTGCGCGTTCCCGACAGGGGCATCGTGGCCGTCCTCGGCAACAACGGGGCAGGCAAGAGCACGTTGCTGCGCACGGCGAGCGGCCTGCTGAAACCCACCGCAGGCAGGGTCCGCTTCAACGGCCAGGATGTGACTCGGATGAGCGCCCACCGACGGGCCAAGCTGGGTCTGGGATACGTCCCGCAGGGCCAGCAGTCGTTCGGCGACCTCACCACGCGCGAGAATCTGCAGTTGGTGGCCGACCACAATCCCCGCGGCCACGCCAAGCTGAGCGAGGTCGTCGACCTGTTCCCCGCACTCGGTGAGCTGATGGGACGCCGGGCTGGGCTGTTGTCCGGCGGCCAGCGCCAGCAGCTGGCCCTGGCTCGCGCGCTCCTCCTGGAGCCGTCGCTGCTCATGCTCGACGAGCCCACCGAGGGAATCCAGCCATCCGTGGTCCAGCTGATCGAACGCACCATTTCGGCGCTGGCGGCCGATGGACTCGCTGTTCTCCTCGTGGAACAGCACGTAGGGTTCGCGCTGGAAGCGAGTGACAGCTACGTCGTGCTGGCCTCCGGCCGGATCCGCGAGCGCGGTGACAGCGACTCTCACTCAAGCGCCGCCGTGCGTTCCGCCATGGCCATCTGAACGGGAGACCCAGACATGCACCTCATCGGCTCCGATACGGAGAAGCTTCTCATGGCTGTGGCAGGGATGGTCGCGCGCGACCGCCTGGCGCGTGGCGTCCGGCTCAACCACCCCGAGACCGTCGCCTACCTCAGCTGCTGGGTGATCGAACGGGCGCGCGACGGAGCCTCCGTGGCCCAGCTCATGGAGGAGGGCGCCCAGGTCCTCACCGCCGAGCAGGTCATGCCAGAGGTGCCGGCCATGTTGCACGACGTGCAGGTGGAGGCCACCTTCCCCGACGGCCGGAAACTCGTCACCCTCCACCACCCGTTAGGCCACGGCGACGACGAGCCGGGCGCCGTGCGTGTCGGGGAGGGCGTTGTCGTGCTCAACGGCGATCGGCGCGAGGATGAGCGCCTGAGCCTCACGATCACCAACACGGGTGACCGCCCCGTGCAGATCGGCTCCCACATCCACCTCCCCGACACCAACGGCGCCCTCGACTTCGACAGGGAGGCCGCCCACGGATTCCGGCTGGACATTCCGTCGGGCACTTCGGTGCGATTCGAGCCCGGCGTGGCGCGAGACGTCGACGCCGTGGCGTTCCGCGGCCGGCGTCGGGTCCCCGGCATCCAGCGCAAGGGCTCCGAAGCCGCCAACCTTGATGGAGGACAGTCATGAGCTCGATCACGCGCAGCCGATACGCGGCCCTCTTCGGTCCCACCCGCGGGGACCAGGTGCGCCTAGGCGACACCGACCTGTGGATCGAGGTGGAACGCGACCTCACCGTCGGCGGCGAGGAAGCCGTCTTCGGGGGCGGGAAGTCCATCCGCGAATCCATGGCACAGGGCACCACGACGCGAGCCGACGGTGCACTGGACACGGTGATCACCAACGCCGTTGTCCTTGACCACTGGGGGATCGTGCGCGCCGACGTCGGACTCCGCGATGGCCGCATCGTCGCCATCGGGCACTCCGGCAATCCGGACATCGCCGACGGCGTGACCCCCGGCATGGAGATCGGCCCCAGCACTGATGTCATCTCCGGCGAGGGGAAGATCCTGACCGCGGGCGGCATCGACATGCACGTTCATTTCCTGTCGACCAGCCAGGTGCACGAGGCCCTGGCCGCGGGCCTGACGACGCTCGGAGGGGGCGGCACCGGGCCTTCGGAGGGGTCCAAGGCGACGACCGTCACCCCCGGCGCCTGGCATCTCGAAACCGTGCTGCGCGGACTCGATCATCTGCCCATCAACCTGCTGCTGTTCGGCAAGGGCAACACGGTCAGCGCCGAGGGGCTGGCGGAGCAGGCGCGGGGTGGGGCCGCCGCCCTCAAGATCCACGAGGACTGGGGCGCAACCCCCGGCGCCATAGACGCGGCGCTCCGCGCGGCCGACGAGTTCGGCCTCCAGGTGGCCCTCCACAGCGACAGCCTCAACGAGGCGGGCTACGTGGACTCCACCATCGGCGCCATCGGCGGCCGCAGCATCCACGCGTTCCACACTGAGGGGGCCGGGGGTGGACACGCACCAGACATCCTGTCGATCGCGTCGCTGCCCAACGTGCTGCCCGGCTCCACCAATCCCACGCTCCCGCACACGGTCAACACGGTGGCAGAGCACCTCGACATGCTGATGGTCTGCCACCACCTCAACCCGGCCGTCCCCGAGGACCTGGCATTCGCCGAGTCGCGGATCCGCGCCACGACGATCGCCGCCGAGGACATCCTCCACGACATGGGTGCCCTCTCCATGACGTCCTCCGACGCCCAGGCCATGGGTCGCATCGGCGAGGTCATCACCCGCACCTGGCAGGTCGCGCACGTCATGAAGGCGCGGCGAGGCCGGCTGTCGGAGAGCCTGCCCGCCGATAACGAGCGGGCCCGCCGCTACGTCGCGAAGTACACGATCAACCCGGCCATCGCCCACGGCATCGACCACGAGATCGGCTCCGTCGAGGCAGGCAAACTGGCAGATCTGGTCCTGTGGGAACCCAAGTTCTTCGGGGTCCGACCCTCGGTGGTGCTCAAGTCAGGGATGATCGTCTGGGCAGCACTGGGCGACCCGAACGCCAGCATCCCCACCCCGCAACCGGTCCTGATGCGCCCCGCACTCGTCGCCGACGCCGCACCCAACTACTCGCTCACGTTCGCTGCCCCGGCGGCTCTCGACGCCGGACTGGCTGGGAGGCTCGGCCTGCGGCACGAGCTCGCACCCGTCAGGCCCACGCGGGGGGTGGGCAAGGCGGACATGATCAACAACTCGGCAACGCCGGCCATCGACATCGATCCGGAGACCTTCGCCATCACGATCGACGGCGAGACGGTGGTGCCCGCGCCGGCGGACCGGCTGCCGCTGGCGCAGCTCTACTCGCTGTTCTGATGGGCCCGGCATCGGACGGCGCGTTCGGCGCGCTCCTCCTGGGTGACGCCCGGCTGCCGGTGGGGGGACACACCCAGTCAGCCGGCCTCGAGCCGGCGATCCTCGCGGGCCTCCAGGCCCGCGACGTGCCCGGGTACCTGCGGGTCCGGCTCATGACAGTGTCCCGCGTGGACGCCGCGACCCTCGCGCTGGGCATGCGCGCCCTCCGCGGGGCCGACTACGGACTGGACCTGGTGCACGCCCACTGGTCGGCCCGCACCCCGAGCCATGTCCAGCGGCGGGCGGCGGAGCATGCGTCCCACGGGTACCTTCGGTTGGCGAAGCGGCTGGATCCCCGGCGGTCCGCGGCCGCCGGTGTGCCCGCGACCCGACCCCTGGCGATGGCCCTGCTCGCCGACATCCTGGCCTGCGACCCGCTCCAGGCTGTGCGGGTGCTGCTGCACGACGAGATTCAGACCATCACCTCAGCCGCCCTGAAGCTGCTCCCGCTTGACCCCGCCAAGTCAGTGGAATGGGCCATCGCCGCCCATCCCCTCGCGGAGACCATCGCGGCAGAGGCCGCAGCGGTCTCGCACCCGAGAGACATCCCGAGCCCATCCGCGCCCGAGACCGAGGCCTGGATCCATGCCCACGCCACTACCCCACGGAGGTTGTTCAGTGCCTGACCACACACATCCCCAGCGTTCGCTGCGGCTCGGCGTCGCCGGCCCGGTCGGAACGGGCAAGACGTCCCTCATCGGGCTGCTGTGCAGCAGGATGAGCGACGAGTTCTCGCTGGCCGTCATCACCAACGACATCTACACCGACGAGGACGCCCGCATGCTCCGCGGCGCCGGAGTGCTGGCGCCCGAACGCATCCGGGCCGTCGAGACAGGGGCGTGCCCCCACACCGCGATCCGTGATGACGTCACCATGAACCTGGTCGCCGTCGAGGAGATGGAGGCTGCCTTCGACCCGGTGGACATCACCCTGGTCGAGTCGGGCGGCGACAACCTCACTGCCACGTTCTCGCCCGCCCTCGTCGACGCCCAGCTCTTCGTCCTCGACGTGGCGGGAGGTGGAGACGTCGTCCGCAAGGGCGGGCCCGGCATCTCGCGGGCCGACCTGCTGATCGTGAACAAAACCGACCTGGCTCCCTACGTCGGGGTGGATGCGGAACTGATGGTGGAGCAGGGTCGCGAGGCCCGCGACGGACGCCCCGTGCTCCCCCTGAGCCGGACCGACGAGGCGAGCGTGGACCTGCTGTGCGGCTGGGTGCGAGAGACCCTGGAGCACGTCCGCAGCGGTCATCACGTCGCCGTCGATCCGGGCCCCATGGCCCCGCACTCCCACGGCGGCCTCCCCCCGCACACGCACGACGAGGGCGAGGCGCATCATCACCACTGAGGTCACCAGGATCACGGCCGCCCGAGACGGCAGCGGGCGCCCGCGGCTGCTGGTCCGGACGGGGCCGGTCAGCGCCCGGATCACCGCCGCCGGCTCGGATCATCTCGAGGTGTCGCTGCTGGCGACGGTGGCGACCCTGCTCGGTGGGGACGACGTGCGTCTGGTGGTGGAGGTGCGTGACGGCCTGTCGCTGACGCTGAAGGACATCGCGGCAACGGTGGCCTACGACGGTCGCGGCCAAGGGGCATCGTGGATGGCTGAGCTCAACGTCGGACCCGGGGCGTCACTGGTGTGGGCGGCAGAGCCCTTCATCGTCAGCGACGGTGCGGAGGCCATGCGGATCCTGCGCGCCACGCTGGCCGACGGGGCCGGGCTCCGGCTGGATGAGACTGTGGTCCTGGGGCGCCACGGCGAACGTGGTGGCCGGGTGCACAGCCACACCCTCGTGCAGACGGCTGAGGCTCCGCTGCTGGTCGAGGACGTCGTCTACCAGGGTGCGGGGGAGGACCAGAGGTTCATCCGGGGCGGGGCGCGTTCGATCAGCACAAGGCTCGCGTTCGGCACCCAGACCCTTGTCCCAGCACCGGACGAACTGGTGATGGAGCTGGCGTGCGGCGGGCAACTGGCGCGCACGATGCATACTCGTGATGTCCGCGGGCGCACGCGGCCGTCCCTGACCGTCGACGGCATCCGGCAGGCGGACACGAGGGGGAGTGAGATGCCAGTGGGAGAACAGGTCCACACCGATGCCGCACCGGCGTACGCGGAGGGGGCCGTGGGATGAGCCTGCAGGGGGTGACCGGCAGCAGGGCGACGGTGGGTGTCGTCGCGTCGCTCCATGCGGTGGGGCTGGCGCTCCTGGCACTGGGGGTGGCCTCGGGAGGGGCCGGGCTGGTGGCCTCCGCCGTCGTCGCCTATGCACTGGGTCTGCGCCACGCCGTCGATGCAGATCACATCGCCATGATCGACAACTCCACGCGTAAGTTCGTCGCCGAGGGGAGGCGGTCGGCCGCGGTGGGATTGGCGTTCTCAGCTGGACACTCGACGGTGGTGCTCGTCGCTGCTGCGTTGGTCATCGCAGGGACTGGGTGGATCGGGTCGACGATCGACGAGGACTCAGTGACGCGGCACTTGCTGGGAGTTGTCGGTGCGGGTGTCGCGGCCACGTACCTTGCTGCCATCGCCGTGACCAATCTCCCGGTCCTCGCGCGCGCGTGGGCTGATCTTGGGCGGGCGGGTCCCGCCGGCCCGGGCGTGCATGGGGGAGTGTCGCGGGTGCTGCTGGCGCCGCTGGCGAGGGTCCGTCAACCATGGCACGTGTACGGATTCGGGCTCCTCTTCGGGTTGGGGTTCGACACCGCGTCGTCGGTGGCCGTGCTCGTGCTGGCAGTCGGCCTCCCAGCGGGCACGGCCCTGCTGGTCCTGCTGTCCCTTCCGCTTCTGTTCGCCGCGGCGATGACGCTGGGTGACTCCCTCAACGGTTTCCTGATGCTGAAGATGTACTCGTCAGCCCAGCACCGGAAACGCGCACGCTACAACGTGGTGATCACGGCGGTGTCGATCGCCGCCGCCGTCGCAATCTCATTGATCACGTTCGCGGGCCTGGCGAGCGATCTCGGAGTCCGCTGGCCTGGCATCGACGCGCTGGCCGGCGTGGATACCGACTGGGCGGGCATAGGGCTGCTGGTGTTCTTCGCGCTGATCGGCGTGGGTGCGGCGGCGGCCGTGCGGTGGCGGTCCCTCGGCCACCCGGTAGACATCTGAAGACCGTGCCGGGGGCATCACAGCCATCCCCGGTTGCGTGCCTGGCGGGCCGCCGCCACTCGGTTGGAGGCTCCGAGCTTGCCCATCGCTTCGGACAGGTAGTTGCGCACGGTGCCCTCGGACAGGTGCAAGTGCCCGGCCATCTCGCCGTTGGCCAACCCGTCTCCGGCCATGCGCAGGACCTGGCGCTCCCGGTCGGTCAGCGGGTCCGGCTCATCCCACGCGTCGGCGGCGAGCTGGGGATCGACGGCGCGGCCTCCGGCGTGGACGTCGCGGACGGCCTGCGCCAGGGCGCTGGCCGGCGCGTCCTTGAGCAGGTTGCCGACGGCACGGTCCGGGCGGCGATCGACTCCGAGTGGACGCCGACTCCCCTGCGCATGGAGGTCCACCTGCGCGCCAGCACGCCGCCCGTGTCCTGAGGCGTCAGCCGGCCCGGAGATTCACGTGGAGAGCGACGGCCCCCATCGCCGGCAGCTCGAGTTCCGCAGCTCCGTCTTCGACGACGACGCCCCCCTCGGCGCACCTGTCCCGAGTCGTCGGTGGCGCCACGGGTCCGGCGGCATCGCAGTACTCGCCATCGGGTAGCCCCGTGCTCACGCGGACCGTCGCGGGCCGCGAACTGTCGTTGACGGCGATGAGGCCCAGCTCTCCGCGGTCCCACCCCACGGCGTAGCCCTCGCGCCACATGTTCGCGACGGGGACATCGCCGACGACGGCCGCCCACTCCGCCAGCCCCAGCACGTCGCGGTGCTGGCACAGCCATGCCCCGTCCGCGGGATCCTCCGACGGCTCGGCGCACTCCACGTCCTCGACACGGCCCTCGCTGGAGGGCGGCCCGGCGTCCCGGTCCGAGAAGGCGTAGCCGGAGTACAGAACCGGCGTGCCGTAGTCGATCCCGATCAACAACGCCGTCGCGACCCGGAACTCGTCCGGGTCCTTCGAGCTCAGCGTCTGCCCGTTGCGCTCGGTGTCGTGGTTGGTGACGAAGGTGTACGCGTCGTCGGACGGTACCTCGCCGTCGCGCAGCTCCACCGCACGATGCACCGAGCCGCCGGGCACGATCCCGGCCAGGTCCTTGGCGACCTGGAACGCGAAGACCGCGCCCGCGTCGAGGTAGTCCTCCGGCTGGATGGGCTCACCCGAGCCGCGGATGACCTCCGAGATGATCCGGGGGTCGCCCTGCAGCCGGCCGACGATCGCCTCGACGTCCCCGGCGGACATGTGCTTGGCGGCGTCGATGCGGAACCCGTCGACGCCCAGGGAGGTGAGGTCGTCGAGGTAGGCCGCGATGGTGTCGCGGACGGTGTCGCTGCCGGTGTCGAGGTCCGCGAGGTTGACCAGCTCGCACTCCTGCACCTGCTGCTGATCCAGGTAGTTCTCGATGTCACCCGACACGGTGAGCGAGCACGTGTGGAAGTCGTCGCGCTCGTACAGCCCCGGATACGCGTAGTGCTCGAACTCCGTGCCCGCGACACCGACCCCGCCGTCGACGCCGGCCATGTGGTTGATGACCGCGTCCGCGATGACGTCGACGCCCGCGTCACCGCACGCCTCCACCATCTGGGCGAACTCCTCGCGGGTGCCGAGCTTCGACTCGAGCTGGTAGCTGACGGGCTGGTACGAGGTCCACCACTGGTCGCCCTCGATGTGTTCCTGGGCGGGGGAGAGCAGGACGAAGCCGACGCCGTGGGGACCGAGGACGTCGGTGCACTCCTTCGCCACCGACCGCCACGGCCACTGGAACAGCTGGACGCCGACCGTGGGCGTGGTGTCGACCGCGGGCGGCGTGGCAGGGGAACAGGCCGCCATGGCCAGGGGCAGGGCCAGCAGCAGGGCGAGGGGGCGTCGCATGGCGCCAGCCTAGATGTCCCGAAGCGGCCCGCCGGACTAACGCGGGCGATCTCGTCGGGATGGCCGCCATCTACGCCCATCCCGACGCCATCGTCCGGGTTATGAACGCCACCCCCGGCGCGTGGCCCCGGATGGGCGGCCCCGGCGTTGGTGCCGAACCTAGACTGGCCGCATGAGCAAGCTCAGCCTGATCCTCAAGACCGCCGGTGGCGCCGTCGCCACGACCGTGACGCTGGTGACCGCGCTGCGCGAGAACCCCGAGATCGCCAAGAGCCTCGACGGCCTGCTGGGCAAGCTGAAGGAGGCAGCGGCCGGGGACCACCCGAAGCGTCGCTTCGACGCCAAGATGGCGGCTATCGACACGGCGGCTGACGCCGTCGCGCAGGCGTTCCCGGAGGCGACGGAGCCCGCGGGTTGGCGTCGCCAGGCGCAGGCGCTGCGCGTGCGGGGCGAGCTGGCCTGGAGCGCGAACCGTGGCGCGGTGCGCCGCAAGGCCATGAAGTCGCTGGACGCCGAGACGGGGGAGCTGCTGCAGCAGATCAACACCCGGCTGGCCGCGCTGCAGACCGCGCTGCCGCCCGAGGACCCCCGCGCCAGCTGATGGGCGGGCCCCGGCCGGGCTCGGGGTTTGAGCAGATGGCACGGTTCGACGGACGGGTCACGCTCAGCGCGAGCGGAGGCGGCTCCGCGAACCGTGCCATCTGCTCAAACCTTGCCCCCCCGTCGCCCGGGCACGCGATGGCCCCGGTCCGTCAGGAGCGGACCGGGGCCATCGGGCGTGTCGTCTACGGCCGGATCGGCCGTCGGATCAGGGGGCGGGGATGAGGAAGTCGCGCACCAGCGAGTCGAGATCCGCGTCAGCGGCCAGGAACTGGCGCAGCGTCTTGCGGGTGGGGCCGAACAGCTCGAACTCCTCGATGCTGAGCCCGTCCACCTCGTAGGCGCGGTTGAAGTCCTCCAGGCGGCGCAGCGACTCGATGATCCGCGGATCGACGGGGACGTCGATGCGGCTCTCGGCCACGTAGTCGGAGTTGTTGATCCGCTTGGCCCACTTGAAGGGCGGGGAGATCACCAGGTCGCCGCCGACGAGCTCGCTGTACTGCAACACATTGCGGAACGCGGCCGACAGGACTCGCGAGCGGAAGCCGCGCTCCTTGAAGATCTGGTAAGCCTTCTTGATGGCCGCGACACCGGCCCACTCCAGGTGGCCGGGATCGATGAACAGCTGCGTGCGCTCGGCCTCGGACTTCAGCCAGTCGTCGAGGCGGCCGACCATGAGCGTCACCACAGGCCACATGTCGTCGATGGACTTGCCCTCGGCGACGCGGCGCTGCAGCCCGCGCTCGATGGCCTCGCCGGAGCGGACCACCTGCGCGACTGTGAACGACACCGTCACGTTGATGACGACGCCGCGGTACGTGGCCTCCTCGATGGCCTCGATGCCCACCTTCGTCGCGGGGATCTTCACGATGATGTTGGGGGCGAGGTTGTGGAACTCCTCGGCCTGGTCGGCGAGCGCCTGGGCGTCGCGGTGGAGGCGGGGGTCGGTCTGGACCGACAGGCGGCCGTTGCGGCCCTTCGACTCCTCGAAGATCGGCAGGAGCAGCTCCGCGGCCTCCACGGACATGTCCTTGATGGCCTGCCACCCGATGGCCGACTCGCCCCAGGTGGGGTGCGCCTCGGCGATGGCCTTGATGCGCGGGCCCCAGACGTCCTTGTGCTGGTTGATCGTCGTGTAGCCGATCACGGGGTTGCAGGTGGCGCCGACGCCGCCGAACGCGATGGACTGGCGGAGCTCATCGAGGTCCGCGGAGTCGTTCCAGAGGGCGGTGGGCGTGGTCCGGGCCGCGGTCAGCAGCGGTCCTTCGGTGTACTCGATGGTCATGCCATTTCCTTCTTCGACGGTGGTGCGGTCTCGACGATGAGGCCTGACACCATTGGACACCTGTATGGTTTGTCCTGTCAAGGATATGTCAGAACAAAATTCAATGCAAGGGCGGGGTGCGCCCGTCAGGCGACGACCGTCTGGTCGTAGGAGTACATGGAGGCGCGGTAGACGTGCATCCCGAACTCGACCGCGCGGTGCTGCTCGTCGTACGCCGTGCGCTGCATGGTCAGGAGCGCGGCGCCGGTCGGCTCGTTGAGCAGGCGCGCCTCCTCGGCCGTGGCCAGGCGGGCGCTGATCTGCTGGAAGCCCACCGCGACCTTCACGCCGCGCGCGCGAAGGTTCGAGTAGAGGCCGCCGCTCTCCAGTTGTTCGCGAGTCGGCGCGATCGACGCCGGCAGCCAGTTGCTCATGATGGCCAGGGGTTCGTCGCGCACCATCCTCAGGCGCCGCATGTGCACCACCTCGGCGCCGGGCTCGAGACCGAGCGCCGCGGCCACGCCGGGCGTGCACGTCTCGAGTTCCCAGTCCAACACCGTGGTGCGCGGCTCGACGCCCGACTTCTCCATGTCGTCGGCCAGGGAGGTCAGGGTCATGGGTCGGTGGACGCGGGTCGGCGTGACCTGGGTTCCGGCCCCGCGACGTCGGACGATGAGCCCCCGGTTCGTCAGCGTCTCCATGGCGCGACGGGCCGTCGGCCGGGACACGCGCAGGCGCTCGGCCATGGACACTTCGTCCTCGAGCCGGGTGCCGGGCTCTATGGCGCCGCTCTCGATCAGGCTCGCCAGGGGCTCGGCGATCTGCGCGTGCAGCGGTGTTGGGCTGGACCGATCAATCTCGATCTGGGGGATGTATGGGGCGGTGTGCGGCATTGCAGTCTCTCACTCACTAATTGACAGCATTGTAGGGGCCGGACGGCCCGATTTGCTAGGGTCATTGTCAGGAGTTTCGTGTCATTCGCCCGCGCCGCTGCGGGCGGTGACGCTGCGGCTCCCCGTTAATCCGGACGCCCTGCCGCCTGCCGGCAAGGATAACCGGGTCCGCAGTTTGTCTTGACAAATGCTCCCGCCGCGTTACGATGGGTGGGCATCACCTCGAAGAAGCGGGTTAACTCATGGGACTATTCGGCACGCGCACCGTCGATGTGCTGACGATGGGGCGCATCGGCGTCGACATCTACCCGCTGCAATACGGGGTCGGCCTCGAGGACGTCGAGTCGTTCGGTAAGTTCCTCGGTGGCAGCCCCACCAATGTCGCTGTGGCTGCCGCCAGACTGCGCAGGTCCGCGGCGGTCGTCACCGCCGTCGGCGACGACCCGTTCGGCCGGTTCTGCCGGGCGGAGATGGGCCGCCTCGGCGTCTTCGACGACTACGTCAAGGTCGACGACGACCTCAACACCCCCGTCACCTTCTGTGAGATCTTCCCGCCCGACAACTTCCCCCTGTACTTCTACCGTCGCCCCGTCGCGCCGGACCTGCGGCTGCGCCCGGACGACCTGCCGATCGACGCCATCGTCCAGGCCCGCGTCTTCTGGATCACGGCCACCGGGCTCAGCCGCGAGCCCAGCCGCTCGGCGCACCTGGCCGCGCTGGAGGCACGCGGACGGCGCCCCTTCACCATCCTCGACCTCGACTACCGCGAGCAGTTCTGGGCGTCTCCGGAAGCGGCGCGGGAGGCGATCGCCGAGGCGCTGCCCTACGTCGACATCGTCGTGGGTAACCGCCGCGAGTGCGAGGTGGCGGTGGGGGAGTCGGATCCGGAACGCGCCGCCGAAGCGTTGCTGGCGCGCGGCGTGGACCTCGC
This sequence comes from Tessaracoccus sp. O5.2, assembly GCF_964266725.1. Lineage (NCBI taxonomy): Bacteria > Bacillati > Actinomycetota > Actinomycetes > Propionibacteriales > Propionibacteriaceae > Tessaracoccus > Tessaracoccus sp. O5.2. The sequence continues at coordinate 82,830 of NZ_CAXWGV010000002.1, read as the reverse complement.
CGTGGTGAAGCGCGGACCCGACGGCGTGCTCGCGATGGATGCGGACCGCGTGGTTGAGGTCGCCGGCACCCCCATCGAGGTGGTCAACGGGCTCGGATCCGGGGACGCCTTCGGCGGCGCTCTGTGCTTCGGCCTCATCAAGGAGTGGCCGCTGGTCGACACGCTCGTCGCCGCCTCCGCCGCGGGGGCGCTGGTCGCCACCCGCCTCGAATGCTCGACCGCCATGCCCAGCGAGCCCGAACTGCTCGCCAGCGTGCGTCGGCACCCCGTCGCCACCAAGACCCGCCACCGCGTCAAGGAGAACTCATGACCGACCATGTCCTGCCCGCCGGCACCACCGGCGCCGCGCCGCTCACCGTCGACGTCACGCCCCAGAGCGCGGCCTGGACCTATTCCGGGCTGCAGATCGCGACCCTCGGCGCGGGGGAGTCGTACACGTTCGCCACCGGCGACGCCGAGTACCTCGTCCTGCCGCTCGAAGGCGCCGCCACCGTCAGCGTCAAGGACGGCAACCAGTTCGAGCTGGTCGGGCGCTCCACGATCTTCGGCGAGGTCACCGACTACCTCTACCTGCCCCGCGGCGTCGAGGCCACCGTGACGTCGGTCGCCGGCGGGCGCTACGCGCTACCGAACGCGGTGGCGTCCGAGACGCTGGAGCCGCGCTACTGCCCGGCCGACGAGGCCATCGTCGGCCTGCGCGGCGCCGGCGTCATGTCGCGGCAGGTCACCAACTACGCCATCGGCAACCCGCTCCACACCGACCGGCTGCTGGTCTGCGAAGTCATCACGCCCGGCGGCAACTGGTCCAGCTACCCACCGCACAAGCACGACGAGATGAGCGAGACCGAGCGCGAGCTCGAGGAGATCTACTACTTCGAGATCAAGGGCGACGAGCACGGCCCGGGCATGGCGTTCCACTCCACCTACGGGACCCCGGAGCGCCCGATCGACGTCGCGCTGCGCGTGTCGACGGGCGACACCGCCCTGGTGCCCCACGGCTGGCACGGGCCCTGCGTCGCGGCCCCCGGCTACGACCTGTACTACCTCAACGTCATGGCCGGCCCCGGTGGATCCGAATGGCTGTCCGTCGACGACCCCTGCTACGGCTGGCTCCGCCAGACCTGGGACGACACCGATGTCGATCCCCGCCTCCCCTACGCCACCACCCGGCACGACGCCTGAGAAAGCGAGTCTGAACCCCTATGAGCACCATCCGACTGTCGGTCGCCCAGGCCGTCATCCGCTACCTGGCCCATCAGTACACGGAACGTGACGGCGTCGAGCAACGCTTCATCGCCGGCATGTTCGGCATCTTCGGCCACGGCAACGTCGCCGGCCTCGGCCAGGCGCTCCTGCAGAACGAGGTCGCCCCCGACTTCGACGAGCCCTTCGACTACTGGATGGGCCGCAACGAGCAGGGCATGGTCCACGTCGCCGCCGCGTACGCCAAGCAGTCCGAGCGGCTCCGCACGCTGGCCGTGACGTCGTCGATCGGCCCCGGCGCCCTCAACATGGTGACCGGCGCCGCGCTGGCCACGACCAACCGCGTGCCCGTCCTGCTGTTCCCCTCCGACATCTTCGCCAACCGCGCCCCGGACCCGGTGCTGCAGCAGGTGGAGGACCCCACCAACCCCGACGTCAGCGCCAACGACGCGTTCCGGCCGGTGTCGCGGTTCTGGGACCGGGTCAACCGCCCCGAGCAGCTCATGGTGTCGCTCCCGCGCGCCATGCGGGTGCTGACGGACCCGGTCGAGACCGGCGCCGCCGTCGTCTGCCTGCCCGAAGACGTCCAGGCCGAGGTCTACGACTGGCCCGTGGAGTTCTTCGCCAAGAAGGTCTGGCACATCGACCGCCGGGTCCCCGACCGCGCTGCCCTGGCCCGCGCCGTCGAGGCGATCCGCGCCGCGAAGAAGCCGCTGGTCATCGCCGGCGGCGGCGTCAAGTACTCCGGCGCCTCCGAGGAACTGCGCGCCTTCGCCACGGCCACAGGCATCCCGGTCGCGGACACGCAGGCCGGCAAGGGCGCCATCAACTGGGACCACGAGCGCGCCGTCGGCGGCGTGGGCGCCACGGGCGCCGGATCCGCCAACGCGCTCGCCGACGAGGCCGACCTCATCATCGGCATCGGCACCCGCTACTCCGACTTCACCACCGGGTCGCAGACCCAGTTCAAGAACCCCGACGTGCGCTTCGTCAACATCAACGTCGGCTCGTTCGACGCCGCCAAGCAGGGCGCCGAGATGCTGCTGGCCGACGCCCGCGAGGCGCTCGTCGCGCTGACCGAGGCCCTCGAAGGCCACCGTGTCGACGACGACTACAGCGCGCGGATCGCCGATGAGCGCGCCGCCTGGGCCCGCGCCACCGACGAGTGCTACCACCGCGACCAGACCCCGCTGCCCGCGCAGACCGAGGTCTTCGGAGCGCTCAACGAGATGATGGGCGACGAGGACGTGGTCATCAACGCCGCCGGCTCCATGCCCGGCGACCTGCAGTGCCTGTGGCGCGCCCGCACCCCGGGCCAGTACCACCTGGAGTACGCGTTCTCGACGATGGGGTACGAGATCCCCGCGGCGCTCGGGGTGAAGATGGCCAGCCCCGACTCGGAGGTCGTCGCGATCGTGGGTGACGGCACGTATCAGATGCTGCCGATGGAGCTCGCCACCATCGTCCAGGAGCGCGCGAAGGTGATCTTCGTGCTGCTGCAGAACTACGGCTTCGCCTCCATCGGCGGGCTGTCCGAGTCCCGGGGATCCCAGCGCTTCGGCACGAAGTACCGCATGCGCGCCGAGGACGGGGGCCGCAGCGACGACCTCATCCCCGTCGACATCGCCGCCAACGCCCGCTCGTGGGGCATCGACGTCATCGAGGTGTCCACGATGGCCGAGTTCCGCGAGGCCTACGCGGCCGCCGTCGCCTCCGACACGGCGACGATGATCCACATCGAGACCGACCTGTACGGGCCCAACCCGCCCGCCACCGGCTGGTGGGACGTGCCGGTCACCTCCGTGTCCACGCTCGAGTCCACCCAGCAGGCCTACCGCGAGTACGCCGAGGCCATCAAGGCCCAGCGCCGCTTCTTCTGACCCAAGCCCCCATCGGCGAAAGGAATCCGATATGTCCACCATCACCATGCCCCACTGGATCGACGGCGAAGAGTACGTCGAGGAGGGCGTCGAGGTCCTCACCATCGACAACCCCGCGACCGGCGAGATCGTCGGCGGCGTCGCCGAGGCCAGCACCGAGCTGCTTGACCGCGCCATCGCGTCCGCCCGCAAGGCCCAGGCGGTCTGGGGCCGCACCTCGCTGGCCAAGCGCACCCGCGTCATGTTCAACTTCCGCCAGCTGCTCATCGAGCGGCAGGACGAGCTGGCCGACATCATCGTCCGCGAGGGCGGCAAGACCCGTGGCGACGCGCTGGGCGAGATCGCCCGCGGCCTTGAGATCGTCGAGTTCGCGTGCGGCATCCAGAACGCGTTGAAGGGGGAGCACACCATCGAGGCCGCCACCGGCGTCGACGTGCACACCATCCGGCAGGCCGTCGGCGTCGTCGGCGCCATCGTGCCGTTCAACTTCCCGATGATGGTCCCGATGTGGATGCACCCGATGGCGCTGGCCACCGGCAACGCGGTCATCCTCAAGCCCGCCACGCCCGTCCCGACGGTGTCGCTGACGGTGGCCAAGCTGTACCAGGAGGCCGGCCTGCCCGATGGGCTGTTCCAGGTCGTCGCCGGCGACAAGCAGGTCGTCACGCACATGCTCAACCATCCCGGCATCGACGCCATCTCGTTCGTCGGCTCGACGCCCGTCGCCAAGATCGTCGCCGCCGGCTGCGCCGCCACGGGCAAGCGGTACCAGGCGCTGGGTGGGGCGAACAACCACGCGATCGTCATGCCCGACGCGAACCTCGACTTCGCCGCGCAGCACATCGTCTCCGGCGCCTTCGGTGCCGCGGGCCAGCGCTGCATGGCGCTGCCGGTCGTCGTCGCGGTCGGCGAGGCCCACGACCCGCTCATCGAGCGCGTCAAGGCTCGCGCCGAGGCGCTCAAGGTCGGCCCCGGATCGGACCCGGCCAACGAGCTCGGCCCCGTCATCTCGTCGAAGTCCCGCGAGCGGATCATCTCCTGGATCAACGACGCCGAGGCCAAGGGCGCCAACGTCGTCCTGGACGGCCGCACCTTCCGTCCCGAGGTCGAGGGCACCGACGGCGGCTACTGGGTCGGCCCCACCATCGTCGACAACGTGCCCCTGGAGACGCAGCTCTACTGCGAGGAGGTCTTCGGACCGGTCCTCGTGGTGGTGAAGGCCGAGAGCTACGAGGAGGCCATCGAGATCGTGAACTCCGGCGCCTTCGGCAACGGCTCGGCGATCTTCACCGAGAACGGCGAGACCGCGCGCCGGTTCCAGCTCGACGTGCAGGCGGGCATGGTCGGCATCAACGTGCCGATCCCGGTGCCCGTCGGCTACTACTCGTTCGGTGGCTGGAAGAACTCACTCATCGGCGACCACAAGATCCACGGCCAGGAGGGCGTGAACTTCTACACCCGGACCAAGGTCATCACGACCCGCTGGGCCGGCGGTGGGAGCCACGGCAAGATCGGTCTCGACTTCGTGGCCAGCCACAGCCGCTGACCCGGGACGAGGAGAACACCACCATGGTCAAGCGCATCGGAGTCGGCGTCATCTCGCTCGGCTGGATGGGGCGGCTGCACACCCGCAGCTACAAGGCGCTGGCGGAGCGCTACCCCGAACTGGGGCTCGCCTGCGATCTGGTTGCCGCGTGCGATCCGGTCGACGCCACCCGCGAGTGGGCGGTCGACGTGGCGGGCTTCCAGCGCGCCTACGCCGACTACCAGGATCTGCTCGCGGATCCCGACGTCGACGTCGTGTCGATCTGCGCCCCGAACTACCTGCATCGCGAGATCGCGCTGGCGGCCGTGGCGGCCGGGAAGCCGTTCTGGATCGAGAAGCCGATGGGCGTGAGCGCGACCGAGTCGCGTGAGATCGCCCAGGCCGCGGCCGGCGCCGGATTGGCGACCGCCGTCGGGTTCAACTACCGGCATGTGCCGGCGATCCAGTACGCCCGCCAGCTCATCCGCGACGGGAAGCTGGGGCGCATCACGAACTGCCGCGTGTGGTTCATCGCCGACTACGCGTCGAGCCCAGACGGCCCGCTGACCTGGCGCTACGACCGTGCCCGGGCCGGGGCCGGCGTCGTGGGCGACCTGCTCTCGCACGGCGCCGACCTCGCTCAGTACCTCGTGGGGCGGATCTCCTCGGTGTCCGCGCTCACCGACACCTTCATCCGGGAGCGCCCCATCCCGATCGGCTCCGGAGGCGTCGGGCACTCGGGGTACACGATCGGCGAGGAGAAGGGCCCGGTCGGTAACGAGGACTGGGTCGCGGTGCTCACCCGCTTCGACGGCGGCGCCGTGGGCGTGCTCGAGGCCAGCCGCGTGTCGGTGGGGCCGCGGGCGGAGTACATCGTCGAGGTGTACGGCACGGATGGCTCCGTACGGTGGAACTTCGAGTCCCTCAACCATCTCGACGTGTGCCTCGGCCACGGCGAGGCGCCGATCCAGGGCTACACCCGGGTGATGGCCGGCCCGGGCATGCCGGACTTCGACCGGTTCCAGCCGGGCGCGGGCACGTCGATGGGCTTCGACGACCTCAAGGCGGTCGAGGCGGCGCAGTTCCTCACGTCGGTGACGACGGGGGAGCAGGTCGCGCCGTCGGCCGGCGACGGCTGGGCCGCCGCCGAGATAGACGAGGCCGTGGTGGCGTCGGCCGCCGACGGGCAGTGGCACGAGGTGCCGACCGTGGACGCGGTCACCACCTTCGGACGCTGAGCGTCCACATCGAACCGCTGACGGGCGGCTCCCCTCTACGCACCCGGGGAGCCGCCCGTCAGTTCATCGGGCGGGATAACCTCGAGCTATGAAGCTCCTCCTCCGGCTCCTCGCCTCCGCGGCGGCCACCGCGGTCGCGGTGTGGCTCGTCCCCGGCATCACCCTGACCGCCGACACCGTGCAGGACCAGGTCCTGACGCTCCTGGGCGTCGCGGTCATCCTGGGTCTCGTCAACGCGGTCGTCAAGCCGTTCGCCGCCGCGCTGGGGACCTGTCTGATCGTGCTGACCTTCGGGTTGTTCCTGCTGGTGATCAACGCGCTCATGCTCATGCTCACGTCCTGGGTGGCCGGCCAGGTGGGCCTCGGCTTCATGGTCGACGGCTTCTGGGCGGCGCTGCTCGGCTCCCTCGTCATCTCGCTCCTCAGCGCCGTGGCGGGCGCCGTGCTCGGGCTGCGCGACTCCGACTAACTCCCATTTGTACAAACAAATAAGGTCGGGTGGTGGATTAATCCGCCCCTAGTGACAGCGGTGCTCCGCAGGGCTCATACTGTGATTGTCCACACAAACTTTTGCTGAGGAGCACCCCATGGACATCCCTGCAACGATGCGAGCCGCAGTCCTCCGGGCCCCCGGTGAGCCATTGTCGATCGAGACCATCCCGACCCCCCGCCCCCGCGCCAACGAGGTTCTCCTCAAGGTCTCCGCGTGCGGCCTGTGCCATTCCGACCTGCACGTGCTCGGCGGGGCCATCGCGTTCCCCACACCCTGCGTCCTGGGCCACGAGGTCTCGGGCCAGATCGTCGAGCTCGGCCCCGCCATGCTCAACGCGGACCTCGCCGTCGGGCAGCAGGTCGCGGGCGCCTTCCTCATGCCGTGCGGGCAGTGCAAGGCCTGCCGCGCCGGCCGCGACGACCTCTGCTACCCGTTCTTCCAGCTCAACCGCCTCAAGGGCGTCCTGTACGACGGCGAGACGCGGCTGCAGGACGCCGACGGCAGCCCGATCTGGATGTACTCCATGGGCGGCCTGGCTGAGTACTGCGTGGTGCCGGCGACATCCGTGACGCCCATCCCCGACACCCTGTCGCCCAAGAACACCGCGATCCTCGGCTGCGCGGCCATGACGGCCTACGGCGCGGTCCGGCGCGGCGCGGACCTGCGCTTCGGCGAGAGCGTCGCCGTCGTCGCGACCGGCGGCGTGGGCAGCATGATCATCAAGTTCTCGAAGGTCATGGGGGCGCGGCAGATCATCGCCCTCGACGTCGACGACGACAAGCTCGTCGCAGCCACCGCCATGGGCGCCACCCACACGGTCAACCTCGCGCATCGCGATGCCCGCGAGGCGGTCATGGAGATGACCGACGGCTACGGCGTCGACGTCGCCTTCGAGGCGCTGGGCCGTGCGCAGACGTGGGCGACGGCGCTCGACATCCTCTCCGACGGCGGACGCATGGTCCCCATCGGGCTCGGGGCCGGGGTGCAGTCCGCCGAGGTGCAGATCAACCGCACGGTGCGGCGCAGCCAGTCCATCATCGGGTCGTACGGCGCCCGCACGCGGGTGGATCTGCCCGCCGTCGTCGACATGGCGGATCGTGGGCTCATCGGCGTCGACGATGTCGTCAACCAGGTCTTCAGCCTGGAGGACGTCAACGTGGGCTACCAGAAGCTGCGCGACGGGACCATGTCGGGCCGTGGCATCGTCGACATGAGCCTCTGACCCGCGTCGTTGGACGGAAGATGAGCCTGAAGCGAGGGTCGACGAGCGATCCGGGGAATATGAACGTTCCAACCGCCGCGACACCCGTCCCAGGCTCAACGCCGGTCCGCAAGCCGCGTGTCAGGCTCATCGCGAGCTAGGGCACGCGCGCGAGGGGGCGGTCACCGAAAACTGGTGACCGCCCCCCTCGTTGTCCGCGGGGACAGCGCTCAGGACGCCAACGCCTTCAGCGCCTCGAACGACGCCGCCGCATTGCTCACCGGCCCACCGTCGGCCGGAGGCTCCTCGTCGATCATGATGTCCTGCTCGAGGACCCAGTAGCCGTCGAAGCCGGCCTCATCCAAGAGTCGCGCGATCGTGGCGAAGTCGACGTCCCCCTGCCCGATCGGCACGAACATGCCGGCCTTGATGCCCTCGGACCAGTTGATCTCGCCCGGCAGCAGCTTCTTCGCCAGGTCCAGGCGCACGTCCTTCGCGTGCACGATGCCCACGCGATCGGCGTACTTCCGCACGAGCTCGACGACGTCGGCGCCGCCGCACGTGAGGTGGCCCGTGTCCAGGCAGAGGCCGACGGTGGAGTTGTCGAGGACCCGCTCCACCTCGTCGACGTTCTGCACCATCGTGCCCCAGTGCGGGTGCAGGACCGCGGTCACGCCCTTGGCGCGGCACACGTCGCTGATCCGGCTGAGGTTGGTGAAGAGCGTCTGCCATCCCTGCTCGTCGAGCACGGGGCGCGCGTCGTAGCCCTCCTGGCCCGAGTCGGCGGCCAGGACGAGGACCTCGCCGCCGGCGACCTCGAACGCCTTCAGCTCCGCCTCGACCATCGGGATGGGGTCGAAGTCGGGGTCGTGCATGACCGCGAGGAAGAACGAGCCGACGGGCTTGAGGCCGAACTCCGCGACGGCGGCTGCGCGGGCCTCGGGCTCCACGGGCAGCCAGCCCTGGGGGCCGAACTCGGTGGCCGTGAGGCCGATCTCCTTCATCTCCTTCAGCACGCGCTCGGGGCTCATCTGGTAGCCCCAGCCCGGTACCTCACACACACCCCAGCTGATGGGTGCTCCGGCGATCTTCATGTGCAGCTCCTTCGCAGCATTCTCAGCCGCCATGTGCGGCCCTGGCTCCCATTATGTCCTGCCAATATCGCCAGCACCACAGGGGTGTCGTAGGCTTGTCCCGACACTGGACAACGGGGCCCATCACCTGTTCACCCCGCGTATGTGCTGACAAGGAGACCACTATGATCCGCTTCGCCATCATCGGCGCCGGCCGCATCGGCCAGGTCCACGCCCGGGCCGTCGCCGCGCACCCCGAGGCCACCCTCACGCTCGTCTACGACGCCTTCGAGGCCCCCGCCAAGGCCCTCGCAGAGGCGCGTGGTGCCCGCTACACCCTCGACATCGACGAGGTCTACAACGCCGCCGACGTCGACGCCGTCATCATCGGGTCGCCGACCGCGATGCATGTCGAGCACATCCTCGGCTCGGTGCGCGGCGGCAAGCGCGTGCTGTGCGAGAAGCCCGTCGCGCTCGACATGGCGGAGGCCGTCCGCTGCATGGAGGAGCTGGGCGACGAGGCCCGCCGCGTCATGCTCGGCTTCAACCGGCGCTTCGACCCGAGCTTCGCCGAGATCAACGCCCGCGTGGCCGACGGCGAGATCGGCCAGCTGCAGCAGCTCACCGTCACCTCCCGCGACCCCCAGGGGCCCCCTGCGGAGTACGTCGCGGGCTCCGGCGGAATCTTCAAGGACATGACCATCCACGACTTCGACATGGTCCGCTTCTTCCTGGGCGACATCGTCGAGGTCAGCGCGTTCGGCACCAACGCCGACGAGGCCATCAAGGCGGCCGGCGACTTCGATCAGGCCATGGTGCTGCTCCGGAACGCGGACGGCGCGCTGGCCACGATCGTGAACTCCCGCACGTGTGCTTACGGCTACGACCAGCGGCTCGAGGCGTTCGGGGCCGACGGCGCCCTCAACGCGGAGAACCTCACCGCGACGTCGGTGCGGAAGGCCAGCGCCACCCAGACCCAGGCGCAGGGCCCCGTCCTCGACTTCTTCCTCTCGCGCTACGAGGCCGCCTACAGCCGCGAGCTCGACGCGTTCATCGCGGCCGTCGTGGAGGACCGGGAGATCAGCCCCAACATCGTCGACGGGGTCGAGGCACTGCGACTGGCCGAGGCCGCGACGCAGAGCGCCCGCGAGGGGCGCACCGTCCGGCTCTGACGCGGAGGCCGGGCGCGGGCCGAATCAGCGCATTTGAGCGGTGGGGCGGATGTGGTCGCCCCACCGCTCAATCGTCCAGCCCTCCGACGTCGACCCGTTCAGGACGATCCACTGCGTGTTGTGCAGGGGTGCGGCGTTCTCGAACCCGATCGACGGGTCCTGCGAGATCGCCCAGACCCGCAGGGCCGCCCCGTGGCTGACGAGTGCCACTGCGTCGTCGCCGGCCTGCTCCATGGCCGCGACGGCGTTGCTGAAGCGCGTGAGGAACTGCCGTGCCGTCTCCCCGCCGTCCAGGCCGACGTCGAGGTTGTGCGGCGCCCAGGAGTTCAGCATCCCGACGTAGACGGTCCAGTCGGTGTTCATCTCCTCGACGCCGGCTGCGATCTCCTGGATGCCGTCGACGACGACGACCTCGAGTTCCCTGGACCGGGCGAGCGGGGCTGCCGTCTGCTGCGCCCGCGTGAGGGTCGACGCGTAGAGGGCGTCGATCCGCTCGTGCGCCAAGGCCTCGACGAGCGCCTCCGCCTGAGCGAGGCCCCGGTGGTTGAGCGGGGCGCCGGGGTAGGCCGTGTCGAGCTGACGGTTGACGTTGCTGTCGGTCTCTCCGTGGCGGATCAGGATCAGGCGCATGGTTCCACCGTACCGGGGGAATGCGACAGGGGCGGGGCCGGTGGCCCCGCCCCTGCGGCGGTGAGAGGTGAGCGTGAACCTAGCGGTTCTTGCGCTCGTCGATGATGATCGCGATGACGATGATCGCGCCCTTGACGACCATCTGCATGAACGGGGAGACGTTCATGAGGTCCAGGCCGTTGTTGATGACGCCGATGATCAGCGCGCCGACCACGACGCCCCAGACCGTGCCGACGCCGCCGTTGAAGGAGGTGCCGCCGATGACGGCCGCGGTGATGGCGTCGAGCTCGAGCATCACGCCGAGGGTCGGCTGACCGGAGCCGATGCGAGCGGCCAGGATCATGCCGGCGAGGCCGGCCAGCAGCCCGATCAGGGTGTAGATGAAGAACTGCACCTTGCCGATGCTGATGCCCGACACGCGGGCGGCCTGGTCGTTGCCGCCGATGGCGTACGTGTGGCGACCGAAGCGGGTCCGGTTCAGCACGACCCAGATCACGACGGCCACAAGGATGAAGATGATCATCGGGACCGGGACGCCGAGGATGTTGCCCTGACCCATCCAGTTGAAGCCGGGGGCGAGGTTCGAGACCGGGCGGCCGCCCGTGTAGATGTTCGCCAGGCCGCGGGCCGCGGTCATCATGCCGAGGGTCGCGACGAAGGGCGGGATCCGGAAGTAGGCCACGAGGCTGCCGACGATGGCACCGATGATCGCGCCCGTGAGGAGGCCGGCGAGCACCGACACGAAGACCGGCATCGGCGGGAGGCCCGGGAACATCATAGTGTCGCTCTGGACCTGCGCCAGGCTGGCGGAGACGACGGCGACCAGCGCCACCGTGGACCCGACGGACAGGTCGATGCCCTTGGTGATGATGGCGAACATCATGCCCAGCGCGACGATGCCGATGGGGGCCACCTGCACGACGACGTTGATGAGGTTGCGCGGCTGCAGGAACGTGCCGCCGGTCACGATGGCCAGGATGATCATGAAGCCGACCAGGATCAGCAGGATCGCGTACGTCTTGGTGAACGTCTTGGCGTCGAATTTCGCCCGGGGTTCAGCTGCGGTGTCAGACATGGGTGTGGTGATTCCTTCCTAGGCGGCGGCCGCGTCGCCGCCGGTGGCCAGATGCATGATGGATTCCTGGTTCGCGTCCGCACGGGACAGCTCGCCGGAGATACGGCCCTCGTGCATGACGATGACCCGGTCGCTCATCCCGAGGACCTCGGGGAGCTCGGAGGAGACCATGACGATGGCCTTGCCCTGCTGCGCAAGCTGCGACATGAGGCGGTGGATCTCGCTCTTGGCGCCGACGTCGATGCCGCGGGTAGGCTCGTCGATCATCAGCACATCCGGCACGGTGAGCAGCCAGCGCGAGATGAGCGCCTTCTGCTGGTTGCCGCCCGAGAGGTTCTTGATCAGCTGCTCCAGGTTCGGCGTCTTGATCCGCAGCGCCTGCCGCTGCTCCTCGCTGACGCGCTTGAGGTCGCCCATCTTGAGGAAGCCCTTGGGGCTGAACTTCGGGAGGGCGGCGATCGTGATGTTGTCGCGCACGGACAGCACGCCCATGATGCCGTTGTGCTTGCGGTCCTCGGTCAGCATGCCGATGTTGGCAGCGATGGCGTCCTTCGGCTCGCGGATGCGAACCTTCTTGCCCCGGATCTCGATCTCGCCGCTCTCGGCCGGGTGGATTCCGAAGACGGTCTCCAGCACCTCGGTGCGACCCGCGCCCATGAGACCCGCGAAGCCCACGATCTCGCCGGCGCGGACGTCGAAGCTGACGTCGCGCACGAGCTTGCCGCGGTTGAGGTTACGCACGGACAGCACGACCTCGCCGATCTCGGCCTCCAGCTTGGGGAACAGGCTGGTGAGCTCGCGGCCGACCATGAGCTGGATCAGCTTGTCGCGGGTCAGCTCCTTGGCTGGCACGGACGCGACGTGCTTGCCGTCGCGGAAGACGGTGATGTCGTCGGAGATCTTGAAGACCTCGTCCATCTTGTGGGTGATGTAGATGATGGCCACGCCGTAGTCGGTGAGCCGCTTGATCATCCCGTGCAGGTGCTCGACCTCGCGCTCAGGGATGGCCGACGTCGGCTCGTCCATGATGATGATCTTCGCGTCGTAGCTGATCGCCTTGGCGATCTCGACCATCTGCTGGCGCGCTACGGTGAGGTCCTTCATCTTCGCGCGGGGATCGATCTTGATATCCCACTCGTCGAACAGTTCCTGCGTCTTGCGGATGATGAGCTTCGGGTCCAGGAGGCCGAACTTGCCCCGCTGTTCCCGGCCGAGCCAGATGTTCTCGGCCACCATCATCTCCGGCACGGGGGAGAGCTCCTGGTGGATCATCGAGATCCCGTGTTCCAGGCCATCCTTGGTGTCCTTGAAGCTGACCTGGTCCCCCGCCAGTTCGATGGTGCCGGCGTCCGGGGTGTACATCCCGATGAGGCACTTCATCAGCGTCGACTTGCCTGCTCCGTTCTCGCCCATGAGCGAGTGGACCGTGCCGCTGCGCACGTCCAGCTGGACCCCGTCGAGGGCGACCACGCCCGGGAACGTCTTGCGGATGTCGCGCATCCGCAGAATCACTTCTTGCATCTCGTTCCTCCCTGCCGAAGCCGGTGGCCGGGGCGTTCACCGCACCCGGCCACCGATGTTCGTCACTTGAAGTCGGCCATGTTCTCCGGCGTCACCAGCTGGTACGGCACGTCGATGACGGCCGGAACTGCGTCGCCGTTGTACATGGTGATGATGGCGTCCACGCCACCGGCACCCTGGCCAGCCGCATCCTGGAACACGGTCACCTCGAGCTCACCGGCCTCCATGGCTGCCAGCGCGTCCGCGGTGGCGTCCACGCCGCCCACGAGGACGTCCTCAAGCATGCCGGCGTTCTTCAGCGCCTGGATGGCGCCCAGCGCCATCTCGTCGTTGTTGGCGCAGATGATGTCGATGTCGTCACCGGACTGGATCCAGTTCTCGGTGATCTGCAGGCCCTTCTCGCGGTACCAGTTGCCGGCCTGCTCGCGCACGACCTCCATGTCCGGGTACTTGGCGACGACGTCCTTGCACCCCTGGGTCCGCAGGCGGGCAGCCTCGTTGGCCGGGTCGCCCTGGATGATGCCGACCTTGCCCTTGCCACCGGCGAGCTCAGCGAGAGCCTCCATCTCCAGCACGCCGGAGACCAGCGAGTCGGAACCGACGTAGGGAACGCCGGCCGGGAGGTCGGCGGGACGACGGTTGACGTAGGCCAGCGGGATCTCGGCATCCTGGGCCTTCTGGGTCATCGGGCCGGCCGCGTCGGTGTCGACGGGGATGACGATGATGCCGTCGACGCCCTGCGAGATGAAGTTCTCGACCTGGCCGAGCTGCGTGTCGGCCTTCTCCTGCGCGGACACGATCGTCACCTCGACGCCGGCCTCCTCAGCGCGGGCCTCGATGCCGTCGGCGACCTTCTGCAGGAACTGGTCGAGGATGGGGAAGGTCACGCCGATCTTCAGGCTCTCGCCGTCGTTGGGCTTGACGACCTCGCTCGGGGCGAAGGTCACGGTCGCGCCGGCGGAGGCCGCGGGGGCGCTGGAGTCGCTGCCCGCGGGGGCGCTCGTGGTGGGGGTGCTTGCGGTGGTGCCGCAGGCGCTCAAGGCGATGGCCGCGCTGGCCAGCAGGCCCGCGAGCTTGATTCCTTGCTTCATTGCAATGCTCTCTTCCGTGGTGGGTGCGGTGGTCGGGCGACTCCGCAGGGAGGGAGTGTCGCATCTTCGCGACACGCCAATGATGACCAGTTCCTCCTATCTATGTCAAGACAATTGCTCAGTTGTTATCGCTCCGTTGTGAAAATTCTGCCTCGAGGCGCTCCCGCATCCGGACGTGGATGGCGTCGGCCTCCTCCTCCCAGCCGAACACGCAGACCGACAGGCGGCCGTCGTAGTCGACCTCGCGCAGGTAGCCGAAGACCTCGTCCCACGGGACCTCGCCGTTGCCGATCTCGTTGTGCTGGTGGATGCGCGCGTCTACGCCCGGAGGGTTGATGATGTAGCGGTTGCCCACGTTCGCCAGGTGGTTCCAGACGTCCGCGACGTGCACGTGGCGCAGGCGCTCCCCGGCGTACTCCATGAGCTCGCGGGGGTTGCTCTTCCCCAGCGAGAGGTGGAACAGATGGGGCAGACAGAACTGGTAGTTGAACCAGTCCTTGTCCACCCCGCGCACCACCTGGACGGCGCGGTCGTTTGTCTCGACAAAATCATAGGGGTGAGCCTCGACGACGCACTCGATGCCACGCTTCTCGAAGTCGGGGATCAGCTCCTCGATCGACCGGTAGAACTGGTGCTCGCTCTTCAGCGGCTGGTTCGGGTCCCCGGAGAACTCCGTGGCCATGAGCGGCACCTCGAGCTCCTCGGCGATCTCGAGCAGCCGTCGCCAGTTGCGGACTTGGGCCTGGCGCTCCTGCTCGTCGGGGGAGCTCCAGTTGAAGACCGGGTTGAACGTCTCGATCTTCACGCCGGTGGTCTGCATGGCCTTCTTGACGCGAGCGATCTCCGCCTTGTCGACCTTGGGGTAGTGGTGCCACTCGTGGAAGTCGGCGCGTGGCGACAGCTCGATGTAGCTGTAGCCGAGGTCGGCGGCCTTCTCGCACTCCTGAGCGACGCTGAGGTGGGGGTGGTACATGGAGGGGTCGAGCAGGATCTTGACCATGGGGGCTCCTCGGGTCTGTGGGGGATGCGTGTGCCCGCCCGGGCGCGACGCCGCGGTACACTGCGGGCCGGTCCGGGCGCGCCCGGGCGGATACGTGAGAGGTCAGGCGTACAGGGCGGGGCGCTCGATCATCGTGATCGGGACCTCGCCGTCCGCGGTGAGTGCAGCGACCCCGGCGTCGCAGACCACGGCGGCGGCGTAGCCGTCCCACGAGTCCGAGCCGGTGTGCCGGTCCTGCGACACGGCGGTGATCCACTCCTGCACCTCGGTGACGAAGGCCTGGCCGAAGCGCTGGTTATGGTCCATCGTGAGCCGGTTGCGGCGCCCGAGCTTGTCGGCGCGGTGCACCAGCTCCTGGTCCCCGAGCCGCACCACGCCCTGTTCGGCCACCAGTTCGCACTGGATGTCGTAGCCGTACTGGCAGTTGACGAACACCTCGTCGTCGACCCGCACGCCGGACTCGGAGGTGAGGATCAGCACCAGCGGATCCTGCAGGTGCTCGAAGCGCAGCGAGGTTTTCTTCGGCTTGTCGACGCGCGCCGAGACGAACTCCTCGCCGAGCAGCCAGCGCATGGTGTCGATCTCGTGGATGGCCGTGTCGTTGATGGCCATATCCCACGTATACATCTCGGGGACGGTGGGGTTGCGGTGCGCGCAGTGCACCATAAGGGCCTCGCCCACCTCGCCGTCGTCGAGGATCTTCTTCATCTCGCGGTACGAGGCGTCGAACCGGCGCATGAAGCCGACGGTGACGAGCTTCTTGCCGGCCTTCTGCTCGGCCGCCATGATCTCCTCGCACTCGGCCGCGGTGGGAGCGAGCGGCTTCTCGCAGAAGACGTACTTGCCGGCCTCGATCGCGGCGATGACGTCGGGCTTGTGGGCCGGGCCGTAGCTGGCGATCATGATCGCGTCGACGTCGGGGGAGTTGATGAGCTCGGCGCTCGTGGCGTATGCGGTGCCGCCGATCTGTTCGGCGACGGCGTTGGCGTTGTCAGGGTTGACGTCGCTGACCGCGACGACGCGGCCACCGGAGATGACGGTGTGGATGCGCTCGATGTGCGCCTTGCCCATGCCGCCGGGGCCGATCATTCCGATCCGGAGAGTCATGTCCTGTGGATCCTTCCGGGTCAGAGGAGGCCGAGGCCGACGGAGGCCAGGTACTCGCGTGTCTTGATGGCGTTGGGCAGCGGGTAGGACGGGTCGCAGCCGTACATGTCCTGCTCGCAGATGACGTAGAGGTCCTTGTTGAGGTCGGCCAGCGCCTCGACGAGGGTGGGCATGTCGGGCTCGCCCTCCGGCGGCGCCACGGAGCAGCCGGCCTTGACGGCCTTGACGAACGGCCAGTCCTCGTCGTGGGCCTGCTTGACGAGCTTCGGGTCCATGGCCTTGATGTGGACGTAGGAGATCCGCTCGGGGTAGTCCTTGATGAGCGCGATGTTGTCGGCCATGCCGTAGACGATGTGACCCGTGTCGAGGCAGAAGCCGACGTACTCGGGATCGGTGGCCTGGAAGATGCGGTCGATGTCCTCGCGGGTCTCGATGTGCGAGTCGCCGTGCGGGTGCAGGACCATCTGAAGGCCGTAGTCCTCCTTCATCATGCGGCCAAGGCGGTTGGCGTTGTTGATGTAGAGGTCCCAGGCTTTGCCGTCGAGGTGACGGTCGTCGGTGAAGGCCCCGGTGTGCTCGTCGCGGAACATGGGTGGCAGGTGGACGACGTACTCGGCGCCGACGGCGGCGTGGGTCTCACCCACGGCGCGGAAGGTGCGCTCGGTGTCCGCCCAGGCCTCCTCCTTGTGCAGGATGCCCCACGCGGTGCCGGCGACGACGCGGAAGCCCCGCTTGCTCATCTCCTCCTGGAGACGCTTGGGCTCGGTCGGGAAGTAGCCGAAGGGTCCCGTCTCCATCACGGAGAAGCCGGCCTCGGCCATCTCGTCGAGCGCCTTCTCCCACGGGATCTGCGCGGGATCCTCGGGGAACCACACGCCCCACTGATCGGGGCAGACGCCGATCGTCAGGCGGGAGTATCGCGGATCGGTGTTGCGGCTCTTGTCGACAGCCATCGTCATCCTTTCGGGTTGCTCATCGTCGAGCTGACCTCAGTCTAGGTTTGTGAGGTTTGTACTGTCAATAGCTCGGGTAAGACTGTCGGATGCGTCGTTGAGTGGATCAAACCGTTGGGGCCCGACGGCTTGTGAGGACAATTCAGCCCGCCGTGGCCTGCCTGATCAGGCGGTCGAGGACGGCCACGTCGAACCCCGGTCGCTCTGGGCCTCGGGCCGGTTCGGCCGCGCGCCTCGAAGAGCTGGATGCCGTCGCTCGACGCTACCCCGATGACGGCGGTGGGGAGCGCTTCGGACTCGACGAGGGCGGAAACGTGGTCGACGACGGCGCGGGCGGTGGGCTGCCGGACGTGTGGCAGTTCTCCGACAGCTACCTGCGGCAGTACGCGGAGCCCGGCTACCTCCTCGACCTGGGGACCGTGGCCGACTACGTCGACATGGACACCTTCGAGGACGGGTTGAAGGGCACCGGCCAGCTCGACGGCGTGCAGTACTCGCTACCGACCGGCTACTCGACGTGGGCCAACTTCGTCAACGAGGATCTCATCGCCGAGCACGGCCTCGAGATGCCCGAGGGCGGGACCACCTTCGCCGAGTTCGGCGAGTGGATGTCCGGAGTCACGGAGAAGACCGGTGGGGCCGTCTACGGCGGAACCGACATCACCCAGCGCATCCAGACGTTCGAACTCGCGCTCCGGGCCGAGGGCAAGAACCTCTACACCGACGACGGCGAGCTCGGCTTCACCAGGAGGAGCTCAAGGCCTTCTGGGAGTCCGGAGCCGCGATGCGTGACGGCGCCGGCATCCCGCAGAGCAAGCTGGAGGAGATCGCGCCCAAGTCCGGCTTCGGTGCGGGGATGACCGTCAGCGAGACCAGCTGGAGCAACTTCCTGGGCGGCTATCTGGCCGACTCGGGAGCCCAGTCGATCGCGATGGTCGCGCCGCCCACAGCGAAGGAGGGCGCGAAGGACCTCTACCGTCAGGCCGGCCTGCAGATGGCCATCTCGGCCGACACCGAGCATCCTGAGGCCGCGGCCCTGTTCCTCGACTATGTCGTCAACAGCGAGAAGGCCGGCGAGATCTTCGGCACCACGCTCGGATTCCCCGCCTCCAGCAGCAAGCTCGACGGCGCCGTGCTCGTCCGGACAAGCAGGTCGCCGACTTCCTCGACTCGGTCGCTGACCGCATCGGCGACGCCCCGCCCGTCCCCGTCGTCGGCTACGGCGCGCTGGAGCAGAAGTTCTGGGATCTCGGCAAGGCCCTCGGCCTGGGTGCCGTCACCGTCGACGAGGCTGTCGAGCAGTTCTTCGCCGAGGCCGACGTCATCCTCGGGTGACCACGGAGCACCCCATGACGATCGCAACCCACGCGGCGCACCCGCCGGGGCGGGTGGCTCGACCCCCGCCCCCCGGCGCAGGCGTGCCCTGCAGCGGCGCGAGGACGCCGCCGGCTATCTGTTCCTCACCCCTTGGCTGATCGGGTTCTTCCTCCTGACCGCCGGGCCCATACTCTTCTCGCTGTACCTGGCCTTCACGAACTACAGCATCTTCGGCAAGACCGAGTTCATCGGCCTCGACAATTTCTCCCGCATGATGGACGACGAGGTCTGGTGGGGATCTGTCCGCATCACCCTGCTGTACGTCCTTGTCGGCACCCCCATCAAGCTCCTGGCCGCGTTGGCCGTGGCGATGCTGCTCAACTACCGCTCGAAGGGCACCGGGTTCTTCCGGTCGGCGTTCTACGCGCCGTCGCTCATCGGCGCTTCGGTCAGCATCGCCATCGTGTGGCGCGCCATGTTCTCCACGGGTGGCCCCGTCGACAGCTCGCTGCGCATCTTCGGCATCGACATCGGCGGCTGGGTCGGGATCCCGGCCCTCATCCTGCCCATGATGATCCTGCTGGCCGTCTGGCAGTTCGGCGCCCCCATGGTCATCTTCCTGGCGGGCCTCAAGCAGGTCCCGGCAGAGCTGTACGAGGCCGCCTCCGTCGACGGTGCCGGCCCGCTGGGCAAGTTCCGCAACGTGACGCTGCCCATGCTCTCGCCGGTGATCTTCTTCAACCTGCTGCTGGAGATGATCCACGCGTTCCAGGTCTTCGCCTCCGCCTACATCATCGGCTCGGGCACCGGGGGACCGGCGGGCGCGACCAACTTCTACACCGTCTACCTCTACACGCGAGCCTTCACCAACACCCAGATGGGCTACGCGTCGGCGATGGCCTGGGTGCTGCTGATCGCCGTCGGCATCATCGCGGTGATCATGTTCCGCACCTCGAACTCGTGGGTGCACTACTCGGGAGACAAGCGATGAGCGCCACCACCGTCGACCGCGACCGGACCGCCACCCGCACCGGCAGCCTCCGCCGCCGGCGCACGTGGACCACGGTCGCCTGGGTCGTCGCCATGGTGGCCCTCACCGCGGTCATCCTCTACCCGCTCGCGTGGATGGTGTCGGCGTCGTTCAAGCCCACCGCCGAGTTCGGCGCCAACAAGGCGTTCCTGCCCGAGAACCCGACGATCGGCAACTACTTCAAGGTGATGGAGGGCGTGGGAGGCGTGCCGCTGTGGCGGTTCTTCCTCAACTCGTTCATCCTGGCTTCGCTGTCGGTGGTGGGGATCGTCATCTCGGCCTCGCTGGCCGCCTACGCGTTCGCGCGCATCCGCTTCCGGGGCAACGGGGCCTGGTTCGCCGTCATGATCGGCACGCTCCTGCTGCCGTTCCACGTCCTGATCATCCCGCAGTACATGCTGTTCCGCCGGCTGGATCTGGTCGACACGTTCGTCCCGCTGCTGCTGGGTAAGTTCCTGGCCGTGGAGGCGTTCTTCGTCTTCCTCATCGTCCAGTTCATCCGCGGCCTGCCGCGCGACATGGACGAGGCCGCCCGGATCGACGGATGCGGCCACTGGCGGATCTTCTGGCTGATCATCCTGCCGTTGATCAAGCCCACACTCGTGTCGGCGTCGATCTTCGCGTTCATCTGGAGCTGGAACGACTTCCTCGGACCGCTGCTGTACCTGAACTCGCCCGACAACTACCCGCTGCCGCTCGCGCTGCGCGTCTTCAACGACCAGACCAGCTCGTCGGACTACGGCGCCACGGTCGCGGTGTCGGTGCTGGCGCTGCTGCCCATCCTGCTGTTCTTCATCATCTTCCAGCGCTTCCTCATCGAGGGGGTCTCGACCCAGGGGCTGAAGGGATGAGTCGGAGGTCGCGGTTCGCGATCGCCGAACCCGCGGACGGGAGCGTGCTGCGCTGGCCCGGGGCGGCGTCGAAGTTCGCGCTGCTGGGCGAGGCGCTGTGGGTCGGCATCCTCGTGGCCGTCGCGAGCCTGCCGGTGGTGACCTGGCCCGCCGCGTTCGCGGCCGGCGCGTCCCACCTGCGCAGGTTCCTGCGCGGTGAGAGCGCCACGGTGGGACAGTTCGTCGACGACGTGCGCCGGGCAGTGCCCGGGGGCGTCGTCGTCGGGGCGGCGTCGCTGCTGGTGGCGCTACTGATCGTGTTGGACATCGCCATCGCGCGCGACGGCGGGCTGCCGGGTGCGGCGGCGGTGGCGGTCGTCCTGAGCGTCGCGGCCGCGGCTGCCGCCCTCGTGGTGGTGACGGCGGCCGCGTCGTGGCGGCCCGGGCGGACGTGGTGGGCCGTGGTGGCCTCGTCGCCCGGGCGCCTCGCCCGCGATCCGTTCGCGGCGGTGATGACCGCGGTGGCACTGGGGCTCGCCGCGGTCATCACGTGGCAGTACGCGCTGTTGGTCGTGCCAGCGGCGGGGATGCTCGTGTTCGCGGTGGTCGCGGTACAGGAGAGTCGCGGCGTTCCGGCGTGACACAACTCACAGCAGCGGGCTGAAAGACGGCTGACGACGGCGAAATCGGCAACTGCTGTGAGTTACGTCACGCCACCCGGGTTCACGGCAGGTGCGGGACCTCGCCGCGCAGGCCCGTCGACGTGACGATCGTGTCCGGCTGGCCGCCGCTGTGCGTGATCGAGCGGTCGTCGTCGTGCACCGTCAGCTGGGTCCGGTGGTGGCGCAGCGCCTTGGCCACCCGCGGGCGGTACCCCTCCAGGTCGAACCAGCGTGCCGCGAGCTCACGGTTGGTGGTCAACGCGGCGAACGGGATCCCGACCTCCTCGGCCGCGGCGCGGCTCAGGTGGTGGGCGCGCACGTGGTCCGGGTGGCCGTAGCCCCCGTCGTCGTCGTAGCTGACGACCAGATCCGTGTGCATCTTCCGGAGGAACGCAACGATGTCCGCGGTCGCCTCCGCCTCGTCGGCGGACGTCAGGGACCGTTCATCGGCCTGCTCGCCCGGCCCCGCGACACCGTCGGCGATCCACCGCATGCCGGAGTCGAGGTAGCGGCGCGGCTCGTCCGCGGCGCGGGCCGGCGGCATGCCGAGATAGGCGTGGGCGTGGACGCCCAGGGAGTCGAGGGCGCCCGCGAGCTCGGCCTCGCGGCGCTGCTCCAGCGCCGGGGTCCCCGCGAGATGTGACAACGGCCCGGGGACGACGGCGCCCATCTCGCCGCGCGTGCACGTCAGCACGGACACCTTCAGGCCCTCGTCCACGAGGTGCGCGATGAGGGCGCCCGAGGCGAGCGTCTCGTCGTCGGGGTGGGCGTGGATGAAGGTGACGTGCTTGACCGCCCCGTTGGCGATGGCGCGTCGGTAGGCCTGAAGCGTGCGGTCCGCCACGTGCGCCCACGTCATCGTCTCGGCGCGCTCCCTGGCCGTCACGGCCATGCGTGCGCGCCGCTCCGGGTCGCGGAGGAGACGCAGCAGAGCCTCGGCCCAATCCCGAGGATCGTGCGTGGGGACGAGGTCGCCGGTGTGGCCGTTGCAGATCGCCTCGGTGAGCCCGCCTGCGGCGGCCGCCAGGGTCGGGACGCCCGAGGACGACGCCTCCAGCGCGACCAGCCCGAAGGTCTCCGAGTGCGACGGCACGAGCATGATGCTCGCGTGCCGCATGATGCGCGCGAAGGACTCGCGGTCCTGGCCGGGGAGGAACGTGACGTCGGAGGTCAGGTCGAGGTCTGCGACGAGGCGGTGTAGTTCCGCCTCGTAGTCCGCGAAGTCCGCGGACGCCTGGCCGACCACCACGAGGTGCGGCCGTTCCGCCTCCGGAAGGAGCGCGAGGGCGCGGATGGCGACGTCGGGCGCCTTGAGCGGCTGGAGCCGGGCCGCGAAGAGGAGGTAGCCGGGCGCGACGCGCGGGTCCGGCGTCCAGACCTCGCCGTCGGCCGGGTGGAACAGCTCGGTGTCGACGCCGGGCCGGACGATCATCACCTGCTCAGGGTCGGCCTGGCAGCGGCCGATAACGACCGCGGCTTCGTGCCGGCTGACGGCGAGGATCAGATCGGACTGCGTGGCGCAGTAGATCTCGCCGTCGAGGCGCGCGGGGGATTCCGCCGGCTCGCCGTCGCGGAGCGAGGAGTTGGGGTGGGCGGCCACCGAGTGGAAGGTCATGAGGTGCGGGATGCCCGCCTCGCGGGCGAGCGGGATGGCGGCGACGCCGGACATCCAGTGGTGGGAGTGCACGAGGTCGAAGCGGTCGAGGGACCCCAGGTTGGCGCGGAACTCGTCGATGTGCTGGTCGATCTGGCTCTTCGGCAGGGGCCGGGGCGGTCCGGCGTCGACGTGGTGGAGCACGATGCCGTCTTCGAGCACGTGCGTGGCCGGCTGGCCTGGCGACGAGCGGCGCGTGAAGAACTCCACGTCGATCCCCGCCTGCCGCAGCGCGATGGCCAGGGCCCGGATCAGCACGTTCATCCCGCCGGCATCGGCCGTACCGGCACGCTCGGCGGGGGAGGTGTGGAGCGAGATGAAGGCGACACGCATGGGGCGGAGGTTACACCCCGGTCATCGCCGGGCGAGGGCGTCGCGGACCTCGTGGACCAGGGCCCGGGCGTGCCGTTCGGCTGCCGCGCGGTCGCCGTCCGCCACGGACCTCGCGAGCAGCAGGTGCAGGTCGAGGGCGTCGGCCTCGGGCGGGCTGGGCTGCAGGCCGAGGCGGATGCGGCCGTCGAGCACCTCCGCGACGGCGCCGGTCAGCGCGGCGAACATCTCGTTGTGGGAGGCGGCCAGCAGAGCGGTGTGATAGTCGATGTCGATGCGCGCCAGGGTGGCCCCGTCGATCGTCGTGGCGGCGTCGCGCAGGTCGTGGGCCAGGCGCACGAGCCGCTCGCGCTCCGCCGGGGTCGCGCGCTCGGCGGCCAACCGGGCCGCCGCCGGCTCGACGGCCTCCCTGAGCTCGGTGAGGGACCGGAGTTGCTCGTCGCGGTGCGGCGAGTCGAGGCGCCAGCGGATGAGGCGGGGGTTGAAGCGGTCCCAGGCGTCGGGTGGGAGGACGGTGATCCCGACGCGCGGCCGCGCCGCCACGAGCGACATCTCTTCGAGCAGTCGCATCGCCTCGCGGGCGACGGTGCGCGAGACCGCGAATCGATCGATGAGGCCCTGCAGCGTGAACCCGTCCCCCGGTCGCAGCACGCCGGCGACGATGTCGGCGCCGAGCCGGTCGGCGACGACGTCGGCCATGGACGCGCGGGGAACGCCGGGCGCATGGCAACCGGGGGGCGGCGGTTGCCGTCGTGGACTGGGCCGCATGCGCCAATAGTATTACCATTGCGCCATGCAGGATCTCACTCTCCGCAGGGTCGCGGCCCGACGCGAGGCGCCGGGCGTCGAGGTGGACGCGCGATGACCTCTCCCACGACAGGGCCGGTGCACCTCGTCGTCATGGGCGTGGCGGGCACGGGCAAGTCCACCATCGGACGAGGACTCGCCGAGGTGTTCGGCCTGCCCTTCGCCGAGGGGGACGACTTCCACAGCGACGCCAACCGGCACAAGATGGCGTCGGGCGAGCCGCTCACCGACGAGGACCGCTGGCCGTGGCTGCAGTCGCTGCAGGACTGGATGACGGAGCAGGCCGCGGAGGGGCGCTCCACCGTCGTCGCCTGTTCCGCGCTGAGGCAGGCGTACCGCGACGTGTTGCGCAAGGCCGAGGGAGAGACCTTTTTCGTGCACCTCGTGCTGCCGGAGGAGGTGAACCTCGAGCGGCTCACGCTGCGCCAGAACCACTTCATGACCGACCGCATGCTGGGGTCCCAGCTCGCGACCCACGAGGTCCTGGCCGAGACCGAGGACGGGATCGAGGCGCTCAACGTCGGAGACCCGCGGCACGTGATCGCCGAGATCTCCTGGCTGCTTGAGGGGCGCTTCGGGGCGCGTCTGCACGGCTAGGGCGCCGTCGGCCGGCAGCACGAAAGCACAAAGAACTCGACCCCCGAGGCCCGCTACGGGCCCGGGGGTCGAGTTCATCGGCGTGTCGTGCAGGTCAGGGGGTCGGAGGCTCCCCGGCCGCGATCGAGAAGGCCGTGACGCGGCCGTCGACGACGAGCTCGTAGTCGCCCGCGAAGCCCTCGACGACGACGTCGCCGTTGTCGTCCGCGACCACCTGAGTCTCCGGAACCCACCACTCGCCCTTGATCAGCCCGTGCAGGGCGTGGAACGACGGCTTGGGGGAGCCGTCGGCGCGCAGGAACCCGATGGGCGCGCCCAGCCAGGCGCCGGCGTCGGTGATGCCCCAGTAGGTCACCGATTCGACGGCGGGGTGGGCCACCAGGGTCCGGTAGTGCCGCGACACCTCGTCCGCCTGCCGCGCCTCCCCCTCAGGGGTCGAGGGCCACGACGGGATCTGGTAGTCGTTGAGGTCCACGATCTCGGGCGGCATGATGTGCCCGGACACGAGGCTGGTCTCCGACATCTGGATCGGCAGCCCGAAGCGGGCGAACCGCTCCAGCACCTCGAGCGTGCGCTCCTCGCCCCAGTAGCCCTGGTGCATGTGGCTCTGCAGGCCGATGGAGTCGATCCGGATCCCGGCGGACAGGCACTCCTCGATGAGCCGCTCGTACTTGACCGACATGTTGAAGTCGTTGAGCACCAGTTTGAGGGTGGGGTCGGCCTCACGGGCGGTGTCGAACGCGAGCCGCACGATCCCCACCCGTCCCAGTTCGCGGGCCAGGGGCGTCACGGCGTTCTCCTCGGCGGTGAACTCCGGCATGATGACGACCTCGTTGATGGCGTCCCAGAGACCGATCAGCCCGGCGAAGTCGCGCACCTCCCGCCGGATCCGCGCCTCGATGAGGCGGCGCACCTCGGCGGTGGAGCGCCCGAGCAGCCACTGCGGCGCGAGTGTGTGCCACACCAGGGGATGGCCCTTGACGGTGACGCCGCGCTCCACGAACCAGCGGGCGGCGGCCTGGAGCCGCGCCGTGTCCGGTTCGCCCTCCACGGGCTCGAAGGTGCGCCAGTAGAAGGGGAGCGTCGCGGTGTTGAACACCTCCAGCCACCGCTCGGCGACCGTCTCCGCCAGGGCGGCGGGTGCCTGCCCGAAGCCCGTCTCGATCGAGTGGTCCTCGCGGTTGGCCAGCCCGATGAGGTCGAAGCCGATGTTGCCGAACCCGAAGGCGTGCCGGGTCTGCCGCACCGTGACCTGCGCGCCGGCACGACCGACGCCCACCACCGCGCTGCCCATCCGGGCGCCGTAGCGGCCCGGGTCGGCCGCGGCCGTCACCCGTGCGCTCATGCCGGCACCACCGTCGACGGCGTCACCAGCACGCGACCCTCGCCGACCACCCGGCGCTCGCCCGTCATCTCGACGGAGAGCGCGGGCAGCCGGTCCTCGGAGGACCGGCCGGCCGACAGCTGGATCTCGCCGGGCTCGACGACGCGGGCCATGTCGACGCCGGTGAAGGACAGCCGGTCCGCGTGGACCTCGAACGTCACGCGCGCGGATTCGCCCGCCGACAGGTCGACCTTGCGGTAGCCGATCAGCTGCTTGAGGGGGCGGACCACCTCGGCCCATGGGTCGCTCGAGTAGAGCTGCACCACCTCGGCGCCGTCGCGATCGCCGGTGTTGGTGACCGTCACGGAGTACTCGACGACGCCGTCGACCGGCATCGTCGGCGCCGAGACCGCGGCGTCGCTCAGCTCGAACGTGGCGTACCCGATGCCGTGGCCGAACGGGAACAGCGGCGTCGGATCGAGGTTCGAGATGCCGTTGGAGAACCAGCCCAGCGGGGGAGCCAGGTAGGTGCCCGGCTGCCCGCCGTGGTGCGACGGGATCGCGATCGGGAGGCGACCCGACGGGTTGAGCGTGCCGGTCAGCACGCCGGCCAGCACATCGGCCGCCTCGACGCCGGGCATGAACGCTTGGACGATCGCGGCGCAGCGGTCGGCGTATTCGCCGAGGGCGTACGGCCGGCCGGTGACGAGCAGCAGGATCGTGGGCGTGCCCGTGGCGAGGACGGCGTCGAGGAGTTCGCCCTGCCGGCCGGGGAGCTTGAGGTCCACGACGTCGCAGCCCTCGCCGGAGGTTCCCTCGCCGAACATGCCGGCGATGTCACCCAGCGTGACGACGGCGACCTCGGCCGCGGCGGCGGCCGCGACGGCGGCGGCAAGGTCCTCGTCGGTGCCGGAAGTGAAGCCGGTCCCGGTCGCGAACGTGACGTCGTCGCCGAGGGCTGCCCGCAGCGCGTCGTCCAGCCTGCGGATGTCCAGGCCCGTCTCGGTCCCACTCTTGGCGAGGACGTGGTTGGGGAAGGAGTAGCAGCCCATGAACGCGCGCACGTCGTCCCACGTCGGGCCGACGACGGCGACCTTGCGGCCCGCGGCGAGCGGCAGGATGCCGTCGTTGGCCAGCAGCGTCACCGACTCCTCGGCCACGCGGCGGGCGATGTCGCGGTTGCGGGGGGAGTCGAGGTCGGCGGCGGGGTCGGCCGGCGGCTGCCAGCCGTCGTCGAGGAGCCCGAGCTGCAGCTTCTGCCGGAGCACGCGCCGCGCGGCGCGGCGGACCTCGTCCTCCGAGAGGAGCCCGCGCCCGATCGCCTCCTCGATGGCCCAATAGGCGCCGGTCGAGGGCAGTTCGATGTCAAGCCCGGCGCGCAGGGCCAGGGCGGCGGCCGTGGCGTCGTCGGGGGCGACGCGGTGCATGCGGGTGAGGAACGCGATGCTCCAGTAGTCGGACACGACGGTGCCCTCGAAGCCCCACCGGTCCCGCAGCACCGTGGTGAGCAGCTCGTGGGAGGCGGCGGCGGGCTGTCCGTCGATGTCGCAGTAGGAGTTCATGATCGAGCCGGCGCCGCCGACGCGGACCGCCATCTCGAACGGCGGCAGCATGACGTCCTCGAGCTCGCGGCGACCCATCGACACCGGCGCGTGGTTGCGGCCGGAGCGGCTGGCGGGGTAGCCGACGAAGTGCTTCGGGGTCGCGACGACGCCCGCCGACTGCAGGCCGCGCACGTAGGCGGTGCCGAGCGTGCCGACGAGGTACGGGTCCTCGCCGCAGGTCTCCTCGACCCGGCCCCAGCGGTAGTCCCGCACGACGTCGAGCAGCGGCGACAGGCCCTGCTGCACGCCGACGGAGGCGAGGTCGGCGCCGATGGCCGCGGCCATCTCCTCGATCAGCTCGGGCCGCCAGGTGGCGCCCCAGGCGATCGACGCCGGGTACACGGTGGCGCCCAGGGCGGTGAAGCCGGTGAGGCACTCCTCGTGCGCCACCGCCGGGATCCGGTGCGGGTTCGCGGCCCGCACGTCGTCCTGGAAGCTGGTGAGCTTCGCCACGCCGTCGGCGACCATGACGGGGTCGGTGCCGAACACGCGGGTCAAGTGGCCGAGTCCGCCGTCGATCGCCTCCTTCCAGGGCTTGAGTTCCTGGGAGAACTCGCTCTCCATGGGGGCGACGTCGTGGTGGTCGGGGTCAGGGGCGGGGGCCTCGGTCTGGCCGGGGTGCCAGTAGGAGCCGAGCTGGTGGACGAGGTCGGTCAGGGTGAGCTCGTCCATGAGGGCGTCGAGGCGCTCGTCGATGGGCAGGGTGGGATCGGTCCAGGTCATGGGAGGTTCTTTTCCGCGCAGATGTGGGCTCAGCCCTTGACCGCGCCTTGGAGACCGCCGACGATGCGGCGCTGCATGGTGAGGAAGAAGACCATCGCGGGGATCATGCTCAGCGTGGTGAACGCGAAGACGCCCGCGGTGTCGGAGGAGTGCTCGGTGGAGAAGTCGGCCACGCCCAGCGGCAGGGTGCGCATGTCGCCCTGGAGCAGCAGCAGCGGCAGCAGGTAGGCGTTCCACGAGCCGACGAACGCGAGGACGCCGACGGTGATGAGGCCGGGCGCCGACAGCGGCACCATGATGCGGGTGAACACGCTCATGCGGCTGGCGCCGTCGATCATGGCGGCCTCCTCCAGTTCGCCGGGGATGGCCTGGAGGAACGGGCGCAGGATGACGATCGTGGTCGGCAGGGCGAACGCGGCCTGGGGGAGCGCGACGCCCCACCAGGTGTTGCTCATGCCGAGGTCCTTGCTGATGATGATGAACAGCGGGATCACCGCGACCGTGGCGGGGAACAGCAGCCCGAGGACGAAGATCATGTAGATCTTCTCGCGGCCGGGGAACTGGTAGCGCGACAGCGGGTAGGCCGCCATGAGGCCGAACGCCACGACGACGGCGGTCGTCAGGAGCGCGATGATCATGGAGTTGAGGCCGTAGCGCCAGAAGTTCGGGTTGGTGAGGACTCCGGCGTAGTTGCTCCAGACCCAGGGGTCGGGCATCCCGGCCGGGGACTCGGCGAGCTGGGCGTTGCTGCGGAAACCGCCGAGGATCGAGTACAGCACCGGGCCCAGCGAGAACGCCGCGACGACGAGCGCGATGAAGTAGACGACGGGGTTGGTGGTGCCCAGGCGACGGCGGCGCGTCGCGGCCGGTGCGGCGGCGGTGGCGGCGGTCATCGGCGGACCTTTCGCTTGTCGGAGTCGGCGGTGTCGCGGCTGAGGATGAAGCGCTGGTACAGCAGCGCCATCGTGAGCGCCACGACGAAGAGGACCACCGAGGCGGCGCCGGCGATGCCGTAGTTGCTGCGCTTGGTGCCCTCGTTGATGAGGAACGTGGCCATGGTCGTGGTGGCGTTGGCGGGGCCGCCGCCGGTGAGGATCCACACCATGTCGAAGAGTTGGAGGGCGCCGACCATGGACAGGAAGGCCCAGGTCCGCAGGGTGGGGCCGAGCAGCGGGATGGTGATGTAGCGCTGGGTCTGCCACCAGGAGGCGCCGTCGATCTGGGCGGCCTCGTCCAGCTCCTGCGGGACGCCCTGCAGGCCGGCGAGGAACAGGATGATCGCGAAGCCCAGGTACTTCCAGGTGAGCACTACCATGACGGTCCACAGGGCCAGGTCCGGCGTTCCGAGGAAGCCCTGGGCGGGCCCCTGGATGCCGAGGCCGGCGAGGATGGAGTCGATGACGCCGTAGCGGGGCTGGAGCAGCTGGAACCAGACGACGCCGGCGATGACCTCGGCGAGGATGTAGGGGATGAAGACGATGGTGCGCAGCAGCCCCTGGAACTTCATCTTGCGGTTCAGCAGCAGCGCGACCGCGATGCCCAGCGGCAGCTGGATGGCCACCGAGGCGACGACGATGAACAGGTTGTGGCCGAGCGCGCCGAGGAAGACGTCGTTGGTGAGGACCGAGATGTAGTTGCGGAGACCGACGAAGTCGGTCAGCGGGCCGAAGCCCTTCCAGCGGTACACCGAGAACTGGACTGCGCGCAGCATGGGCCACACGACGAACATGAAGAACAGGACGAGGGCGGGGAGGACGAAGACGGCGATCTCCAGCCCCATCCTCCAGTTGACGGACCGCGTGGAGCGCGGTGAGGGCGAGCGCTCGGCGCGCCCGCCCTCACCTGCTGTGGTGACCGCGGCCGCCGCCCGCTTGCGCGTGGTGGTGGCGTCGGTCATGGGTTACTTCTCCGCGTCCGCGGCCGCCTGGGTGGCGTCGACGATCTCCTGGGCGGTGGCCTGACCGGCGAAAGCGAGTGCGATCGCGTCGTTCATGGCGCCACCGACGGAGGTGCCGAAGGCGGTGTCGAAGTACAGCTGGACGTAGCCGGCCTCATCGCGGACCTCGAGGAGCTTGGCGAGAGCCGGGTCGGCCACGTACTGGGACGCGGTCGGGTTGGTCGGCAGGCCCATGTCGAGTTCGGCGAAGCCCTTCTGGATCTCGTCGGACAGCAGGTACTCGACGAAGTCGACGGCCTGGTCGGGGGCGTCGGCCGGGACGGCCCACGCGTCGCCGCCGCCGAGCGCGGCGCTCTGGTCACCCTCGCCGCCCTCGACCTCCGGGAAGGCGAACCAGCCGGTCGCCTCGCCGAGGCCCTGCTCGTCTTCGGTCAGGCCCTGCATGACGCCGGGCTCCCAGTGGCCGGCCAGCTCCATGGCGACCTTGCGCGTGGCCAGGAGGCCGGAGGCGCTGGTCGGGCCGGACTGCGCCGGGGTGGTCAGGAAGCCGGGGTTGAACGGCTCCTTGGCCACGAGCTCGGCCAGATCCTCGCCGGCCCGCACGAAGCACTGGTCCGTGAAGTCCAGGCTCGTCACGGCGTCGGAGAGCACCTCTTCCGAGCACTCGCGCAGCGCGAAGTAGTACCAGTAGTGCGCGGCGGGCCACTTGTCGCCGGCGCCGACGGAGATCGGGTCGATGCCCGCGGCCTTCAGCTTGTCGATGGCGGCGTAGAGGTCCTCCATGGTGGTGGGCGCCTCGGTGATGCCGGCCTGCTCGAAGAGCTCGGTGTTGTACCAGAAGCCGACGACACCCAGCGAGAAGGGCAGGCCGTAGGTCCTGCCGTCCACGGTCCAGCCGTTGACGGAGCCGCCGAGCTTCTCGATGGTCTCGCCGGCGGCTTCGGTCAGGTCCTTCACCAGGCCGGCCTCAACCTTGTCGGCCAGCTCGCCGCCGCCGCGCTCCATGTAGACGTCCGGCACATCGCCGCTCTGCCAGGCGGCCTCGAGCTTGGTGACCATGTCCTCGTGCTGCATGGCCTGCACGTCGATGGTGACGCCGGGGTTCGCGGCCTCGAAGTCGGCAGCGACCTTGTCGTAGTAGTCCTTGCCTTCACCGGTGTTGGAGTTGTGCCACCACGTGAGAGTGACGTCGCCGCCGCCGGACGCCGAGGCCGACGCGCCGTCGGTGGCCTCTTCCGTCGTTCCGCCGCAGGCGGACAGGGCGAGCGCTGCGCCGGCGACGAGCGCGGCGAGCTTGGGCAGTGCACGGGTCATCGTTGATCCTCCGAATCTTGTTCACGAAACTTTTCGTGAAACTCTGACTGACGAATGTCGAGCATAAGCGTAACCCCAATTAGTCTGCAAGAGCAACCAAATAGTGGTTATCGGTTCGTTAAGAAGCGGTCGAAACTTTTCGCTGCTAGGCTGTGCCGCGTGAGAACGGGCAAGGCGGTGCGGCTGCAGGACGTTGCGCGACACGCGGGTGTGTCCAACGCGACGGCGTCCAAGGCCCTCAACGACCGGGGCGGGGTGTCGGCGGAGACCCGGCGCCGCGTGCTCGCTGCCGTGGACGAGTTGGGTTACGAGCCGGTATCGGTCGAGTCGACGCCCTATCCGCAGATCGCCCTCGTTGCCGACGACCTCTCGACCAGCTACACCCTCGAGATCCTCAAGGGAGCGATCACCACCTCGATGTCGCACGGGGTGGCGCTCAGCACGTTTTACGTACCGGAATCCGCGCCGGCGACCACCACCCCGGTGCCGCTGGGCGACGACTGGCTCCAGCTCATCAAGGCCAAGGGCTTTCTCGGCGTCATCGTCCTGACGGCACGGCTCTCGGAGCATCAACTCGCCAAGGTGCGCGAGCTCGGGCTGCCGCTCGTGGCGATCGATCCGGCGAACGCGCTTCCGCCGTCGGTCATGAGCATCGGGGCCACGAACTGGAACGGTGGCGTCGAGGCCACGCAGCACCTCATCGAGCTGGGGCACCGCCGGATCGGGTTCATCCAGGGGCCGTCCGAGTCGGTTCCCGCCTCCGAGCGCCTCCACGGGTATGTGTCGGCGCTGCACATGAATGCGGTGCCGATGGACTCCACGCTCGTCGTCCCCGGCGGCTACACGCACGAGGAGGGTTTCGAGGCGGCCCAGCGCCTCCTGTCCCTCCCCGAGGCTCAGCGCCCGACCGCGATCTTCGCGCCGTGTGATCCCGCGGCCATGGGGGTCTGCGAGGCCGCCCGCCAGCGGGGCATCGCGGTCCCGGAGGAGCTGAGCGTCGTGGGCTTCGACGACACCTTCCTCGCCGGGCTGGCTGTCCCGGGGCTGACGACCGTGCACCAGCCCCTGCAGCGCATGGGCGCCGCCGCCGTGCGGCGCCTGCTGGACATCCGGTCGGGTCGCGCCGTCGAGACCGGGCACGTCCGCCTCGCCACCCGGCTCGTGATCCGGGCGTCCACCGCCCCGGCAGCGGAGCCAGGACTAGGCTCGAAGGGAGCCCGGCCAGCGGGCCGCGCGACGACCCGATGAAGGAAGCGACGATGAAGACGTTCAACCTCGGCCCCACCGATCTCTCCGTGCCAGCGGTGGTCACCGGCGTGATGCGCATCCAGGACAAGACCGACGACGAGGTGCGCGCCCTGTACGACGCCTCGCGTGAGGCGGGGGTCGACTTCTTCGACCACGCCGACATCTACGGCGACGGTGCGTACCACGGCTGCGAGACTCGCTTCGCCGAGGCGCTCCGGCTCTCCCGGGCGGAGCGCGAGGAGATCACGCTCCAGACCAAGGCAGGCATCGTCAAGGACGGACCGTACTTCGATTTCTCCTATGAGCACCTGGTGGCGCAGGTCGACGGATCGCTGCGCGCGCTCGACACCGACTACATCGACGTCCTGCTGCTGCACCGCCCCGACGCGCTGGTGGAGCCCGAGGAGGTCGCACGGGCGTTCGACGAGCTGTCGGCCGCCGGAAAGGTGCGGCACTTCGGCGTCTCGAACCACACGCCCGGCCAGATCGACCTGCTCAAGCGCTACGTGACGCAGCCCATTGTCGCGAACCAGCTCCAGCTGTCGATCACGCATGCGCCGATCGTGGCGCAGGGCGTCGCGGCCAACATGGCAGGTCTCGACCAGTCCATCTCGCGCGACCTCGGCATCGTCGACTACTGCCGCCTCAACGACATCACCGTCCAGGCCTGGTCGCCGTTCCAAGCGGGGTTCTTCACCGGGGTCTTCCTCGGCAACCCGGACTACCCCGAACTCAACGCGGTCATCGACCGGCTGGCGGCGAAGTACGACGTCCGGCCCGAGGGGATCGCCACTGCGTGGATCACCCGCCACCCGGCCAACATGCAGGTGGTGCTGGGGACGACGACGCCGGAGCGCGTGACCTGGTCCGCGGCAGGCGCGGACGTCGCGCTGACCCGGCCGGAGTGGTACGAGCTGTACCGCGCCGCGGGCTACGTCGTTCCCTGATCGACGTCGAAACGACACGGGAAGCGCCCGACCCTCCCGAGGGTCGGGCGCTTCCCGTGACCGGCGCCGGCTGTGGCGGTCAGCGGGTGTTCGGCGGGATCGGTGGCACGATGCCGATGGGGCCGTCGGT
This sequence comes from Tessaracoccus sp. O5.2, assembly GCF_964266725.1. Classification (NCBI taxonomy): domain Bacteria; kingdom Bacillati; phylum Actinomycetota; class Actinomycetes; order Propionibacteriales; family Propionibacteriaceae; genus Tessaracoccus; species Tessaracoccus sp. O5.2. The sequence continues at coordinate 49,254 of NZ_CAXWGV010000002.1, read as the reverse complement.
CGGGTCGATGCGCTCGCCGTCGGCGCCCACCGGGTTCCCGTCCTCGTCCACGCGCCGGCCCTCGTGGTCCACCCGGTTGCCGAACTCGTCACGCCAGTAACCGTCGGCGTCGGGCTCGTGCTCGATGTCCATCCCGGCCATCGCGTCCGACCCCAGGGGCTCGGGCTCGGGCGGGCTGGCGGGGCTTGCCGGCGAGTCGGGGGAGTCCGGCGACTCGGGGGAGTCGGGGCTGGAGACGGCCGGGGCGTAGGGATCCGGCGCGACGGCCGCGGCGCTGGGGTCCGGGCGGGTCGCGGGGTCGGCGAACTCGTTGGAGGGAGCGGCGATGAAGTCGTCGTTCGAGCTGGTCATATCGGTACTCCTTCTCGGTCAGCGGTCTTCGGGGACAGGGTTGCCGTAGGGGTCGAGGCGACGGCCGTGCTCGTCGCGCGGCACGTCGTCGGCGGCGATGTCGCCGACGCCCCGGTGCCCGTGGCGCTCACGATGGTCGTCGGTCTGGGGCACGTCGTGATCTGGGCGCGCGGCGTCAGGCGTGCCGTGGTCGTGGTGAGCGGTGTGGTCCGCCTCGTCGTCGAGGTGGACGTCGTCGCGCCGGTCATGGTCCTGGGGGGCGTGGCGTTCGTGATCTGCGTCGTGTTGGCCGGAGTCGCGCACACGCGGGTCGATCTCGTCAGCTTTGCGGAGCTTCTCCTCGCGCTCGCGCTCCAGCTCATCCAGGGCGTGCCGGCTGTGCCTGGCCTCGTCGTCGCGAAGTTCCGCCTCCTCGGCGGCGAGAGCCGCCCGCTCCTCCGCCTCCGCTGCGGCCTGTCGGAGCTCCTCCGCGCGCTCGGTCTCGGTCAGGGCGTCCTGGCGCACGGCCTCCGCCCGGGTCGTCAGGTCCTCGGCGCGCTCCTGGCGGGCCGCCAGCAGTCGGTCGTTCTCGTGGGCGCGTTGGCGCAGGTCGTCGGCCCGCTCGATCCTCGCGCCCTCGCGTCCCCGTGTCGCCGCAACGATCGCGGCGATGATCACCGCGAGCACCACGACGATGATGATCACCCATACCCATAGTGGCGATTCCGGCATGGTCGTCCTCCTTCAGGTAGAACTGATGGTCTATCCACACTAGACACCGCCCGGTGCTGGCAGGTGGAGTTCGGGAGATCCGTGGCCGGTCGCCGACGGGCCGCAGGTGCGATTTGCGGTACGTGGCGGAGGCCGTGCTAATCTTTGGCGTCGGGTCGCAAGGCCCGTTGCGCGAGTGGCGGAATGGCAGACGCGCCGGCTTCAGGTGCCGGTGCCCGCAAGGGCGTGGAGGTTCAACTCCTCTCTCGCGCACAACGATGTATGGTCCCCTGGCTACATCAAATCCCCTCTGACAAGGACTTCGGTCCTTCTCAGTTGTGGACTCCCATGGACACGGATGGCCTTCGGAGGCCTCCCATTCCCCACGGTTCCCCACGTATTCCCCACGACATCCCGGGCGTGGGGAACGTCGTCGGCGTCGCCCACTGTCCGTCGGCTCTCAGCACGTTGGACTGGGGCGACCAGGGCACGCTGAGGATCTTGGAGGCAACGGTGCGGCTACAGCTGCGCTACTAGACCGTTGATCGAGTCGACGCAGTTCTGCAAGTACTCGGCCTTTACCTGAACCCTTCGCCCCATGACGTCCAGCCGGCCCGGCTGTTGCTTGTAGAAGGGACATCCGCGGGCAAAGGAGACCACGCCAGCGGTCTGAAAGTCCCTGATCTCCACCATGACGTCGCGAGTTCGGTTGGCCGTGAACATCTCGGGATTCTGAGCCATGAGAGCATTCACGTCCAAGTCGATCGACCGAAGGACCGCGCTGTAGGCCGACGCCGCGACGACGTACTGAGTCAGACGGTTCTTCGCAATGACGTGCACCTGCGGAAGGGTCCGGCCTTGGGCAGCGAGCTTCGTGGCGAAGGCATACTGCGTGTAGATCTCCGAAGGCAGCTTCAGCCCGTACACCAGAGAGAACGCGTTCTGGATCGCCCTCCGCGAGGAGTCGTCCGCCATCACGGGTAGAATCAGGCGGTCCGCCGTGGCGAGTGCAATTTGCGTGTACATCGAGAACGACGGGTTGGCGTCGATGAAGATAGTGTCGTAGCGGCCCTCAAGCGTCGCAACGAGATCCTTGATCCAGTCGATGACCCGAACCCAGGTCGGCGTGTTGGGGATTTGGGTGTTTGCCAAGGTCGAGACCGCGTTTGCCTGGAGCTCAAGGATCGGGTCGCCCGCGATCAAGTCGATGTTCTCCGGGACAGCAGCGTTGTAGTCCGAGGGATGTGAGATGTAGGCATCCGGATCGATCGCCGGAGCGGTGTAGGGGTTAGGAAGGCGGGCTTCGAAGTAGCCACCGAGCGTCCGGCGGGTGGGTTCGTTCTGCCTGGCGAGAAGAGTTTCGCTGCCCTTGCCCGTAAGTCCACCGAACAGGAGCTCGGACAGGTTTGCCTGCGGGCAGACGTCGATAGCCAGCACGCGCTTGTCCGGATTCTGGTGGGCGTAGAAGGTCAGGGACTGGAAGCAGAGACTGGTCTTACCAGTACCGCCCTTGTTGCTGCATATTGCGCTGGGTGAGAGCCGGTGTTCCGCTGTGGGGTGAGCCAGTGTTCCGTTGACGGCTGGGCCATGGTGACGCCGCGGTCGGCCGCGGTTTCGCGTGTGGGAGGTTCGTCGGGTCCGTGCCGTTGGGGCACGGTCGTGACGAGAGGGGTCGCCTTCGATGGTCGACTACAAGAGGATTCTTCAGCTTCGTGCTGAGGGGGTGAGCCAGCGCGGGATCGCTGACGCGTTGGGGTGTTCACGTAACACGGTGGCGGGGGTGTTCGCTGCGGCGGACTCGGCTGGTGTCGGGTTCGGGCAGGTTGCGGACCTCGGGGCTGACGAGGTCCGCGCCCTGTTGCTGCCGGAGCCGGTGAGGCCGGACTCTGGGCGGGCTGCACCAGATTTCGAGTATGTGCACCGGGAGTTGGGTCGGCCGTCGGTGACATTGCTGGTGTTGTGGAACGAGTATGTGGCGAGGTGCCGTTCGACGGGCGAGGTGCCGTACCAGTATTCGTTCTTCAACGAACAGTACCGCCGCTGGATGAAGTCGACGGGGGCGTCGATGCGGATCCAGCGCAGCCCCGGGGAGTCGGTCGAGGTCGACTGGGCCGGGGACCCGATGTGGTTCGCTGACCCGCTGAGCGGGATCCCGACGCAGGCGTGGGTGTTCGTGGCGGCGTTGTCGTTTAGCGCCTACACGTATGTGGAGGCGTTCACCGATATGACGCTGTCGTCGTGGATCGAGGGCCACGTGCATGCGTTCGAGCAGTTCGGCGGGGTGGGTCGGCTGCTGGTGCCTGACAACCTCCGCACGGGTGTGTCGCGGGCGGATCGGTATGAGCCGGCGTTGAACCCGGCTTATGCGCAGTTGGCGGAGCATTACGGCACCGCGATCGTCCCGGCCCGCGTGAAGCGTCCCCGCGACAAGCCGGTGGTCGAAGGCAGTGTCCGGTTCGTCGCCGGGCAGGTCGCCGCGGTACTGCGTGATCGTCAGTTCGTCGGGTTGGCGGAGCTGAACGAGGCTATCTTCGACGAGGTCGCCGCGATCAACGCCCGCCCGTTCCAGAAGCGGGAGGACTCCCGGCTGGTGGTGTTCGAACGCGACGAGAAGCCGCTGCTGGTGCCGCTGCCTGCGATCGGGTTCGAGCTGGCCGATCTCCGCAAGGCGAAGGTGGGGCCGAACTATCACGTCCAGGTCGACCGGAACTTCTACTCGGTCCCCGCGAGGCTGATCGGTGAATCGCTGGATGTCCGGGTCACCTCCAGCATCGTGGAGGTGTTCGACGGTGTCGAACGTGTCGCGTCCCATCCGCGGTTCAAGGGGGTCAGGGGCCGCTACTCGACCCTGCCCGCGCATATGCCGGCCTCCCACGCGAGCCGGCTGGTGGACTGGTCACCGGAACGCTTCGAACAGTGGGCCTCGACAGTCGGACCGAACACGCAGGCCGCGATCCTGGCGATCCTCGGCTCACGCAAGATCGTCGAGCAGTCCTACCGGTCATGCCTGGGAGTGATGTCTCTGGCCAAGAGAGCCGGAGGCATGGCGAGGCTCGAGGACACCTGCGGCCGCGCGTTGGCGGCCACCCCGGCGCCGTCCTACACGCTGATCAAGAAGCTGTGGGCCGGCTGGACACCCGCCCCGACCCCGCCGCCGCCATCGCTGGGTGATGCCGGGTTCGTCCGCGGCGCTGACTACTACGGGAGCCGGGCATGATCGACATCGAAACCCTCACCCGGCTCAAGACCATGCGGCTCTCAGGGATGGCCGAGTACTTCGAGAACCTCGCCGACACCACCACCGCGGCCTCGTTGAACGGCCCAGAGCTGGTCAAGCAGGCCGTCGACTGGGAATACGAACGGCGCCGCGACAGCAAGCTGCACCGACTCCGTCGGCAGGCCGGCCTCGCGCAACCCGGAGCCGACATCGCCGACCTCAAAGCCATGCCCGGACGCAGCGTCGACGCCGAGTTGATCAGCCGGCTGGCGATCGGCTCCTACCTGGTCAAACGCCAAGACGTCATCCTGCAAGGACCCACCGGAGCCGGGAAAACCTACGTCGCCTGCGCCCTGGGGAACAAGGCCTGCCAGCAGTACCGCAGAGTGCTCTACCTGTCCGCCGATGAACTGTTCGACCGGATCACCATCGCGGAGCGCACCGGCGACAAGAAACGCTGCCTCGACACACTGGTCAAGGTCGAGCTGCTGATCATCGACGACTGGTTCCTCACACCGCCGAGCCGGCCCCAGGTCCAGCAACTCCACACCCTGATCGACCGACGCCACAAGAGGGCCTCAACGATCTACTGCACCCAGCTGCCGCCCGGTCAATGGCACGACCGGATGGAAGAGAAGATCCTCGCCGACGCCATCGTCGACCGGATCACCACCAACGCGCACGCCACCGTCCACAATTGCGACGACTCCATGCGCAAACACTTCACCCAGCTCGAGTGACCAAACGTTGGGGGCCGACCAGCCGTCGGCCCCCAACGCCCCACGGTCCACCCAGGCCCGTCGCAGTGGCTCAGCGCCCCCCGGAACACTGGCTCACCACACAGCGGAACACCGGCCCTACCTGAGCGCAATATCCAGTTGTTCCAGAACGCGTAGGACAGGGTCATCTCGTGCCTCTCATGGACGCTGGGTACTCGTGCAGTGTACACCATGTACGTACGGACAGTACTCAATGGCCGATCTGGAAGGCTTGCCAAGCGGAGCGAGCGGCGAGAGGCGTCCGCGCAGCGCTACATCCAGGGCGGCGAGCACCGCCAGAAGCCGCAAGTGGGGCCCGGGGCAGTCTCGGCTGAACCCTGCGCTTCAACGACTTCAGCGTGGGTCAGGAGGGGAGTCCGGCCTGGTTCATAGCCGACATGAGGGCGGGGCGGCGGCGGTAGGCCTCGCGTAAGCGGATGATCTCGGCGTCCGCCTCGGCTCGGTGGCCTGCCGTGTCGTGGAGGGCGCGTGCCTTGACGAGGAGATCGACGATGGCCGGGTACCGCTTGGAGTCGGGTGTGGTGAGGGACTCCAGTACCTGAGCCAGGCACAGGCGGCCCGCCCGGAGTGGGAAGTCGTCTTCCGAGGCGTCCACGAGTTCGCGCCACGCGTGGCCAGAGCCGAAGGCGTCCGCCGCCTCCCACGCGTGTGTGACGTTCCCGTCGGCGAGGTGGAGCCTGACGAGGTGGGCGCCGCCGCTGCGACGTGCCCGCTGGGTGGCCTGCTCGAACGCCCACGTGCGTAGTTCCTCCTGGCGCCCGGACCGTTCGGCCACGGAGCTCAGCAATCCGAAGGCGTCCACGCTGAGGTCGCGGTCGAACAGCGTCCGCGCGATCGCGAGGGCGGCGTCCGGACGCCCACCCTCCAGGTAGGCGTCGACGGCGTCCTGGACGGGCACGATGGTGGGTCCCGCCCGCCAGGCGACGTCCACGCAGCCTTGGGTGACGGCTCGGTCCAGCCAGGCGAGGACGTCAGTCGTCCGTCCGGCGTCGCGCAGCCGGCGGAGGATCTCCGGGTAATACGGGTGGTCACCTCCGGACAGCAGCGCGACGGCCCGTTCGATGTCGCCGTCGTGGTCGGCCAGTTCCAGCAGCATGCGGTCGGTCTCGCTGCGGTAGGGGTCGGCTGCCGGTCCACCGCCGCCCAAGGTCGCGACGCTCGCGCGGTAGGCGTCCCAGGCGGGCTCGTCGAACGCATGGGCCACGGCGTCCAGCGCGAGCGACGGCCAGCCGCCGGACTCGACCCGGAAGCCGACCAACCAGCGGGCGAGGCTGACCGGGTCCGGGTGCCCTGCGACCGCCCGTCCGAACAACGTCGACGCCCGTTCGGCCACCTCGAGCAGGGCGTCGGCGTTGTCGGCGTCCCGTGCCAGGTCGCCGAGCCGGGTGAGCAGGTGCTGGAGTACTCGGCGCACCACGGGGTGGGCGCCGTCGTCGAGGTGCCGCTCCAGTTCGTCGACGACCTCCTCGACCGCTTGGACGCCGTCGTCGACGTCTTCGTAGAAGGGGTCGTGGTAGTCGAGGTCGACTCCGGCCAGCGCAGCGTCGACGGCCGCCAGGAGTTCGGAGGCGGTCGGTTCGTCCTCGGGTGTGGCGCGCAACTGTAGCGAGCGCATGGCCTCGGGGCTGTACCCCGCCATCTCGAGCACCAGCGACTGCAGCGCATCACGGTCCATCGAGCGCAGGAACCGCTCGACGTCTGGCGTGACCGGATACCGCACGCCGCCGGGCCCGATCACGTTCTTCACCCGCTGATTATCGCGAATCGTCCGCGCGTGGCCGGCGCGGTCCGCGTCGCTTCCGTGATGTCAAGAGGCGGACTTCGCGAGTGCTGGCGCATCGCCAGCCTCTGTCAGATGTGTCAGGGGCTACGCGGGGCAACACGGGGCCGACTGGGCGCTTTGGCCGGTGTTGGCCGCGTCGTGGGTCGCGGTTCGATGCCGCGAAGCCCTGTGGACTACGAAAGGAACAACGTCCGATTGGTGATCTTCCCGCATACCCACGCGGAAGGACCACGGCCATGAACATCACCGAGATGTTGGGTTTGCAGGACGAGCGGATGGAGTCCGTCGTCAAGGAACACTGGGCGGGATGGGTCGCCTTCGAGCCCCGGCTGGGGGTCGTCCACGACCCCGCCGGGCTGGACGCCTGGAGGCGAGCGGCCGATCCCGCAGTGGCCAACGGCGTCCTGCTAGGCCTGGCCCGGCTGGCGGCGTTCGACGGCGCCGACGACCGGGACGCCGCACTGGTGCTCGCGTGGCTCCTGCTGCCGACCGCCTTGCGCGTGCGCCGACGGTTGGGTCTGGCCGACGACCGGGTCGACGAGGTCCTGGCCGCCCAGCTGTGGGTGGAGGTCCGGGGGCTGCCGTGGCGGCGTCCGCACTGGGTGGCGGCGAAGGTCGCCGGTCAGCTGCGTGAGGGCGTCCTGCTCGACTGCGGCGCCGCGACGCACCACCAGCCGCGCCGGCTCTCGACCGTCTCGCTGGGCCCCGTCGACCCGGCCGACGACCGGCTCGTCGACGAAGGCGATCCGGCGGCCGAGCTGGCCGAACTGCTCGCCTGGGCGTGCGCCGAGGACGTCATCACCGACGAGGACCGCGAGCTGCTGGTCAGTCTCATCGAGACCGCGAAGACCCTCCAGGCCGATGGCCGCGCCCGCGAGGGCGGAGTGGCCGGCCTATCGAGCCGCCAACTGAGCGCCGTCGTGGCCCAGGAGTGGGGCGTGTGCGCCCGGACCGTGCGGCGTCGCACCGCTCGCTGCGTGGCGGCCCTCAGCGAAGCCGCCGGCGATTACCTGAACGCCGTTGGCTGACTGTCCACCGATGACGGGCGCGGCCCGTTAGGGATGGCGGAGGTGATGCCGAGATGACCAGCACCCCGGCCGACGTGGCCGCCCTGTTGAAGATCGCGGCCATGGAGCCGGAGACCCTGGACGACCTGGACGGCTGCCTGCGCAGACTCCGCGACGTGCAGAAGGCCAGACGCGAGCTGGCCAAGGTGCCCCCGGACATGCTCTTGTCCGGACTGCTGGATCGGCGGCCTCGGGGCGGTGATCCGTCGTGACCGCGCACAGCGTGGCAGAGCTTCGTGAGGCGTGGCGCGCGATCGAGGGGGGCGAGTTCGCCCACCGGCCCCGATCCGCGCCCACAGCCCGAAGCGCCGCGACCGTCTGGACGCCGGCGCCAAGTGAGCGGGTGGTCGCCGTCGTGGGCTGCGCCGGCGGAGTGGGGGCGTCCACGGTGGCGCTGGCGCTGGCCACCGCAGCCGCAGTGCCGGCGCGGGTGGTGGAATGCTGCCCGCCGTTGGCGTCCGGCTTCTCGGCCGCGGCCAATGCCGAACTGGGAACTTATGGCCCGTGGCGCCGCGGCAGTCGTGGCGACGTCCTGTTGGAGCGCCCTATCGCGGACGAGGCGATCGTGCCGGTTCCGACCGAGTCATCGGTCGAGTGGACGTTCGTGGACACCAACTGGACTTCTGGGTCAGGAACGGGCACGGGGTGGCTCGGGTCAGTACTGCGCACACTGGACGACGTCATCCTCGTCACGGATGCCACGGTGCCCGGGGTCCGCCGCCTGGAGTCCTGCGCCGAGCTCTTGGGCCGCGACGCGTTCGGGGTGGTCCGGGGACCCACATTCAAGCGGTGGCCGCGTCCGGTCAAGGTCGTTGCGGCCGGGATACCCGCGCTCGTGCACCTGGCGGACTTTCCACTCGACTCTCGCCTGCAGGTCACCGGCCTGACTCCCGACCCGCTGCCCGCCCCGCTGCTCGAGGCGGCCCAGAACGTACTCGCCCTCCTCCGAAAGGAACCGACATGAACCCTCTGCTCGTCCCGCTGAAGATCTGCCCGGTGGCGCCCACGGGCGTCGCCGCCTACACCGACCAGATCTCCGGCATGGTCCTGTGGTCCGTGCTGTGGCTGTTCCGGCGTCGCCCGCCCCGCCCGACGAGCTCAGCCGAGGTCGTCCCTCTCTCGCGCACTCAGATGCTGGGCGTCCTCGCGGGGCTGCTGCTGGTGGGCGGCGTCCTGCTGTACGGGTTGGGCTACACCTTGGTCTCCGGCTTCTCGGCGGGAACCGCGCGCGACGGCGTCCAAAGCAGCGCTCATTCAGACGTCGACCCTGCCCAGCGGCGAGACCTCATCGCCGCAACGCCGATGGCCGAGGTGGCCCAGGACGCCGGCCTCACGCCGGGGGTGGCGATCTCCCTGACTCCCGCGATCAGGCTGCCCGATGCCACGACAGTCGGCGCGAGCGGTGTGCCGTCCGGCTTCCCGCACACCCCCGAGGGTGCGGCCGGCCAACTGGCGGCCATCGAGGTGCGCGTGCTGTCCGCGATGTCGCTCCCGTTGGCCACCGAGGTCTACCGCGACTGGGCGATGCCCGGCGGAGTCGGCGCCGCCGACTGGTCCCAGACCCGCAACGTGCAGTCCTTCCTGACCCACGCCCGACAGTCGTCGAACCAGTTGGACCCCGGCACCCTGGTCAGCGTCACCCCCGCGGCTATCCAGATCAAGGGGACCGACGGCCCTGACTGGGTGGTCGCCTGCGTGCTGCTCGACGTGCGCGCCGCACTGAAAGCGGAGGCCCGCATGGGCTACGACACCTGCGAACGCATGCAGTGGACCGGCGGCCGATGGCTGATCGGCCCAGGCGCCCCACCCGTCCCGGCCCCCTCGACCTGGCCCGGTTCGGACGCCTCCGTCGAGGCCGGCTGGCAGCCGGTCGCCTCCAACTGAAGGAGCACCCATGCCCATCGATCCGTTCGGCCTGCTCGGCTCGGCCATCGCCAACGTGGTGACCGACAGCTTGACCGCGGCCATGCTCGCGCTGTGGAACGCTGGCCTGTGGGTGCTCCGTGCCGTCCTCGAACTTGAGGACGCGATCCTCACCCCGAGCCTCGGCGAAGACGGACCCGTCGGCGAGCTGTACGCGACCACCTTCTGGATCGCCCTCGCGCTGGTCGGGATCCTCATGCTCGTCCAGGTCGGCGTCGCCCTCGGCAAGCGGGACGGGCACAGCATCGGCCGGCTCCTCGTCGGCGCAGCCCAGTTCGGCTTCGTGTGGTTCGCGTGGGTGGGCTACGGCGTCACCCTGGTCGCCGCCTGCAGCGGCCTGACCAAAGCCCTCATGCAGTCACTGCTCAACGTCACCCGCTGGAGCGAGTGGGAACCCTGGGAACCGTTCACCGCCAGCGACATCACCAACGGCACCGTCGCCGTCATCCTCGGCATCATGGGGATGCTGCTGTGGCTCGCCGCGATCGGACACACCCTGGTGATGGTGGCCCGAGCCGCCTCCCTGCTCGTGCTGGCCGCGGTCACCCCCATCGCGGCGGCCGGGCTGGTCACCGACTTCGGACGCGGCTGGTTCTGGAAGTCGTTCCGCTGGTTCCACGCCGCCGCCCTCACCCCGCCCCTGATGGTGCTCGCGCTCGGCATCGGCGTGAGGATCACCACCGAGGTTGCGGTCGGCGGTGAGGACGATGTCCTCAAGTCGATCGGGACGGCGTTCGTCGGCGTCGTGCTCATCTGCGTGTCGTCCTTCTCCCCGTTGGCGCTCTACAAGCTGTTCGCGTTCACCGATCCGGGCAGCACGTCCGGGTCCGCCTTGCGCGCGGGGCTGGCAGCCGCCGGTGGCATCGGCGGCGTCCTCGCCGGACGCCAGACCGGCAGCAGCGCCGCCACTACGACCGACGAGGCCGGACGCACCGCGGGCGAGGATGGAGCCGCGGCGACCACGATCGGCCGATTCGCTGCCGGCATGGGCCCCGTCGGTCAGGCGTTCTCCACCGGCATCGGCGTCATGACCGCCGTGGGTGGGACCGCCGCCGCCATGGGCGCCGATCAGACCAACCAGATGGGCGTCGGTCACAACAACTTCCCGCCGGACTACTCGCGCCGCGGGGTCCGGGACGCCTCCGGCCAGCCGAGCAACGGCGGCGGCGACAATGCGCCGGGCGATCCCTTCAACCCGGACGATCCCACCGTGGACAACTTCACCAATGGCCTCGACGGCGGAGACTGGGGAGGCCCACCCCCGGACGTCGCCGCGGCCGGCTCGGCCCCCTCCGGGGCGGGCGCGTCACCGCACGCTGGCAAGCTTGCAGGCGCCGGGTCTGGCGGCGGAGCGGCCGCGAAGGACGCCATCAGCGGCCCCGAAGCGGTGGAGGCCGCCGAGGTGGCGGCGCTATAGCAATCCGAGTGTCGGTGAAGCTTGAGCGGCCTGAAATGTCGCTCTCTCTTGAGCGTCGACCGGCCCCTAATGTCACTCACGAGTTCAGATCCCCGTGGTTCTGAGGGAACTCCTTCACCTTGGTTGGAATGCCCTTGCCAACTGTCTGCAGTGCCGCCCTCAATTCCACTTGGGCGTGGTGATGGCCGCCCCTGGCCTCCAAGCGATCTACGATCGCCGGCGAAATGCGTCAAGCAGTGCGTGTGCGAGCGAATTGGCGACCTCGTCGGCGCCGCGGTCCAATGCCGCAGTCGATACCGCCTCGTCCGGCTCAACGCGAACCGGCTGCGACCCGAACCCTGACATCGATGCGGAAGTCCGGGCGACACCAGTCACCCTGCCCTCGGCCACCATGGAAGTAGTCCCCCCGAGGGCAATCCCGATCGCGACGTCACCGCCGGGCACCATACGAAGGGACCCGATCAGCCGGAGCCCCCCGGCCACAGTCGACCTGAGTGCCGCCTGGTCGAGTATGGAGCCGAGTCCGTCGGCAGGCAGTGACCAAAGCAATGACACTTGTCCAGCGGCGTCAACGCGTGCTGTGGTGAGCGCACCATCGCGTGGCTCGCCCCACCGGCGGTTGTCCGGCTGGGGCAGTTCCACGACAGCAGCGTCGTTGTCGATGAAGGGTTTGGCGCCTGCCGTAATTGACAGCGTCCCTGCGCTTCGCAGCGACGAGACGAGGAGATCGGGCAATTCCCGCAGCTGTCGCATGGACCGGGTTTCGGCGTTCAGCGGTACGACATGCAACTCGAGCCAAGGCGCTGATGTGCTGCTCGTGCCTTGACTTCCCTCCGGGTGCCAGCGGACCTCGACCGGTGCGCGCAGTGGGGAGTACGTGAGCGCTGGCGGCTGCGACTCAAGGCTGCGAAGCGCCTGCACAACCTTGGTCTGCAGATCCGCTACGTCGGTGAACTCAGCATAGAAAGCGCCATGACCGTAATCACCGACAACCCTCGCGAACTGCTCCTGCTCCGGTTCAAACTCGACGTTCTTCTTCCGAAAGACGAGCCGCGGAAGGCCCTTGGCGACGGCCGCCACCCACTCGTCGTGTGTCGCGGACTGCCCTGTCTCCGGAAAGACGTGCCCGTAGTGGGGACCCAGCACGAGCAAGTAGGCGTCGCTGTCGTCAACGCCGCGCAGGCATGCCTCGCGGCTTGGCATCGCCTTCGCCCCGAAGTCCTCGAACCTTCTGGGTTCGTGCCCCAGCGCCATGACCAAACCGGGGAGTGCATCCCGCTCTGCCTCGAGGCCGCGTCGTACGCTGCTGATGAACACCTTCATGAGGCCTCCTGACCGAGCCCGGCTGTCTAGGATGGTGGACTGTTGAAACCGCCACCCTATTGCGGGCAATGACTTTGACGTGGGTCTATCGATGGACGGGAGCAGTTGTGGACGACTTGACGCCCAAGCATGTAAGAGTGCGGGATCGGGACGACATCGGTGACGTGATCCAGTGGGGTAAGAATCTCGGGTCGAACCCAGCGATCTACTGTGCGGTCATCTACTTCCCGGAGACGGGGGAGTGCCGCTTCTACGCAATCGACCAGGTGTCGCGGGTTGAGTAGCGGCCAGTTGTCAACGTCGTGCTGATGCCGACCGCCACGCCGCAGTCAGAAGGGCTATGACTGGAGCCGGATCCGGCGCTCGACGCGACCGGCGTGGGCTCCGCAGCGGGATCTCTATGGCGTCTTGGCCGAACTTGAGCGCGTAGACTGGCGGATCGCCTGTACTCGCGATGTCGACCCAGTGCCATGTGTCGCCCCCCATGCCGACCTCTGTCACGAGAGTCAACGGGCGACGCCATGCGACGAGCGTCCTTGGAGTCATTGACTCCGACTTTCGGTTGAAGCTGACACGCGGCTGATCCCAGACATCGTCGTCGTGCTCCGCGTGCAGGTAGCAAACCGCCGCCTCGGTGACAGCGACGAAGACGTAGCGGGTGCCAGGGACCCCTGCGCCGCTCTCGAAGGCGACGTCCAAGTACAGGTGATCCTCATCGGCAAGAAGTGCTAGCCACCTTGTCACGAGGACGTGCGGCGGCCTGGAGGGGAGTCCGGCTGCCATAAGCACCTCCGCAGCACTGTCCGTATCAATCATTTCGTTCCCCCTCGCTTGTCATGTTCCCGCAAAGCCCCTGGTGTGCACCGTCGGCGCGCCGACTTCGCATGAGGAGCGCACTGAGCTCACACACGGCGGCCTAGATGTACTGACCGCCGAGATGCTCCCGCCGAACCCCCTAAGGGCGGTGTCTGGGGCGTCCAGTGGGACCGTGTCATGTCAGGTTGTTCGCTCGTGAGGTAGCGCGTGGCCGCATGACAACCAGGCAAGGGACGTATCTCGAGGATCGTAGAGACCCCGGATCGTGCACCGCTCAGATGACTTCGTCGGCCACTCCGACCACTGAACGTGACGCTCGTGACTGGCGGACGCATTGCCCACACCCCGACCGGGCACTGAGGTTGTCCACGAGACGGCGCCAGCCGCCGTTATGCCGGCGAGTGGCCTCGTGGTCACCGGACCTGACAGGAAGGCCTCGCATGGATGACTGGACCGACCCATACCCCAACTCCGATGACCTTGACTTGCTCTTGTCGCAGCCCGTGCTTCTGGACGAGGTGTGGGGCGCAGTTGAGGACCGCCTGCGCGTCGCCCGCGCCGGGGCTGCTGCGCAGGCGGAGGCCCCCCGAGTGGGGACGGACATCGAGCAATCCCAGATCTGGGACAGCGTCGACGACGGTCGGGACGCCCTGCATGTCCCGCTCCCGTTCGCGACGCCGCCCGGCGTCGCGCTGACCTTCTGAGCGACTGGCCACGTCATGGCAGCGGTGTACGACGACTACGGCCCGGACCGGGTCGGCTTCTTCTTCGGCTTGACCGGCCCCCGGCTGCCGGCCTGACCCTCGCAGTCATCCCCGTGTTCGTGGCCGCCAACCAGCAACGCTGGCTGCTCGCAGCCCAGCTCGCCGCGATCGCCACCGTGGTGACGGTGCTGGTCGTCGTCCCCGTTCGCGGACGCTCGGCCACCGGGTGGCTCCTCGCCAGCCTCAGCTTCACCGTCGGCAGGGCGTTCGGCTGGACGTCGTGGCGCAGCAAGGCCGCCACCGGAAGGGCCGAAGCCCTTGAGCACGCGGACCTGCCCGGGGTGATGACCGGCATCGAGGTCCACGACGGCGGCCCGAAGGGTCCGGCGCAGACCCGGTACGCGATCATCCAGGACCACGGCCTGCGCACGTGGGCGATGACCGCCGCAATCAGGCACCCCGGCGTCGGCATGGCTGAGGGCGACCGCCGCGACCAGTACGGCCGCGGCCTCACCGAACTCCTCGACGTCGCCGCGCGGGCGTCCCTGATCAGCGATGTCGTGTTCCTGGTTCGCACTGTCCCCGACGACGGGGCAGAGCGGCAGCAGTGGATCGCCGCGCATCGGCGTCCCGACGGCCCCGAGCTGGCCCGGCGGATGAACGACGAGCTCGCCACCGCCTTGACGCGCGCCGCGGTGCGCACTGAGGCGTTCGTCACGTTCGTGGTCCCTGAAACGCGGATCGCGAAGCAGGCCCGTGAGCGGCCTCGAAGCCGTCAAGAGCCTGGACGCCGACATGCGGTTCTCGCGCCGCGACGGCGAGATCCAGTTCGTCGTCGGCCACAAACCCGGCGACATGCTCACCGTCGGCGAGTCGACCTCGGCCGCGACCGCGATCGCCAAGGAACTGCTGAACCTGGCCGACCTCAAGATCCTCCACGGGCAGGACCCCAGCGTCGCCCGCGAACTCGCCGACCTGCTCGAGCTCGGCCCCATCGCGGAGCACCTGATGGCCGACTGGGCCACCCAGCGCAAGGGTCGCGCCCTGTGGTGCGTCGGCAAGCAGATCTACAAGGTGCAGACCGTCCTGCATCCCGCGGCCGCCGCGTTCACGTACACCAACCAGGCCATCGACGGTGCACGGTAGGCGTCGAAGTTCACCAAGGATGACCGAAACGAGCTCACGATGAAGGTTCTTGCCTGGGCACTCGCACTCGCACTCTCACTCGGCGCCCTGCTCACCGTCCCGCTCGCGTTGGTGTTGTTCTTCGCCACGCTCGCCACCCCGGCGGTCGCAGCGAACGCCTGCACCCCGCCTGCGTCCGCGATCGGTCTGCCGCAGCCCGGCAGCCCTCGTCAAGGGAGCCTTCACAACCCTCCGTCCGAGATCCCGGCCGCCGTCCAGGCGCTCTACGAGGCAGCCGCAAACCGGTACGGGCTGCCCTGGACCTTGCTCGCGGGTGTCGGCATGGAGGAGACGAACCACGGCCGCAACAACGCGACGTCCAGTGCCGGCGCTCGCGGCCTCATGCAGTTCATGCCGGCCACTTTCGCCTTCTACGGTGTCGACGGCAACGGCGACGGACGGGCGATCATCACCGACAACGCGGACAGCGTCCACTCCGCGGCCAACTACCTGGTCGCCTCGGGTGCGCTGTCGGGTCCCGACGGCGTCCGGAAGGCCCTGTTCGCCTACAACCATGCGCTTTGGTACGTCAACGACGTCCTCTACTACGCGGCCGCCTACAGAGGTGGCGACGTCGCTGAGAACCCGTGCGTCACCGACGACACAGCCACCTCCGGCACCCCGCTGACCGGGACCGGCCCGGCGACGGACGCCGTCCACGCCGCCCTCCGCTGGATCGGCACCCGCTACAGCTGGGGCGGCGGCACCCCCAGCGGACCTTCAACCGGCATCTGCTGCTCACCCGGCGGCCAGGACGGGCGTGTCGTCACCGGGTTCGACTGCTCGGGACTCGTCTTGTACGCCTACGCCCAGATCGGCGTCCGATTGCCGCACTTGGCTCACGACATCACCTACAACTCGGGCGGTCAGGTCATCCCGAGGGACTTCGCGCAGATGAGGCCGGGAGACGTGATCGGCTTCTCCTACACACCCGGAGGCCGCGTGTTCCACGTTGGTATGTATCTGGGTGACGCCCGCATGGTGAACTCCGACGGCAGCGGCGTCTCCATCGACAGCCTCACCACTGGGTATTACAGCCGCCTCACCTGGCGCGTGGTCCGTCTCTCTGGCGCCCAGTGATGGATCGTGGCGCATGGGCTCAAGGTCACGCGTACGACAACTGCGGATTACCCGGCGGACATCAGCACAAGGATGTCTGGGCGCCGCTTGCCCCAAGGAAGCTCACCTCATGGCCGCGCACGGAGCGTTGAGCTCCGCGAGTCACAGAAGTCCAAGCTTTGCTGCATGGCGGCACCGGAACCGACCGGTGCACTGTCCAATGGCAGCGGCCAGCCTCGTCGCCACCACTCGCGCCCGTTTGCGCGAGATCGCCTCTGGCATCTCTGAGCTGCGGCAGCCGCTGTGGAAACCGCTCCAGGACCAGCCAAGGTGGCCGGAGTGGCTCCCGCGGCGGGATGGACGCTCCCACCTCGCCCGAACGCGCATCAGAGCGCACGCCTCGGCGCGTTGAGATCCCCAGCAACCTTGAATGCTCCAAGGCTAAGTCGACACGCCTGCTCAGCGGTTAGGTCAGCGCTGGCCAGATCTGCACAGACACTGATGAGTGCCCAGTGAGACGCATCACGAGGCGACGAGGGCCACGACCCAAATCGCCCAAGCTTTCAAAGCTTTCAATGGCGCGAGAGGGGTGTAGAGTGATCGCAACCAGTGTCCATGCCCCAAGAGGAGGCAACCATGGCGTTCGAAGTCTTCCAGAAGGGAAGCGCTCCGCTTCCCAGCGTGCCCAGCGTCACGATCCAGAAGAAGGGCCTGTTCTCCCTGAACGAAGCGGCACAAGTCATGCTCGGCAACCCGAAGGCCGTTCAGTTCATGTGGGACCCTGAGCGTCGCGTGATAGGGCTGAAGAGTGTTCCAATCGAAGATCCGAACGCCTATCCAACCAGGCACCAAGGCACGGTTGGAGGACGATCCGGCCGCGGCCCCGTGCTTGTGGCGGGCACGCTCTTCACGAAGTTCATCGATCTGGACACCTCAATAGCGCGAAGGTGGGTTCCAGTGATGGAGGGCGAGGTGTTGATCATCGACTTGAACCAGCCGGGGCAGACGGTGATCGCCAACCGCAACCGAAAGCAGATGGAACAGGAGTAGTCGCTCAATGGCTTCGGATCCACCTTGGCCGAGGGGCAGCCACGTGTTCGTCGATGAGTCAAAGTCTCGCGACTACACCCTCGTGGCGGCCATCGCTGTGCCTAACGACCTGACAGCGGCGCGTAGCGGCGTCTCGCGCCTTCGCCACAAGGGCTCAAGTTCCATCCACATGACCAAGGAAAGCCCTGGTACTAGGAAGCGCATCTTGGCTGGCCTGGGCGCACTGCCTGTCTCGGCGTATGTGGTGCAGTGCGCCAATCCGGGGTTGAGCGAGCTCGAGCGCCGCTTCACTTGCTTGGAGCACCTGCTCGAAAGGTGCGACGAGGCCAGTGTCGCCAGCCTCACCATCGAACTGGACGAGTCCATCCGTAAGCACGAAGAGCAGTTCCTTCTGGAGGCGCGCCGACGGATGGGCCTGTCAGACGAGTTTCGATACCATTGGAGGCGCCGAAACGAGGAGCCGCTGTTGTGGGTGGCCGACGCTGTCGCTTGGAGCTACGTACAAGGGGGTGACTGGCGCAACAGGGCGCGGCCCCTGCTGAGGGGGGCATTCAGGATCTGAACGCGCGAAACCCGGCTCACCAACCTCCGGATGGCTGCCGGGTTCACTTCACCGGAGCTCAACGCTCCGTGCACTCTTAGGGTACTCGTTTGTCGGCCCTTCCGCAACGAGTCTACGAGAGTCGCTGGGCCTTCATGCGCATCTCGCAGGAGGGTCGTTCCTGGAGCAAGGTTGGAGCCCACGCGGAGTCGGACACAGGCGCCAACGCCATGCTAACGGAGGGCTCCGCTTCGCTGCCCTTTGGCAAGCAGCGTCCCACCGGGAACCCCTTATCTAGGTCCTTCACTGTGGTAGTCGTGCAACCCCATTGTCCCCGAAGGCATCCCTCATCCCGTTAGGGAGGGTGAGCATAAGGAGCGACATGCAGCGGGAGCGCGTGCAAGACCAGTACCCATGGACGTGGGAGATTCCCTTGGCCGTCGTCTGCGCGATCGTCGTGCTTGGGGTCGCAGTCTGCCAGGCGGGCCGGTCGTTCGCGAACTGGTTCGCCGGCGCTGGGTGGCGATGGCCCGCCGCGGGCGATCTCGTCACGAGTCTCCCGGGCTTGTTGGCCGGTGACGCGGCCGCCGGAATGTCCGGCGTCCAGCACGCGGCCAGCACCGCCTCCCTTTGGGGGTGGATGACCGTCGTCGGTCTGCTTACGATCACGGCGTCCACCGTCGTCTGCGTGTGGGCGTGGCGCCAGTGGGGGCCGGGGCGGATGCGCGGCATGGCGACGATCACCGAAGCCCACGAACTCCTCGGCGAGTACCGGCTGTTCAAGGTGCGGCACGTGGTCCGACCTGACCTGTACCCCTCAGCCAGGAAGGCCAACAGATGACCGCCGCCCCAGCCGTCGTGCCCCGAACGAACCGGGCCAAGCGCTTCGATCCCGCCCAGGTCGGGTGGCGCATTGGCGTCGGCCACCAGCCGAGGTCGGGGGCGTTGTGGTGCCCTTGGGACCGGACGGCCGGCGTCATCGGCCCGCAGGGGTCCGGCAAGACGCTGGACCTGCTAACGCCGGCGCTCATCCACGCCCCCGGCGCCGCCCTGGTCACGCTCACCAAACCCGATGACCTGCTCCTGTCGCTGCCAGCGCGCTCCAAGGGCGGCCGGCCCTGCGTGGTGTTGGATCCCTTCGGTCTCGTCCCTGGCCTGCCCGAGCTGGTGTGGGACCCGATCGCCGGGTGTGTCGACCGCATGGTGTCCGAACGCCGAGCGAAGGCGTTCACGGCGGGGACCATCCACGGGACGAGCCACGGGTCGGGTGACGCCGCGGCTCGGTTCTACGCCGCCGAGGCCGCGAAGGTGCTGATGGCGTTCTTCCACGCTGCAGCGCTCACCGGCAAGACCCTGGATGACCTTCTGGCGTGGGTCGCCAAGCCGTTGTCGACCTCCCAGCCGGAGGAGATCCTGCCCCGACACCC
Source organism: Tessaracoccus sp. O5.2 (assembly GCF_964266725.1). Classification (NCBI taxonomy): domain Bacteria; kingdom Bacillati; phylum Actinomycetota; class Actinomycetes; order Propionibacteriales; family Propionibacteriaceae; genus Tessaracoccus; species Tessaracoccus sp. O5.2. Next base: position 29,922 of record NZ_CAXWGV010000002.1, on the reverse strand, counting down.
CCATTCCGATCCCTTGTGGGCGGGTCTCCTGCAAGGCGCGCTGCGCGGAGACGAACGCACGAGCGCCAACACGATCACCACAGTCCAGCAAGCCATGTCGCTCTTCTTCCAGGACGACATTCGGCGCCGCTGTGTGCCGTCAGTGCGGCGTCCGGCCACGAACGTCGCCGACATCATCCGTGAGCGTGGGACCGTCTACTTGCTCGGTCGTGAGGATCCGTACGCATCGGCCTCCCCGTTGATGACCGCGGTGGCCGAGCATGTCCTGGACACAGCGCTCCAGCAGGCCAATGCCAGCCGGCACGGGCGCCTGTGCCCACCCATGCTGGCCTGCCTGGACGAGTTGCCGTCGACCGCGCCGCTTCCGACGCTGCGGACGCGGATGGCGAACGAGCGTGCGCTCGGGTTGTCGTTCATCTATGCGGCCCAGACATTCCGGCAGTTGGCGGCGATCTTCGGCGAGCAGGAAGCGCGAGCCCTCGTGGGTCTCACCAACGTGTTGGTGTGGTTCGGCGGCTCGAAGGACGTGTCGTTCAACCAGGAGGTCTCTGACCTGGTCGGCCGCGTCCGTGTCCCTCGATCCTCGTGGCAGATGGGAGCGGGCAGGGGACGGACGATTCACTCCGAGGAGATCCCGATTCTGCGTCCCGAAGAGCTCCGGCAGCTGCCCAACAAGCAGGCGCTGGTGATCGCGGAGAACGCCCGACCGATCATCGCCCGGCTGCACCGGTGCATCGAGGGACGCGACGGACAACGACTCCTCGCCCAGCAGCGAGCGCTTCGCGAGCAACTCGCCGCGGGAGACACCGGAGTGCGCGACGTGGAGGCGCGGACCGCCGCCGCCCTGGTGGAGGCGCAACGCCATGGCTGGTGACCCGACAAGTCCGGCCGGGCCGCTGGTGTTGGGCTTCCCGGCTCCGGGCAGTCGGGTCCAGAAGGCGTACCACGATCTATGGGAGGCCCAGAACGGCAGCGAGGAGCGCAAGAAGAAGCTGGGCAACCCCGCCAACCTGCCGCGCCCGTGGGACCCGACCACCTGCCTTGACCGCGGCCTGCGCTGGGAGGTCTGGCTGTGGCTCGACCAGGTCGCGGAGTGGATCAACACGGAGTACGTGTGGGAAGGCTCGGGAGGCGGGTGCATCCCTCACTGCTGGCCGCTGCATCCGCACCTCGTCCACGAGCTGGCCGTGGTGGCCGACCAGCGCCGGCGAGCCGGCCACGCGCCGACGTCGGACGTCCTAGAGAACTGGCACCGCTACGTCCTGCCCGGGTTCATCGACCGGATGCGGCAGCGGCTCAAGCAGTCCTGCGACGACGAGCACCAGCCCTGGCCCGCCCGCAGCCACTACACCCGCCACACCAGCGAGGACGCGACGGCGCAGCGGGTGCGCGCCTTCGAGTGAGACTTGGTCGCGTTCGCCCGCGACGAGGATGCACGGTCTCCGCGGCAGCAACCCACACTCCTCGAGGGCGGGGACCTGATCGACCCGGCGACGGGCGAGGTCCTTTACTAGAGCGGCTCGACAACCCCCCGTGCAACGTCTGCCCGGTCGTGGGCCGAGACGCTTTCCGGCATCAAGGGGTTGCGTGCGGGGAGGGTGCTGCTGTCGTCGTGGGAGCCACCGTGGTGGACACTGTGCTCGGTGTCGGGGCGAGTACTCCGGTGTGATCTGCCAGCAGGACGCCAACCTGCAGTGCGACGGCTCCGATGATGAAGGTGAACGCGCCGACGCGATAGAACCACCGGAGCTTGTGGTCGGAGTGCATCACTGCGCCCCCGGCGACCCGCTCGGTGCCGGTGCGGCCAGCCAGGAAGGCGATAAGTCGCCCGACTTTCTGCGGGCTCCGCTGGGTGATGCCTGCGGTCATGTGTGCCTCGGGGAGGTACTGCGCGATGGCCTTTTCGAACTCCTCACCTTCCGAGACGGCTGCCTTCAGCAGGGGGTGGTACCACAGGCGATCTACGAAGTAGAAGGCGTACCAGAGGATCAATCCGAGCACCAGGACGGCGCTGCCGAGGCTGATCGGGCCGAGGGTCGAACCGTCTTTGGCTGCAACTCCTGCGGCCCCAAGTGCGAAGGTGGCGACCGTGAGGGCGAGCCCTCGGATGCGCCACTCGATGTCGTTGAAGTGCTGCTGAACCTCCACTGACGTCTTCCACAGCGAGACGTAGTGCCCCAGCGCCTCGTTGGGGCTCAGGCCCACGGGGTCGGGGGTGGGTCGGCAGCGCCGTCCGGGACACAGACGCTTCTTGTCGGCCATGAGGTGAGCCTAGCCTCGATCGTTCATGGCGGAGTGAGCGACGCGTGCTGTAGATAGGCCGGAGTGCCTTCTGACTACGGGATACTTGGACATGCGACTGTTCAAAACCCCTGAAGCGGAAGGCACTCCGTAGGTGAAGCGTACTTCGTGGTCCACCGGTATGTCCGTGACCGGCGATGGTGGCGCGGTGATCGCCCACCCCGGCAGCATCGGGCTGAGGATGCTGGCCGAGAACACCGGCCTGACCGGAGCCCTGTCGACGGCGATGGCCCGGCGTTCGTTCATCCCCTCGGTGCATGACCGTGGCCAGGTACTGACCGATGTCGCGGTGCTACTCGCCGACGGCGGCGAGGCGATCTCCGACATCGACGTCCTGCGCCACCAGAGGCAGATCTTGGGGCCGGTCGCGTCTGCTCCGACGGTGTGGCGGGCGTTGGACGAGGTCACCGACGCCAGGCGCAGGAAGATCCAGGCGGCCCGGGCCCGCGTCCGTCGCCACGTCTGGGCCCAACTGACAGCCGCTGGCGGTGTCCCGGCCTCGAAGGTCGCCGGGACCGATCTCGGCAGCACGGTGGTGTTGGATGTCGATGCCACGATCGTGGTGACGCATTCGGAGAAGGAGTTGGCGTCGCCGACGTTTAAGAGGACGTTCGGGTATCACCCGATCGGTGTGTGGTGCGACAACACGGGCGAGTTCCTCGCCGCCGCGCTGCGGACAGGCCGGGCCGGGTCGAACACCGCCGCCGACCACATCCAGGTCCTGGGCGAGGCGATCACCCAGATCCCGATGCCGTATCGACGCAACCTGTTGATCCGCTGCGACGGTGCCGGCGCCTCTCACCAGTTGCTGGACTGGCTCCATGCGCAAGGCCAAGTCAGAGGCAGGACGCTGCACTACAGCGTGGGGTTCACGATCGGCGAGAAGGTGCGTGCCGCGATCACCGAACTTCCCGCAGGCTTGTGGTCCCCCGCGCTCACCGCTGAAGGTGAGGTCCGAGAAGGCGGGGACGTCGCCGAACTGACCGGACTGCTGGACCTGACCAGTTGGCCGGCCGGGATGAGGGTGATCCTGCGCCGCGAACGCCCCCATCCCGGGGCTCAACTGTCGCTGTTCGAAGCCCACGACGGGTGGCGGTATCAAGCGTTTGCCACCAACACCACGAGCGGCACTCTGCAGTTCCTGGAGGCCCGGCATCGGGCGCATGCCCGGGTCGAGGACCGGATCCGTCACGCCAAGGATTCTGGGCTGGGACGTTTCCCGTCTCGCGAGTTCGCCATCAACCAGACCTGGCTTGCACTGACGATGATCGCCGCCGATCTGGTGGCCTGGCTCAAGATGCTCGCCCTCGACGGCGACCTCGCCAAAGCCGAACCAAAGGCACTCAGGTATCGGCTGCTGCACGTCCCGGCAAGACTCGTTCACGGCGCCCGACGGCGACGACTGCGTCTACCCAAGACCTGGCCCTGGGTCGAGCACCTGGTGGCCGCGTTCGCCCGGATCGCCGCGATCCCACCACCGCACTGACCCCACCCCGTCCGCACCAAGCCGAGGAAACCTGGAGAACCGCCCACCGGCAGCGTCAGCCGGCCAACAGTCACGCCCTCACCCGGCCCAGTGTTCAGATCGGGCGCCGACAGCCCAGCTGGCAGCTCTCAAGCCGCCTCATGAAAGAGGGAGGCTTATAGGGGCCATGCAGCTTGTCGACTCAGGTGCACCGAATGAGTCGGTCGAGGCTCTACTGGACCACATCGCCAGTTTGCGCGAAGGCCGCGACTGATGGCCGGGTACCGAAGGCCTGTGAGCGAGGCAGAGAGGGCCACGGCTGCGGAGGCTCGGCAAGCGACGCTGGACAAGCTCCACACCAAACTGAGCGATGGAATCCTCGCACTCAACGACCCGCAGGCCTGGCAGGCATGGCTGAAGTTCTCAAGCCAGTTTCACCGCTACTCGTTCGGGAACTCGCTACTGATCATGCTTCAGGACCCGAACGCCACTCACGTCGCCGGCTATCAGGCGTTCAAGGCGATGGGACGCCAGGTGCGCCGGGGGGAGACCGGCATCAAGGTCCTCGCCCCGATCACTCGCCGAGAACCCCGCCTCGACGACGCCGGCCAACCGGTGCGCGACGACCAGGGCCGAGTCGTGCACCGGACACACGTCGTCGGGACGAAGCCTGTCACGGTGTTCGACATCCGGCAGACGGACGGTCCTCCTCTGCCTGACCCCAAGATCGGTGAGGCGACCTTTCTCACCGGGCAGGCCCCCGTCGGACTGTGGGATCGCCTCCAAGGCCTCCTCGAGGAACGGGGATTCGACGTACGTCGCGGCGCGGACCTCGGGGGGCCGAACGGCTACACCGACTTCGGCCGCCGGCTCGTCATGGTCCGCGATGACGTCGACGACGCCCAGGCCGTCAAGACCCTCGCCCACGAAGCCGGTCACGTGATCCTCCACCCAGACCAGCAGGGCCGCGACTGCCGGGGCATCCTCGAAGTGGAAGCCGAATCGGTCGCGTACATGGTGACCAGCGCCCACGGGCTCGACTCCAGTCAGTACACCCTCAACTACGTCGCCGGCTGGGCACTCAACGCGGTTACCGAGCAGCGTGACCTCGCCGACATCCTCCGCAGCACGGGCCAGCGTGTCATTGGCGCCGCAGACCTCATTCTTCAGACCACCCAGCCGGCTCCGACCATCACCGATAGCGCGCTCGATGCTCTGGAAAGTGACATCCGAGTTCAGACCGACCCCACGCGCTGGGAGGCAGCCTCCATCGGCCATGCCATCACCCCGGAGCCGCCGACCGCGCCTTCGCCGGCACTGGTCCCCTCAGTGGGCCGCTGACCATGACGATCGCGATGGACGCGCTCTCCTCACCTGGCCCATGCGACCGCGTTGTGTCCTCGACGCGCCTCTTGCCGCACGATCTCAAGCTGAACGTTGCCCGCGCCTTCTTGTTGCTGCGAGCGGTCGGTGTCGGACTTGCCAGGCCTCACGGCGCCCAGGAGGGAGCCGGACCTGCACGCGTCCCGATCCGCTGGCTCGCCAGTGATCCCGGGGTGGGCCCCGCCTATGCTGAAGGGCAGCGATGGACCCGAGATCCGCGCGGATCTCGGGTTCGGAGCGATTCCCCACGTATTCCCCACGACAAGGTGACGACATGGCGAATGCCCATCATAACTCCTTGTCAGGAGGTCATTATCGGCTGACAGAAGAGCAGCTTCAACTCCTCTCTCGCGCACAAAAGTGCCTCTGACTAGGGCAAATACAGGAGATCGGCGAGAGGTGAGAACCTCTCGCCGATTCTCTGTATCTGGGGCTGGTTCGCCTTTGGCAACGGGTGACACTCGGGGACGCGGTGCCGATCGCCGTCGCGGACAGGCTTCGTACCTGGTTGGGGGATCGTGTTTCCCCACGGGTTCCCCTGGGGAATGACGATCCCATCTCGGTAGGGTGGTTCCATGACCAGAGCCTTCGATGATCCGCACGCAAAGGCAGCGCTGGCGGCGGCGGGCGTCGTCCACAAACCAGGAATGGCCCGGGATGTGCTGCGCGATCTTGCGCCGTTTCTCGCCGAAGAGGGCGTCGATCTGGACCGCCCAGTGGTCCCGGACCTCGAGACCCTCAACGCAGCGCTCGCTCGGGCGACGGCGAGCTACAACCAGAGCCTCCCGGCCGCCCGTCTCCCGAAGCTGACCCAGGCCGATCGCTCCCTTGTGCGCGAGTTCCGGCAATGGCTCCATCGGCAGCCTGAGAGCGCGGCCCCGAGCCCTGGGGATGAGGCCGACCTGTTCAGCGAGCTGCTCCGGGTTGCCCGGCAGCAGAGCATCCGGCTACGCACACCTGCCGGTGTCGAAGATCTCGTCGCACTGCTCCTCGACGATGGCCCGGTGCAGGACGACGCCACGGCTGCCGCCGTTGAGACTCTCCACGACTATGTCCACTTCCAGCGTGAGACCAGCGTGGATCCGGTGGCCTGGGAGGAGATCCACGACCTCTTTGACGATCCGCTTCCGGGAGCCGAGATCCTTGAAGCGGCCATCGTCGAGGGCGATGAGCTTCCTCTGGATGAGCGCAGGGCGGCGCTCGCGGCGACGCAATTGGTTGCGAAGGTGACGGAGCTGTTGAGCTGGGTCGGGTCGGGACGGAAGGTGGCTCCGTCGGGCGGCGTCCGGCGGGCCGACATTGCCACCGCCGCCGGGTTCCTGGGCATCGCGGCGGTGGGCGTAGACAGGATGCCCCGGCACGCTCCCGATACCCCGGCGCTGATCGAGATGGAGCCCGATCCCTCGGCATCCTCTGCCATCCACGCCCGGTCGATGAAGGATGTTCCCCTGTTGCCTTCCTGGTGGCGCGCGCTGATGGTCGCCGAACTGATCGAGGTGAGGGGGACGATGGTGGGGCCGGGACCGTCCGCGGCGGGGTGGACGGCCGAGCCAACTCCACCGCTGGAGGCTGCAGAGACTGTGGTCGGTGTAAGCCTCTGCGAGTACGTCTGTGAGGATATGGGGAACCGATCGGCGATCCATGCGGGCCCCGTGGCCGCGATGACGGTCGCCCGACTGCTCGCGGCCTTGGACTCACAGGTCACGCTTACGCTCGACGACGGAGACGACTTCGACAGGCACATTGACGCTCGGGCCAGGAAGGATCTGGATCGGCTGGCGCGTGTCGGCCTCCTCACGGGGGACACCGATCAGGGATTCGTCGTCCCCGCCGCACTCCGTAGCACTGTGGCCCGCGGCGTCCTGGCGGCCATTGCCGTTCTCGGTGGCGCAACCGATCTCGACTGAGAACTGGGCGTGGGCCGATCGCGAGGGTCCTGTCTCGCTGGGGGTTGGCCTCAGGTGGGGGCGGGTCTTCGGCTTGACGAGCCGGTCGCTTGGGTCTCAGTGGCCTAGCCGCGTGATCACCCCAAGTGACTGGAAGCACAGTCATGTGACAGGTAGACTGGTCATATGCGATTTGAGGCTGCGTTCGGGGGCTTGATCCCGGGTGCGAGCGGGGCGGTGCTGGCCGTGCTGCTGCGTACGGGTGTTCCGCTGACCGGGCGGCAGGTGCATGGCCTGGTCCGCGATCAGTGCAGCCTGTGGTCGGTTCAGCAGGCGCTGGCCTCCCTCGCCGATCTCGGTGTGGTGGAGAGCCGCGCTGTGGGTCGGGCGATGGTTCACACGATCAATGAGGACCACTACGCCATCCAGCCTTTGCGGGTCCTGCTCGATCCGATTGCTGCGCTCCGGGAGGCGGTTCGGGCTGTGGTCGGGTCGAGTGTCGATGCGGTGGTCCTGTTCGGGTCGGTGGCGCGGGGGGAGGCAACGGCCGAGAGCGATGTCGACTTGGCAGTCCTTGCGCCCTCGGGCTGGGAGGGTCGGACGGAACTGGAAGACGCGGTCCGCACTCGGCTGGGCAACGACTGCGATGTGCTGGTGTTCACACCGGAGGAGTTCGGGCGGCTCGCGGGCAGCGGCGAGGAGCCGGTCGTCGCTCAGATCGTCGCTGACGGGGTGGTTCTGCTCGGGTCGCTCCCGCAGGCGACGGTTGGTGTGGCGTGATGGCGACGCTCGAACACCGCAATCACGCACGCAGCTTCCTGAGGAAAGCCGAGGAGTACCTGGCCTCCGCGGAGGCCAATCTGAATGCGGAGCGGTACACCGTTGCTGCGGGGGATGCCATTCACGCGGGCATCTGCGCCAAGGATGCCATCGTCACTCAACTCACCGGTTCGACGGTGAAGGGCAAGGATCACGCGCTTGCCGCGAAGGAGCTTCGTCGGGCACTGGGGCAGCGACCGGACGCCGCCGGTGCCGAGAAGGGACTCCGTGAACTGGTGTCGAACAAGGCTGACGTCGAGTACGGCGTCAGCCTCATGTCTGCTGTGAAGGCTGAGGCGCTCGTCCGTCGCGCTCGGAGCCTGGTCGAGATCGCCGTCCGCGTCGTCCGCCTCAACGGGTGACGGTCGCCGCGCCGATGCCGAACTCCCGTGCCGGCTGCACGGTTGCTACGCTTCCGCCTGTTCCGTTCCATGGCGCCGAGGATGCAGCCGTTGTGCGCCAATCTCGGGATTGCCGTTGACCGCAACGCGCGCAGTGGCGGCTCTACACAATTCCCCACACATTCCCCACGACAAGGTGACGACATGGCTCAGGCCCATCAAAAGACCTTGTCAGGAGGCCATCATCGCTGGATAGCAGAGAGCTTCAACTCCTCTCTCGCGCACAAAAAGCACCTCTGACTAGGGGTTATACAGGGAAAAGGCGGGAGGCGAAAACCTCCCGCCTTTCTCATGTCCCGATGTTGTGACGTGCTGCTGGCAAGGGGGAATGCGTTGCTGAGGTGAGCGGCGGCGCCTCGGGCGGCGCGTTCGTCCCCCACGCGTGGGTCGTGTTCCCCACGCATTCCCCACGTGTTCCCCACGGAATGGCCCAGCCGGCCGTATTGCACGTGACCCCGACGAGGGTTGTCCGGCGGCGTGCGGGTTTCGTGTGGACGACATCCAGGAATTCAGGTGGAGTCAGCCGGCCGCTGGTGGTGGCGGCATGGGGCCCGCCGGGGAGGTCAGCACCGGCGAGGGGCGTACTTGCGACGAGTCTGGGGGGTACTGGCAGTACCCGCACCAACGTGAGCTTGTTCGGCTCGACGGAACCGCGTTGCATGGGAACTGTACGAACGATGAGAGGACCGTGACGCCTGCGGCTCCCACAATCGTTCTGACCAGGAGGAGACCCATGCCCATCACCGACGCCGCGCACACGAAGCACGCGGTGCTGTTCGGTTCCCACACCTCCTCCCTTGCTCGGACGGACCCCGAGTTCGTGGAGGTGTTCGACAACTTCGCGTTCGACGAGGTCGCCTCGCGCAGCCTCCTGCCGGTCCAGCTGCGGCTGGAGGTCACCCTCGCGGCGCTGATCGCGCTGGGCGCGGTGGCGGAGTACCGCGTGATGCTGTGCGCGGCCCTCAACGTCGGGGTCACCCCCGTCGAGGTCAAGGAGGTGGTGCACCACGCCGTGCCCTACTGCGGGCAGGCCCGGGTCTTCGACTTCCTGCACGCCACCAACGACGTCCTGACCGAGCGGGGAATCGAGCTGCCGCTGGAGGCCCAGTCGACCACTACGCCCGCGACCCGCCGGGAGGCTGGCTTCGCCCTCCAGACGGCCATCTTCGGCGACCGGATCCAGGCCGGCTACGACAACGCGCCAGCCGACGAGGTTCACCTCCATGAGTTCCTGAGCGCGAACTGCTTCGGCGACACGTGGACCCGCGGTGGGCTCGACGTGCCGACCCGGGAGCTGCTCACCTTCGCGATGCTGAGCGCCCTCGGCGGCTGCGAGTCGCAGCTGAAGGGCCACATCGCCGGGAACGCCAACGTCGGCAACGGCCGCGCGCTTCTCATCGATGTCGCGACCCAACTGTTGCCGTGGATCGGGTACCCGCGCACGCTCAACGCGCTCGCCTGCGTGCGCGAGGTGCTGCCCCCGGCCTGACCCACCCGGGGGCCCACCACCCCCACCGTCACCCGACGAGAAGGAAGACCATGGAGAAGTACCCCACCCCGACGACCCGCAAGGGACCGGCCGACACCTTCACCGGTGACGTGTTCGTTGACGGCATCGCCGACGGCGGCGACCCGTCCCGTCTGGTCGCCGCCCATGTCCGCTTCACCCCCGGTGCCCGGACCCACTGGCACAGCCACGCGCTCGGCCAGACCCTGCACTGCACCGACGGCGTCGGCTTCGTCGGCACCCGCGACGGACGCGTCCTCGTCCTGCACCCCGGCGAGACGATCTGGACGCCGCCCGGCGACGAGCATTGGCACGGCGGCACGACCGACCACCTGATGTGCCACCTCGCGCTCCTCGTCGCACCCGAAGAGGGCGACGCCACCACCTGGCTCGAAGCGGTCACCGAGGATCAGTACCACGCTGCCCACTCGCTGCTCGGCGCGGATCGCGCTGCCGCCGGCATCGACCAGCCCTGACCTTCGACCGCGATCGGCGTCCCATCAAGGAGAACCCATGAGCCCCATCACGACTGTTCTGGTTGTCGGCGCGACTGGCAGCATCGGCCGGCACGTCGTCGCTGAAGCGTTGAACGCGGACTACACGGCGCGGGCGCTGGTCCGCGACCCCGCCCGCGCGAGCCTCCCTGCCGGCGTCGAGGTCGTGGTCGGCGACGTGACGCGCCCCGAGACCCTCGCCGCTGCCGTCTCGGGGGTGGACGCCATTGTCTTCACCCTCGGCTCGAACGGCCAAGGCAGCCGCGGCGCCGAGACCGTCGACTACGGCGGCGTCCGCAACGTGCTCGAAGCGCTCGGCGACGCCCGCCCGCGGATCGCGCTGATGACCTCCATCGGGGTCACGAACCGCGCGGGTTCGTACAAAAGGTCGACGCAGTCGGCGGACTGGAACCGTCGCTCCGAACGGTTGGTGCGGGCGAGCGGGCTGCCCTACACCATCGTGCGGCCGGGCTGGTTCGACTATCACAGCCCTGATCAGCAGCGGATCGTGATGCTGCAGGGCGACACCCGACACACGGGCAGCCCCGCCGACGGGGTCATCGCCCGCCGCCAGATCGCGCGGGTGGTTGTGGCCGCCCTCGCCTCGCCGGCGGCTGAGCGCAAGACACTCGAGTTGGTCGCCGAGACCGGCGTCGAGCAGGTCGAGCTGGAGCCCGTGTTCGCCGCCTTGGAAGCCGACCCCGCTGGCTCGCTCGACGGAGTCCGAGACGCCGCGAACCAGCCGCTCGAGGACGAACCGGACCGCGTCCGGAAGGACCTGGCCCGATGGTGACCCGACGCGACCTGCTGACCGGAGCCGTCCTCGGTGGCGTGGGCATGGGCCTTGCCGGCTGTGCCCCGGTGACCCCCGTCGTCCCTGCCCGAACCTCGGGGAACCCCACGCAGGCTGACCCAGGATCGCGGACGCTCGTCGCGGTCTTCTCCCGCGCCGGCGAGAACCACTTCTACGGGGGGCGCACGTGGCTGGAGGTGGGCAACACCGAGGTGGTCGTCAGCCTCCTGGCCGAACTGGTGGACGTGGACGTCTACCGGATCGTCCCGGCCGAGCCATACCCGACCGACTATGAGGAGACGGTCGCCCAGAACACCCGTGAGCAGGACGCCGACGCTCGGCCTCGGATCGCCGACCCTCTGCCAGATCTCGCCGGCTACGACCGAGTGGTGCTGGCCAGCGGTGTCTGGAGCGTGCGGCCGCCCATGATCATGCGGACGTTCACCGAGGCCCTCGACTTCACCGGCAGGACGGTGTACCCGTTGACCACCCACGCGGGCAGCGGGCTGGGGCGGGCGGTCGAGGTCTACCGCCAGACCTGCCGTGGGGCGACCCTCGGTGAGGGGCTCGCCGTCCGGGGTGAGGAAGCCGGAGCTGCCGAGCCCGAGGTGCGGGCCTGGCTACAGCGGGTCGGCCTGCTGGGCTGATCGTGGCCCGCGGCACTCCATCAGTCCTGAGTGGCCGTCGCGGGGTTCGTGGCCGGCTCGGCGGTGCGGGTCGGAGTGGTGGCCCAGCTGGCGAGCAGGCTGAACGCCTCGGCGGAGGGGGTGCCGGGTTCGGCGACGTACGCGTTGAGGCGCAGGCCGGCGTCGGCGGCCAGGTCGAGGGCTTCGTAGGCGAGGGTGAGGTCGCCGACGACGGGGTGGTGGAACTTCTTGACCCCGGTGCGGTGCAGCCGGACGTCGTGCCGGGCCCACAGCTGGGCGAACATCTCGCTGCGGGTCGACAGTTCGCCGACGAGTGCGGCGAGGCCCTGGTCGTAGGGGTTCTCCCCGGCCAGCGAGCGCAGCAGGGCGGCGGCCTCGGCGGCGACCTTGTCCCACTCGATGAAGAACTCGCGGGCGCGGGGGTCGAGGAACACGAACCGGGCCACGTTCGGGCGTCCGGGCATGTCGTACACCGGTGCGTACAGGGCGCGGCCCAGGGCGTTCGCGGCGAGCAGGTCGGTGCGGTGGTTCCGGACGTACGCGGCGGTGCCGGTCATCGAGTCGAGCAGCCACTGCACCGCCGGCCGGACGGGACGCCGCGGCGTCCCGGCGGGTTTGCGCGCGGACGCCGTGCGTGCGAGTCCGAACAGGTGAGCGCGCTCGGCGTCGTCCAGCTGGAGGGCGTTCGCGACGGCTTCGAGGACCTGCTCGGACACCCCGGCCAGGTTGCCGCGTTCGAGGCGGACGTAGTACTCGGCGCTGACCCCGGCGAGCAGGGCGACCTCCTCGCGGCGCAGCCCCTTGACGCGCCGGTTCGTCCCCCAGGCGGGCAGGCCCGCCTTCTCGGGGGTGAGCCGGGCCCGCCGCGACGACAGGAAGTCGCGCACCTCGGTCCTGATGTCCATGCCCGTCACGGGCGGAGCAGGGTCTTGATGGCACGGCGTTCGTCCATCGCGGCGTAGGCCTCGGCCACCTGCGACAGGGGCAGGTCGAGGTCGAACACGCGGCCGGGGTTGATCTGCCGGGTCCACACCAGGTCCAGCAGGTGCGGCAGGTACGCCCGCACCGGCGCGGGACCGCCCTTGAGGCCGACGTTGCGCCAGAACAAGCTGTCCACGGGTAGATCGCCGTGGGGGACACCGAGCAACCCGATCATCCCGCCGTCCCGCACGCTGGCGACGGCCTGCAAGCGGGCGTCCTCGGTGCCGACGCACTCGATCACGGCGTCCGCGCCGATCCCGCCGGTCAACTCCTTCACGGCCGCCACGCCCTCTTCGCCGCGCTCGGCGACCAGGTGGGTGGCGCCGAACGCGGTCGCGATCCGCTGGCGGTCGGCGTGCCGGCTCATCGCGATGATCGTGGTGGCGCCCAGCTGGGCGGCGGCCAGGACGGCGCTCAACCCGACCGCCCCGTCGCCGACCACGACCACGGACGAGCCTTCCGTCACCCCGGCGGAGATCGCGCCGTGCCAGCCGGTGCACATGACGTCGGACAGGGCGAGCAGGCTGGGGATGAGGTCGTCGTCGGGCTGTCCGGGGGTGGCGAGCAGGGTGCCGTCGGCGTTCGGGATGCGGATCTTCTCGGCCTGGCAGCCGTCGTAGCCGCCGCCGTGCTGGCAGGAGGCGTGCATGCCCTTGCGGCACAGCGGGCAGGTGTTGTCGCTGTGCAGGAACCCGCCGACGACGAAGTCGCCCGGCTTGACCGTGGTGACGGCGTCACCGACGGCCTCGACGATCCCCACGTACTCGTGGCCGATCGGGGTCGGCTTCGCCACCGGGCTGATGCCGCGGTAGCGCCACAGGTCCGACCCGCACACGCACGCGGCGACCGTGCGGATGACGGCGTCCGTGGGTTCGACGATGACCGGGTCGGGACGCTCCTCGTAGCGGACGTCGCCGGCGGCATGAATGATGGCTCCTCGCATGGCACCCATCTCACCCCATCCCGGGGCGATCAGGGAGTTTCCCGCGTGAGGGGTACTGGCAGTACCCCCGAGCACCGGCGTAAGCGCGGGTCAGCGGTCGATCCAGCGTTGCATCTGTTCGGGGTAACGGTCGCCGTGGAGGTCGATGCGGTCGGAGGCCTGGGCGAGGTCGGCGAGGTCGTCGGCGGCGAGGTGGAGGTCGACGGCCCGGTTGTTCTCGCTGAGGCGGTGGAGCTTGGTGGTGCCGGGGATGGGGACGATCCAGGCGTGCTGGGCGAGGAGCCACGCGAGGGCGACCTGGCCGGGGGTGCCGCCCCGGCGCGTGGCGACGGTGGTGACGGCGTCCACGAGCGCCTGGTTGGCGGCGCGGGCATCCTCGGTGAACCGGGGCAGCTTGCTACGGAGGTCGCCGTCGTTGAAGGTCGTGGCGGTGTTGATTGCGCCGGTGAGGAAGCCCTTGCCGAGGGGGCTGAACGGCACGAAGCCGATGCCGAGCTCGACCAGGGTAGGCAGGATATGCGCCTCGGGCTCGCGCCAGAACAGGGAGTACTCGCTCTGCAGCGCGGTGACCGGCTGGATCGCGTGGGCTCGCCTGATGGTGCCGACGCCGGCCTCTGACAGGCCGAAGTGCTTGGCCTTGCCCTCGGCGATGAGTTCTGCGACGGTGCCTGCGACGTCCTCGATGGGCACGTTCGGGTCGACGCGGTGCTGGTAGAGCAGGTCGATGGCGTCGACGCGCAGCCGGCGCAGCGAGTCGTCGACGCTGGTGCGGATGGTGTCGGGGCGGCTGTCGAGGCCGGTGGAGCTGGTGCCGTCGAAGGAGAACCCGAACTTGGTGGCGATGACGACCTGGTCGCGGACGGGGGCGAGGGCTTCCCCGACGAGTTCCTCGTTGGTGAACGGGCCGTAGACCTGGGCGGTGTCGAAGAAGGTGACGCCCTCGTCGACGGCGGCACGGATGAGCGCGACGCCGTCGACGTGGGTGGACGCCGGGCCGTAGCCGTGGCTCAGGCCCATGCAGCCCAGCCCAAGGCTGGAAACCTGCAGGCCGCTCGTCCCGAGGATGCGGGTGATCATTCGTAGTGCTCCTTCGTCGGGGTGCGGTCGGGCGCCGGCGGGCTCAGTTGATCCGGACGCCGTTCAGGCGGCTGACCATGGCGGGATCGCGGTGGTCGAAGGCGACGCTGGCGCCGGTGTCGAGGGCGGCGATGCGCGCCATCTCGTCGTCGGTGAGCTGGAAGTCGAACACGTCGAGGTTCTCGGCCATCCGCTCGGGGCGTGACGACTTCGGGATCACCACGACACCACGCTGGATCAGCCAGCGGAGGGTCACCTGGGCGACGGACTTGCCGTGCGCCTGGCCGATGGCGGTAAGCGTGGGGTCGCTGAAGATGTTGTTCTTGCCCTCGGCGAGCGGCCCCCAGGATTCGATCTGGACGCCGCGGTCGATCATCAGCTGCTGGTCGTCGGCCCGCTGGAAGTAGGGGTGGGTCTCGATCTGGTTGACCGCGGGGGTGATGTCGTTGTGGTCGATGAGGTCCACGAGCCGGTCGGGGTAGAAGTTGGACACCCCGATGGCCCGGATGGCGCCCTGGCGATGCAGGTCCTGCATCGCGCGCCACGAGCTGTAGTAGTCGCCGAACGGCTGGTGGATGAGGTAGAGGTCGAGTTGGTCGAGGCCGAGGAGGCGCAGCGAGGTGTCGAAGGCACGCTTGGCGCCGTCCTCGCCGCCGTCGTGGATCCACAGCTTGGTGGTGATGAACAGCTCGTCACGGGGCAGTCCGCTGGCCTTGATGGCCCGGCCGACCGCTTCCTCGTTGCCGTAGGCGGCGGCGGTGTCGAGGTGGCGGTATCCGGCGGCGAGGGCGTCGGTGACGACGCGCTCGGTCTCGTCGGGCGGCACCTGGAACACGCCGAATCCGAGGATCGGCATGGCGACGCCGTTGTTCAGCGTAACGGTGGGGATCTGGATGGACATGGTGGAACCCTTCGTGGTGGTGATCATGCCGACCGCTGTCGCGGTCCGGTCTGGGTGGGATGGTGCGAGCTGGGTCATGAGGACGAGGTGGGAGTCGAGGTGGTGGGGTGTGGTGCGTTTCTCGTCTGGCCCCCGTGGCCCGCGTCGCGCTCCTGGATTGCGTCGCTGGCGGCCCAGCTGGCGAGCAGGTCGAGTGCCTGGTGGGAGCGTGAGCCGGGGTCGGCGGTGTAGATGAACAGCGCCAGGCCGGGGTCCGAGGGCAGGTCGAGGCCTTCGTAGGCGAGGTCGAGGTCGCCGACGACCGGGTGGCGCAGCCGCTTGGTGCCGGTGCGGTGCAGGCGGACGTCGTGGGTGGCCCACAGGGTGCGGAACTCCTCACTGCGGGTGGACAACTCCCCGATCAGGTCGGTCAGCGCCTTGTCGTAGGGATTCCGGCCGGCCTCGACGCGAAGCGCCGCGACACTGTCGCGGCCAGTGGCCTCCCAGTCGCGGAAGAAGTCGACGGCGTCCGGGTTGAGGAACCTGAACCGGGCGAGGTTGACCGGAAGGACGGCCTCGTCGAACAGGGGCGAGTTCAGCGCCCGGCCGAGCAGGTTGGTTGCCACGATGTCCCCGCGGCCGTTGCACACCCACGCCGGCGACAGTTGCGCGTCGAGGATCTGCTGGATGCTGGCCCGGACCCACCGCACCGGGGGACGCCGACGCGCGGCCGTGCCGGAGCTCGCGGCCCGGGCGAGGTCGAACAGGTGGGTCCGTTCGGCCTCGTCGAGCTGCAGGGCGCGGGCGACGGCGTCCAGGACGCTGTCGGAGGCTCCGCGGATGCTGCCCCGCTCGAGTTGGGTGTAGTACTCCACCGACACCCCGGCCAGCTGGGCCACCTCACTGCGTCGCAGGCCGGCAACGCGCCGGGTGCCAAGCCCGGCCGGGATGCCCGCCTGCGCGGGGGTGACCCGGCCGCGACGCGAGACCAGGAAGTCGCGTACCTCGCTGCGGTGGTTGTCCATGACGTCGACCCTACGGACCCGCTCCGGAGTGTGGGAGATGCTGTCAGCACCCCCCTCGCCAGTACCCCCCAGGGCAGCAGCGCCGGAGCGTGGCAAGTCCGCCGCGGAGCGTGTCAAGCCTGCTCCTGCTGCTGGTCGGTTCTCCGGGCGGCCTGTTCGGCGGTGCGGGTGGCGGCGAGGCTGGCGAGGAGGGCGAGCTTGTCGGCGGTCGGGGTGCCGGCGGCGGCCGTGTAGGCGATGAGGGTGAGGTCAGGTTCGCCGGGGAGCTCCAGGACGTCGTAGTCGAGTTCGAGCAGGCCGACGTCGGGGTGCCGCATCCGTTTGGTGCCGGTGCGGTGCAGGCCGACGTTGTGGTTGGCCCACAGGGCCCGGAACGTGTCCGATCGGGTGGACAGTTCCCCGATGAGGTCGGTGAGCGGCTTGTTGTAGGGGTTGTGGACGGCGGCGGCGTGCAGCGCGGCGACGACGTCACGGGTGACCTGTTCCCAGTC
This sequence comes from Tessaracoccus sp. O5.2, assembly GCF_964266725.1. NCBI lineage: Bacteria > Bacillati > Actinomycetota > Actinomycetes > Propionibacteriales > Propionibacteriaceae > Tessaracoccus > Tessaracoccus sp. O5.2. The sequence continues at coordinate 12,829 of NZ_CAXWGV010000002.1, read as the reverse complement.
GGGATAGAAATGCTGGCCGGCGGGGTCGAGGAACGCGAACCGGGCGGTGTTGGGGGCGGTGCCCGTGGCGCGGGCGAACGCGAAGACGGGGGCGTGGAGCTCGCGGGCGAGGGCGTTGGCGGCCACCATGTCGATGCGGCTGTCGCGGAGGTAGGCGGGCACCGTGGTGAGCGCGTCGAGGATCCGCTGCAACGAGGGGTGGACCGGTGGTGGTGCTGCCGGGGCGCGTCGCCGGCGGGTGGGGGTCTTCGCGGCGTGGGCGAGGTTCCGCAGGTGGAGCTGTTCGGCGTCGTCGAGACGCAGGGCGCGGGCGACCGCATCCAGCACCGCGTCGGACGCCCCGGCCAGGTTCCCGCGCTCAAGGTGGCGTAGTACTCCGAGGACAGGCCGGCGAGAGCGGCCACCTCGTCGCGGCGCAGGCCGGGGACCCGGCGCCGCCCGATGCTGGGCGGCAGCCCGACGTCGGTGGGGGAGAGCCGGGCCCGGCGGGAGGCCAGGAACTCCCGGGCTTCGTCTCGCTGGTCCATGACCCCCACGGTAGGCGCCCACCGTCCGCCCAGCCATGTGCTGGCAGTACACCCATCGGCAGCACCTCGCGGCCCGGGGGGAGACGTGGTGGGCTGGGAACGAGCGGACGGAAGGAGCACGAGCCATGCGGACGCCGACACCCATCTCTGCTCGTCAGGGCGCGCGCAGGCGCAGGGCGGGACAACGCCTGCTCGCTGTGATGGTCGGGCTGCTGTGGCTGGCCGGCTGCTCCGACGCCGGACCGCCCGCACCGGCGTCGGTTCCGCCGCCGGCCCCGGAGGCGTCCGCGTCGGCGTCGGGCGTCGAGGGGGGCTACGCGCCGGTGGACGCCGACACGACGTTGGTCGACGTGGTCAACCATCCGGCTTTCGGCCGGTTCGGGCGGTTCCTGGTGCCGAACGGCGGGGGACTGCCTGACGACGGGCGGACGCTGCGCGACGTGGGTGACCTGCTGCCGTACCACAGCCACGTCGACGTCGGCACGAGCGTGGACGTGGTCAACGCGCTGATCGGCGCCGTCGACCGCGGGCAGCCTGTCTTCCACGACATCTACCCCGACGCCGCCCGTGCGGCCGACCCGAGCAGGCAGGACACCGGCCTGTTCTACTTCGAGGGCGAGCCCGGCGCGCCGTTCGCGATCATCAGCGCCGGCGGCGGCTTCTCCTATGTCGGCTCGCTCCACGAGAGCCTGCCCCACGCCCTGGAGCTGAGCCGCCGCGGCTATCACACGTTCGCGTTGCAATACCGCACCGGCGGGCTGCAAGTGGCCGCCGAGGACCTGGCCGCCGCCCTGTCGTACGTGTTCGCGCACGCCGACGAGCTCGGGCTCGACACCTCGGGCTACTCGCTGTGGGGCGGATCGGCCGGGGCCCGGATGGCCGCCACTCTGGGTGCGCGGGGCCCGGCCGCCTTCGGTGGCGACCCCTTGCCCCGTCCCGCCGCGGTCATCATGCAGTACACGGGCTACACCGACGTCTCCGGTCAGGACCCGCCCACCTACGCGTGCGTCGGCGAGGACGACGGCATCGCCAGTTGGCGCACCATGCAGCGCCGCGTCGACGCCCTGTCGGCCGCGGGCGTGCCGACCGAGTTCCACCGGTATCCCAACGTCGGCCACGGCTTCGGCCTCGGCATCGGGACCTCGGCCGAAGGCTGGATCGACAGCGCCGTCGCCTTCTGGGAACAGCACCGATGAACACACCCACCCACCCAACCATCCGAAGGACCACGACGATGCGCACGATCGGCAGGACCTCTGCCGCGCTGGCGTGCGCCAGCCTGCTGCTCGCCCTCACCGCCTGCTCCGGCGCCCCACCGGGACCGGTCACGCCGCAGCCGCCGGGCAGCCCCGCAACGGCCGGACCCGGAGGAACCCGGATGCCGCCGACGAAGCCCACAGCGTCGAGCGGGGGTGCCACGGTCGCCGTCGCGGCGCCCGACCCGACGCGGTCGCAGACGCTGTACCTGTGGGAGGAGGGCAACGTCCCCGCGACGACCGTCTACACCGAGAACACCGGCGGATACGCCGACGACCCTGACTTCCGCCCCACGCTCACCAGCGTCCCCGTCCCGGCCGGGACGCCGAGCAGCAGCCTCGATCCCTCGCCGGCGACTCCGGCCACCACCACCGACCGGTCGGTGTCAGCCGCGATCACCATGGCCGGCCGGCGCACCCTGGGGGCCTTGCAGGTCTCCAGCATCGGGCTGGGCTGCCAGACGATGACCGGCACCCTGTACGGGCCCGTGTCCAGCAGGGACGACATGATCGGCATCATTCGCAGCGCCGGTGGGGTGCTGCCGGCCGGGGCTGTGGCGGTGCACCCGACCGTGCCCAGCAGCAGGGGGGTGGCGGCGAGCCCCGTGGCTCCGAGGAGGAAGCGGCGTCGACCGTTCGCAGCGGGCGCGCTCGGCTCCGCGTTCCGTGGCTCGTCGGCGTGGTGTGCGTTCATGAGGGCTCCTTCGGGGGGGTTCGTGGTGGGGTCAGTTGGCCTGGAACACGTCGGTGAGCCAGTCGTCGTAGGCGGGGATCCAGCCGCCGGTGGCGCCGTAGCCGTGCGGCATGCCGTCCAGGGGGACGGACTCCACGGGGACGCCGGCCTGCCGGAGGGCGTCCACGCAGAGTTCGAACTGGCGGACGAACGGGTCGCGGGTGCCGTAGCTGAAGTAGGTGGGGGGCAGGGCGGCGGAGCGGAACTTCTCCACGTCGGTGGACGCGACGGAGAGGCGTCCGTAGAAGCTGTAGACCATGCCGGCGGCGGCTTCCGCGTATATCTGGTCGAGGGCGTCGGGCCGGTAGTCGGGGTCCAAGGTGCCGCCGTTGACGGCGCCGGCGAAGTTGAGCAACATCTCGCCGGCCAGGATGCCGCCGGCGGAGAAGCCCATGACGGCGATGTCGTCGCCGTCGAGGCCGTAGGCGTCCGCGTGGGTGCGGACGAACCGGACGGCCCGCGCCAGGTCGAGGGCGCCCTCCTGCTGGGTGTAGGGCACGAGCCGGTAGTCGACGACGAACGACTGGTAGCCGCGTCGGCTCAGTTCCTCGGCCACCGGGAAGCCCTCGCGCTGGTTGCCGCGGAAGCGGAACGCGCCTCCGGAGTTGAGGAGCACCGCCCCCTTGACCGTACAACAACACGAGTCCGGACGACAGCGCGAACTTCAGCCTGGCTCTCACTCTCAACCAGAACTTCCATCGCGAGCTCCTGAACGACCTCCTTCCCGCGGTGGAAAGCAAGTACTCCACCCATGCGGAGGACGTCTCGGAGAAGGGTCTCGCGTCCTCTCGCGGCCATCGCGGATTCGGCGGCTTCTCCATGGGCGCCGTGGCCACCTGGCGCACCTTCCAGAATGGTTTGGATTACTTCCGCTACTTCCTCCCGATGAGCTGCGGGACGTCGCTGGACCCGGAGAACATTTTCATGGCCGCGCAGGACCGGGACAAAGCCGACTACTTCGTGTGGGTCATCACCGGAACGGAGGACTTCGCCCGAACCTACGACGAAAATAGGGCGAACCTGATGCGGAACTCCCCGTACTTCGCCGAGACCGCAGACGAACAGAACGGAAACTTCGCCTTCCACCTCAAGCAGGGATACTCCCACGACGGGCGCGCGGCGATGGAGTACACCTTCAACGGTTTGCGGTGGTTCTGGAACGGGTGATCGATCAGGGTGGCCGCCACGATTGCGGGTCACCGCAGCGGCGCGGCTGCCATGGACCTGCTGGACGCGGAGGCGGGCCTCGTCCGCCGCCCGCTGACCCGCCAAGACGACGACTGAAAGGGCGTGTGAGGCCCGGCGCGGAGCTGTCCACGGACAGGAGAAGGCGTCCGTTATGTGAGTGACTGCCTTGATGAGCGGGTGACAGGAGGCCGCGCGGTGCGGAGCGACGTGGAGGACCGGGCAGCGCCCGACGTCGACGCGTCCACCTCGCCGATCTCTGTGGGGGATACGGCACTCGGTGCCTTCCGGGGGGCGCGCCGGAGTCCAGACTGTCCCGGAGACTGGGGGAGGCGCCGTCGGCGCTTGCCCGTCTTTGTTTCTAGAACTAGACTGTTTTGCCTCATGAGAAATCCGCGGATTGCAGAAACGGTCATGCTCGAGCAGGGTCTACGCCGGATCGCGGACCTGCTGCCCCCCACATGGGACGCGACCCTGACCGTCGGCGAGGGCATGGTGGGAGACGTGCTGGTCGTGCTGCGTGGGCCGGCCGGGGTGGGCGTCACCTACAGCGTCGAGGCAAGGCGCGCGGGCGGGTGGTCGCTTGCCGGTACGGTCGCGACACTTCGCGAACGTCAGCGTGAGTCGGGGCTTCCGGTCTTGTTCGTCTCGGACTACCTCGGGCCTGCTACGCGCCGTGCCTTGGCCGAGGCGGGGATCAGTTACGTCGACGCGACGGGCTGGGTGCGCTTGGTCTCGGACGACCCGTTGATCCTGCTCACGGGTGAGGGTGCCGAGCGCTCCCCTCGTGCTCCGGAGTCCGCTGCGGTAGTCCGGTTGAACGGGGTGGCTACCAGTCGCGTGATCCGCGCCCTGTCCGAGGTCGAGGTGCCGGTCGGTGTCCGGGAGTTGGCCAGTGTGGCGCAGGTGTCGCCCGGGTCGGTGTCTAAGCTGCTCGTCACTTTGGCGGCTGAGGGGATCGTCGACCGGGACGCCCGCGGCGCCTTGACCGGCGTCCGGCGTCGCTCGTTGCTGCGGCGCTGGGTGCAAGACTACGGATACGCCACCACCAACCCTGGCCTGGGGTACTGGCTCGCGCCGCGAGGGCTGGCCCAGGTCACCGACCGGCTCGCTAAACAGGAGGGTGTGGCGGTCACGGGTTCCGCGGCTGCCCGCCGGCTGCTGCCGCCGGACAAGACATCGGTGGTCCCGTTGCGACTGTTCGCTCTTTACGCGGCGTCGCCCCGCAGGCTGGCTGAGCAACTGGGCTTGGTGGAGGCGGACGCGGCGACCGCGAACGTGGTCATCGTCGCCCCCCAGGACCAGCGGATCCTCCCCCAAGCGGGTGAACCTGTCGCTCTCGCGCCCACAGCGCTCGTGCTGGCGGACCTGTTGACCCTGCCCGGCCGTTCGGACGCCGAGGCCGAGCAGTTGATGGACGCCCTCGCCGCAACCGACCCATCGTGGAAGGAGTGACATGGACGCCGTCGCCCCCGAGTACGTCGCCGCCCGCCGCGTCCTCCTCGGCGCCCTCGAAGCAATGACCGACCACCTCCCGAGCCTCATCCTGCTCGGCGCCCAAGCCGTCTACCACCACACCGGCAAGACGGACCTCAACGTGCCCTTGATGACAACCGACGCCGACCTCGCCATTGACACCCGCGGGCTGGCGGACGTCCCCGAGATCGGCGCGGTCCTGCGCGGTGCTGGCTTCGTTCCCGGCCCCAACCCCGGTCACTGGGTCGCAGCCACCGACGTCGCCGTCGACCTCATGGTCGTCCCGCATCAAGCGGGCACGCACCGGGAGTCGGCGCGTGCCGCACGGCTCGCGCCCCACGACAGGCTGACCGCCCGGATCGCCAGAGGCCTCGAGCCCGCCTTGGTCGACCACGAACGCGTCAACATCGGTGCGCTGGAACCGGTCGACGACCGCACGTTCGACCTGGCCATCGCCGGCCCGGCCGCCCTGCTGGTGGCCAAGGTCATCAAGATCAACGAACGTCTCGGACAGTCCGACCGCCAGCCGGACAGGCTCAAGGAGAAGGACGCCCTCGACGCCTTCCGCCTCCTCCAAGCAGTCGCCACCGCCGACCTCGTGCTCGGACTGACCAAGCACAGGGGCGAGCTCAACGCGGCGGCCGTCGCTGATGAAGCCGTCCAGATCCTGCGCTTGCACGCGACCTCACCCCGAGGCCGGATCGCGCTCCTCGCGGCATCCGCGGCAGGAGGCGACGCCACGGTCGCCCCCGCGTTTGCCGCCCTCTGCAACGACCTGCTGGCAGCCCTGCGATGAGCAACGAACCTTTCGCCAGCGACCCTCTCGTGTCCGCCTATGCTGAGGGGCAGCCTTGGACGCGTGTTCCGCGCGCGTCTGCGGTTCAGAATCATTCCCCACGCATTCCCCACGGCAAGGTGACGAAGTGGCAATCAATCCGCATAAGTCCTTGTCCGGGGGTCATTATGGGCTGACAGAAGAGAGCTTCAACTCCTCTCTCGCGCACAACGATGTATAGTCCCCTGACTACATCAAATCCCCTCTGACAAGGACTTCGGTCCTTCTCAGTTGTGGACTCTCATGGACACGGATGGCCTTCAGAGGCCTCCCATTCCCCACGTATTCCCCACGGTTCCCCACGTATTCCCCACGACATTCGGGGCGTGGGGAACGTTGTGAGGGTCGCCCGCTGTCCACCCGACCGTCTTTGAGCCCGTTACGGAGCGTGACGGGAGGGGCGCATCATGGGTAAACCACGTGCCAAGGCCAAGCGCGGCTTCGGTGAGGTCGGCCAGCTGCCGAGTGGGCGGTACCGGGCGCGCTACACCGGCCCCGACGGCGGCCGGCACAGTGCTCCGATCACGTTCGTCGCCCGGATCGACGCTGAGGCTGGTCGACCAGGAACGGATGATCAGCCGCGGCGAGTGGGAACCGCCGGCCCGTCAGGTCCGGGAGGTGCACGAGGCGCCGCTGCTGCTGGGTGAGTACGCCGCAACCGTGGTGGTCCGCCGCCGGATTCGACCCGGCACGGCGGCGCTGTACGCGAAGCTGCTCCGGTTGACCATTCTCCCGACCTTCGCCCGCCGGCCTCTGGGCGAGATCACCGCCGCGGAGATCTCAGCCTGGTACGCCGGGATGCGGACGACGCCCACCCAACAGGCCAACGCCTACGGGCTGCTCAAGTCGATCTTCGAGGAGGCCGTCGAGGAGAGGCTCGTGGAGGTGAGCCCCTGCCGGGTGAAGGCGGGCACCCAGAAGGAACGCGCCCGCGTGATCGAGGTGCTCACCGTCGATCAACTAAACCGCTACCTGGCTGCCGTGCCCGAGGCGCGGCGGGTTCCGCTGTTGCTGGCCGGATGGTGCGGTCTGCGTTCCGGCGAGGTGCGCGGGCTCCGCGTGCGTGACCTGGATCTGGACATCGGTGTGGTGCATGTCCGTCAGCCGTTGTGCGACTCAAGGGGCAGCTCCTGATCGGCCCACCCAAGACGGACGCCGGGGTCAGGTCGGTGTCGATCCCTCCCCATCTACTTCCGGCGTTGCGGGAGTGGGCGGCGCGCCAGCCGGTGCGTGAGCGGGAGGCGTTGCTGTTCCCGGCCAGGGATGGACACTCTCCGCTCAACGACAGCGTCCTGCGGGTGGCCCACAACAAGGGCAAGGCGGCCATCGGCATGCCCGGCCTGACGGTGCACGGTCTGCGTCACACGAGTGCGACGCTCGCAGCGCAGTTGGGGGCCACCCTCGCCGAACTTCAGGCGCGGATCGGGCACAGCACGCCGAACATGGCCATGCGTTACCAGCACGTCGCCGCCGAGCGTGACGCCCAGCTGGCTGCGCGGATGTCTGCGTTCGCGACGGGTCGATCCGGCTGAGTCGCAGTGGGTCTGCTGGTACCGGCCCTCCGTGCCCCTCTCGGGGACGACTTTGGGCGACCAGCCTGTCGGTTTGCACGGCTATCGTGGGGCCAGACTCCCAGGGAGGGATCTCGAACCGCTACTAGGCTCGAAGGTGGCACATGGGCAAGGGGCGACAGAACCGCAGACGCGCCGCCCTGTGCCGATACATCGGCCAGTTCGACTCGGAGAGCCTCTGGCTCCTGCTGGCCGCCGCAGGCGCGTCCCCCGCAGTCAGGCACAAGTGGGTTCGCGTTGGCCACCTGGTTGAACTCGCGTCCAAGACGACGGGCGTGGCTGGCAAGCCTGCGGACCCCCACGTTCTCCACGACCTCCTCGAACGAGCCGCTGAGTCGATCGGCACTATCGACATGTACGAGGACTACCTCCCTGAAGATCCTCGCGACGACGTCCGGATCCGGATTTCGGACTACACGCTGCGCATCGGTCCCGGCGACATCGAGCGGCCGGTCGCCGATGTGGACCGTGCATTGATGGTTTCGAAGGCGATCGATCCGATCCTGATCGACTGCATCGGCTTCGGGGTCCGAGACCTGCTGGACATCGTTCTTGGCTACCAGGACGCGGCGATCGCCATCGTCGCCGAGTCATGGCCGGGAGGCGACCTCGACCTCGACGCAGACACTGTCGTGACAAAGGAGGAACTTGCGGCCGCGGAGCGACTCCTCACGCTCGGCACACCGGCACATCTGCTCTCTACTGAGCGGCACCACCTTGCACTGAGCTGGATCACCTGCACGTCCGCGGTTCTGTCCTACGACCCCGGCTCGCAGCAGAGCCCAGTCGGACGCTTTCTTCGGGTTGAGGACCCGGAATGGTTGGAACCGCGCTGGTTGCCGCTCCACTTCATTCCTGGCGCCTTGGGTCGCGCAGTTGGCGAGCTTGCGGCGCAGGTGGCGACGGATCCGGATGCGCGCCGACGGTTCGCAGAAGCCGCGGCGGCTGAGGTCCGCGACGCCCTGTGGCGGTTCGGTGACGTCTTCGGTCCACCCGATTTTGAAGGGACTCCGATTGCTTCGCCGCGCAACGTCGTCCAGTGGGCATCCTCGGCCACTGGAAGACACTCTGTTCTCGTTCAGGTCTTGAGTGAACTGAGCGTCGAGCTGTTCGAGGTGCCGGACGAGCCGGAAGCACTGCGCGCAACGCGGTCCGCCGCGTCCGATCCCGCCAACCCTGGCAAGGTCGCCATGTCTTATGGCGAGTTGACGATGCGACCCGGCGCCGAAGTCGTCCCCCTTCTCGTCGTGGCGAGTCCAAGCCATATCGCAGCGTTCGCGCGACCCGGGCTGCCGGCGCTCTCGTTGGACGACCTGCGATGGATGTCGAAATCGGCGGACTCCGAGTTGGACCTCTTCAACTACTGCCGCGACATGTCCCGACCCGACCTCCCACGTTTCATCGGCTGGGAAGCCATCAACATCTGGGAGTGGTGGCGATCGAACGGCAAGAGCTTCTTCTCCGGAGGTCGGGCGCCCAGTTTGATGTCGATCACGCCTCACTGGGGAACCGCCGAATGGGTCCTTGCCGCGAAGCGCACACCCGTCGAAGTAGCGCTTGCCCGCTTGGGCTTGCCAGCTCTGCGAGACCTTGATGCCGACCCCGAAGATGATCACGCCGGCCCCCGACTCCTCGCCGGACGCATCCGAGCCGCCAAGCCAGTGAAGGCCACGAAGGGGCTCCACAGGTCGCCGGACGCGATTGGCTGGGCCGTCCATGTCAGCGAGGTTCCTGTTGCCGTCGAAGCGCTACAGAAGGGCTGGCCGGTGGACAAAGTTCACGTTCTTGTCCGACCTTGCCATCGGCCTCGCCTACTCGTTCGAGGAGATCACCGATGTCTGGGTTGAGGCTCACAGGGGCACCAACGTTCGCGGGTACATCTTCAATCTGGTGACCGCCTCCTCGGGCGGCGATGTTCTCCGCCTTCTCCGTGCGTCACCCTCAACTGCGTCCGGTCCACTCCACGAGCCGGACGTCGTCTTCACCGTTGAGGTCGAGGTCGATCTCGGTCCAACCCCGGACGATGACTTCGATCCGACCGCGGCGTTCCAGGCGTCGATGGCAGCGGTGATCGCTGACGCGGCCCGTGCAGCTGGCGTGCCCGCAGATACGAGCGACAACATCAAGGCCGCGATACTGAGCGGTCCACCGACGTTCGCAGTGGAGACGCTCCGCCCACTGACGTCCAGGAACGACTTCAGCAACCCCGTCGCCCTCAACGAAGCCCTCGTCTCGGTCGTCGGCCGCAAGGTCGCTCAAGCCGTGAACAATGCCGGCCTCAAACCCGGGGAGTACCGCGGCGCTCCTGCAAAGGAAATCGACCGGGACGTGCTCGCACCTACCGCCCTCGCCCTTCTTGATGCTGCTCTGGCGGGCCACTCCATGGACGAACTCCTGCAGTTCGGGATGGAGCAGATCGAACGGTGCCTCGCGCGGAAGTCGCGAGAGCAGATGGCCGCCAAGCATGCGACCGACATCTTGAGCGTAAGTTGGGACCCGCTGGAACGCCTGCACGCTTCCGAGAACGAACTGACCACCCTGAGACGCTGCATCGAGGTGGCGATGGAAGTAGCGCTGCGAACCGCCCCGACCGGGTCGACTCCTGTCGACGACCTCACCTGGGGGGAGATCCTTGCCGCAGCCCGTGTGTATCTCGCGGCCACGACGCGCAGCGAAGCGATTCACCACCATGTCGGCGAAACCGTTCTGGAGATCAGCACGTCGTTCGAGCTTTCGACGAAACCGGCCGCCTCGATCCCTGGCGACGGGACGGTCTCGGGCAACGGGTCCGGTTACAGCTTCGACAACCACGCCTACGCCCGCGCCCGACTCGCGCCGAACCTGAGATACAGCAGCGCCCACAACGTCGACGCAAATGATACTGCGATCGAGGACGCGGACCGCGCTGACTCAGGACCAATCCCAGCGGGCATCAACGAGGCCATGCTCGACGCATCCGGAGCATCCGCGACTGACGTGTTCGGCGTGCTCACCACCGCCGGAAGCTGGCCCCTCGAACCTGCGGATCCCGATGCCGCCGTGGTCTCCGCAGACGCGCTGGCAGATCGGGTGGCGGAGCACATGATTCAACCCGAAGGCGTGACCACTGCGGTCGCCAGGAAGCGCACTCTCGACGCGATCAAGCACCTCACGAGCACTTCAGCCGAACTGTCGGCTACCGACTGGAAGCCTTGGCAGGCCCGCAGCCGGAAGCGCAGGGTGCTGATTCAGCCGCTCGCGCAACGGTCTGACGGCCTGCTCGTGATGTCTCCTCGACTCTGCATCGCCACAGCGAACATCTACCTGCGGTACCTGAAGCAAGGTCAGCTGCCCTGGAGCCAGCCGGCGCCGCCGGCGGCGTTGAACACGGCGTTGGAAGCGGCCCGCCTTGCGCGCAACAAGGCGCTCGAGCGTCAGGTCAGTAAGGTCCTGGAGGACGCAGGCTGGAAGGTGATTTCGAGCATCAAGGAGACAAAGCCGGAGAGGCTGGCGGTCCCCTCGCTGCAGACTGAGATCGACGTCGTCGCGGGGCGTGCTGGGGACCCGAACATCTGGCTTCTCGAGGTCAAGGACCCTTCCGATGTGTTTGCGCTTGCAGATATTCGTCGGATGCTTGATCGCTTCTTCCTGGACGACAAGAAGCCTTCGTACGCAACGCAGTTGTCCCGGAAACTCGCTGATCTCGCTCCGCACGCGGACTCGGTCGCATCGGCCCTTCGGCTGCCTGCCGCTGACCCGGCAGTTCCGTACCGTGTACGTGCCATGTTCGTGACCCGCGAGCCAACTCCGGCGCAGTTCGTCGGCGGACCGTTCCCGTTCACCCCCCTCACGAACCTGATCGAGACGCTGGAGGAGCCTCCGGCTCAGCCGTAGGCCTCAGGTCGATTCGACCTACGACCTCGTCAGACTCGCCTCGGCCAGGTCAGCCACGTGGCTCAGCGCCTTGGTCAGCTTCACCGTCATGTGGGCGAATGCTTCCAGCGGCGCCATTCCATCGATGCCGAGCTTGGCACTCGCGGCACCGGCCTTCAACCCGCCAAGGTGAGCGACCCCTCCTGCGGAACGGAACGCCTGGAGGGCGGCGAAGACCTCTGCAGCGTCTTCGGTGTCGCCCAACGATGAAAGCAGGCGGCGCAGGAGCGCGATCGACTTCTCACCAAGCTCGCCTCCACCGAGGAACTTCTTCAACGGCGCAGGGTCGATCCCGTCGACCAGCGACTTGGTGAGAGTGATCGTCGGCGCGGTGAGTGCAGAAGGATCGTTGCTCGTCGGACCAAGCAGCGCCTCGAACTCGGCGGCCGCCAGGATCAAGCTCGCGCCAGACCGGCGATCCGAGCAGCGCACTGGTCGCCTCGGCTGCCCTGCGTCGGGCTCGCCGGAGGTCGCCCAACGGGTCGGGCGACCCAACGGACTGGTTCAGGAAGTCCCGCCGGTACTGGGCGGACCCATCGCCGGGCTGATCATCGCAGTGGTCGCCATCAAGGAAGGCCGCCAGGCATGGCGCGGCGAAGGGTGCTGTGGCCCGATCGGCAACCACGGCCACACCGAAGGAGGAACCGCCTGCGGCTGCTTAGACGACGCAGAGGCCTGCAGCGACGGATGCTGCACTGCAACGGATGACCAAGCGCGGGCAAGCTCGATAGAATCCCCGGGCTCAGCGACCCTGCTCACCTGGCGCCAACCCATAAGCCCACGCACAAATAGCACACGTCCCAGATCCTGACCGTGCGGCCCCAATCGCCTTGATCTCGTGGGACACGGTTGTCATCGGCCTCTCAGGCATCCGACTCTGGGCTGATAGAACGCTGATGACAGCCCAAGCAAAGACCCCCTCGGCATGACCGCCGAAGGAGGGCAGCGATATCACGCAGCTCAAGGGGCCGGCTGAAACGATCCGTCGCCCGAGTCTTCTTGAGACTCGGAGCGCACCTTCCGCCTCCGACCCATCGACACGACCAGGATATTCGACACGCGTCGTGGTGCCAGCGGAGGCGGCGCCTGCTCGCCTTCGACAACCGAACCCGGGACCCCAGGTCCGCGGGAGGCCGGCGCTCGGCTCTGATCGCCTCCATCGCGGGATGGGAGGCCGCAGGTGCCCTGCAGCCGAAGTGGACGACATCGTGATGCCTCATGTCAATACCTCCGGGTGAACTGATCGTTGCCTCAGCAGTGAACCTCCGGTTCGCCAGGTCGTTGCCTCACCTGTTTCCTCCGGTTAGCCGGTCGCGGTCCGGCGTTGCCGGGCG